>JBGSWL010000136.1:0-6590 GCA_041752455.1 Roseitalea sp. | reverse complement strand
GCACCCGGTTTGGAACCGAACACGCGGTAGCCGGCACGCCGCGCCGCCTCGACCTCGGACATGCCCTTGCCAACCAGCGCTTTCGTCTCGGCGGCAATCCGCGCAGCGATCGGGTTCTCGCCAGCGTCTTCGTCAAGCGCTCCGACCGCCCGCACCGCCCGGTCAAACAGCGCGATCTGGTCAGGAAACGCATCGCGGAAAAACCCGGAAATGCGCAGCGTCACATCCACCCGCGGCCGTCCGAGTTCCGCAAGTGTCATCACCTCGTAGCCGGTCACCCGGCCCGATGCGCGCTCCCACACCGGCTTGACGCCGATCAGCGCCAGCGCCTGCGCGATGTCATCGCCGCCGGTCCGCATGTTCGACGTGCCCCAGGCGGTCAGCGCCAGCGATGTCGGGTATTGGCCATGGTCCTGCACATGGCGGGTGACGAGAAGCTCCGCTGATTTCCGCCCGAGCGCAAAAGCCGTCTCGGTCGGCACTGCGCGGCAATCCACCGAATAGAAGTTGCGCCCGGTTGGGAGGACATCCGGCCGCCCACGCGTCGGCGCACCCGATGGCCCCGGCGCAACGAACCGGCCACTGAGCGCGGTCAAAAGGCCGTTGATCTCCGCGCGGCCACAGGCGACGACCGATGGCATCAGCCGGGCTTCTACGACATCGAGCACGGCCCGTGTCTCTGCCCAGTCGTCCGGGCAGGCGATCTCGCCGGAGACCAGTTGCGCGGCCAGCAACTCGATCCGCTCGATCGTATCACCCGCCGTCCGCCAAGGATCATCGGAGACATGCAGGAGCATCTCCGGCTTCGGCCCGGTCCACGGTTCGGCCATCGCGCAATCGAGTGGGTCGAAGGGCGCTATCCCACCCTCCCCCTTGTGGGGAGGGTCGGACATTCGCGAAGCGAAGGTCCGGGGTGGGGGTTCGGATGACAGGACGTCTACCCCCACCCCCTCGCTCCGCTCGGACCCTCTCCACAAGGGGGAGGGTAAAGTCCGGGCACCCCCCTCTGTCTGCTGCGCAGACATCTCCCCCTCAAGGGGGGAGAACAGGTCTCGTGCAATCGCCCGGTGCAAACTCTCCACCCCCCCGCCCGGCACACGCGCCAGCGCCACGACCAGATCGGTCAGCAACCGGCCTTCCGGCGCAACACCGAAAACGTGCAGCCCGTCGCGGATCTGCATTTCCTTCAGGTCGCACAGATAGGCGTCGAGCTTTTCCAGCGCCTGATCGTCGCCATCCCCGGTAGCAATACCAGCATCGGCATCGAGCCCGGTATCGCGGATCAGGTCGAGGATCTGCCGTTTCAGCGGCGTCAACCGCCGCCGGTCACCGCCCGACGCCTCGTAATGTTCGTCCACCAGCCGTTCGAGGTCGGCAAGCATGCCGTGGTTTTCCGCGCGCGTCAGCGGCGGCGTCAGGTGGTCGATGATGACCGCGCTGGTGCGCCGCTTGGCCTGCGTCCCCTCGCCCGGATCATTGACGATGAATGGGTAGATGTTCGGCAACGGCCCGAGTGCCACTTCCGGCCAGCAGGTTTCCGATAGCGCCATCGCCTTGCCGGGCAACCATTCCAGATTGCCGTGCTTGCCCATGTGAATGACCGCCTGCACATCGGCTTGTCTGCGCAAGAAGGCATGGAACGCGACATAGCCGTGCGGCGGCACAAGGTCCGGCGAATGGTAGGTTTCCTTCGGATCGATGTTGTAGCCACGCGCCGGTTGGATGCCGACAAACACGTTCCCGAAGCGCGAAAGCGGCAAGGCAAACTGCCCTTCGGCAAAGAATGGATCGGCCTCCGGCTCACCCCATCGCGCACGCAGTTGGCTCTGATTCTCAACCGGCAAGCTTGCGAAGAACCGCTTGTAATCATGCAGAGAAAGCGTCTCGCGCACCTCGCGCGCATCGACCGCCGCATTGGTCGGCCCGGCCTTGAGATGCGCAATCAGCGCATCGCCATCGGCTGGGATATCGCCGGTCAAATAGCCCGCTGCGCGCATGGCTTTGAGAACCTCGACCGTCCCGGCCGGCGTGTCGAGACCGACGCCGTTGGCCAGCCGCCCGTCGCGGTTCGGATAGTTTGCAAGAACGATGGCGACGCGCCGCTCTCCTTCCGGCGTTTGCCGCAGCCGCACCCAGTTGGCCGCCAGCGCCGCCACATGGGCAATGCGCCCGGCGTCCGGCTCCGGCGCAATGATGTTGGTCTGCAGCGCGTCGTCGTACCGCGCCGCCGCCTTGAACGAGATCGCCCGCGTCAGCACCTTGCCGTCCACTTCCGGCAGGGCGACATTCATCGCCAGATCGCGCGCCGACAGCCCCTGAGAGGATGAAGCCCAAGCCTCTCGCGTCGATCCGGACAAGACCACCTGCAGGATCATGGCGCCGCTTGCATCGAGCACGGTCTGCTCATGCGGCATGCCGGGTTTGGCGACGGCAAAGCCGGTGGTGTTGATGATCAGTGCCGGTGGATTTTCGGCAAACAGTCGCTCCAGAACCGTCACCGACACCGCATCTTTCAGCGACGAGACATAGACCGGCAACGGCATCATCCCGCGTTCGGCCAAAGCCGCAGCCAGCGCCTCGATCGCCTGTGTCTGGCCGGACTGCACCAGCGCCCGGTAGAAGATGATGGGAATGCGCGCCCCACCCTCCCACTTGTGGGGAGGGTCGGACCGGCGTGCAGCGACGGTCCGGGGTGGGGGTCCGAATATTGGGGCTTCAACCCCCACCCCGGCGCTGCGCGCCGACCCTCCCCACAAGGGGGAGGGTGAAACCTGAAGCACCCCCGCCTTCATCAGCGGCACCGCTTGCGCCGGTCGCTCGCCGCCCGAAATCATCGCGCCGCAGGTGGCCACAAACCCGACTGCGTTGTCCGCCCCGCCCTCGACGAGGTAGCGCCACAGCGCTTCCGCATCCTCGCGTGAAACGCCGGTGCAGAACCGCGAAACGCCGGGGTCCGGTTTGTCATCGCCGGGCAGGATCGCCAGCGAAAATCCGTGCTCGACCGCCGCCGCCTGCAGCGCCTCGCAGCCATAGGGCCAGTAGCTTTCGCCGCCGAGCAGCCGCACAACGACCAGTTTCGCATGCCGGGCCGTCCGCTCGATGAAGGTATCGACCGACATCGGATGCAAAAGCTGCAACAGGTTTCCCGCCCGCATCTCCTGCGCTGAAGACCCGAGCCGCGCGCGCGCGGCGGCAATCGCCGCGATCTCCGTATCGGCTGCCGACAGGAACAGGAGATCGGCCGGATCCTGGGCAAGATCGATCGCCTCGGTGCCCTCGGCAATCGTTCCTCTTTGGGCGGCCAGAAGATGCATGGATGGCGCCCGGTCAGGCCGCCGCGCGCGCGGCCGCCTCGATGTCGGCGCGCACCGCGATATCGTCCATCGTGTCATGCAGACCGATGACGACAAGCCGCGTCTCGCGCGCTTCCATGTCGCCCCACGGCCGGTCGAAATGGTGCGCAATGCGGCCGCCGACGGCCTGCAAAACGAGCCGCATCGGCTTTTCCGGCACGGCGATGAAGCCCTTGATCCGCAGCACGTCGTGCGTCGCGATCACGCCCTTCAGTCGCTCGGCAAAACCGGCCGGATCGCCAATGGCACCAAGCGATACGACGAAGCTCTCGAACTCGTCGTGGTCATGCTCATGAGCGCCATCTTGGCCTTCATGGTCCATCTCGTGATGGCTGCGGCGGTTGGCGATATCGTCTTCCGTGCCGACACCAAGCCCAAGCAGCACATCGATCGGCAGGCGGCCCATCTGCGAGGTTACGGTCCGTACTGCCTTGCGCGCATGGGCAGAGACTTCCGTCCGCACCCGTTCCAGTGTCGCGGAGTCGATGAGGTCGGCCTTGTTCAGCACCACCATGTCGGCAGCAATCAGCTGGTCCTCGAACAGTTCTTCGAGCGGTCCTTCATGGTCGAGCGCATCGTCGGCAGCGCGCTGTGCGGCAATCGCGTCCTCGTCATCGGCGAAGCGGCCTTCGGCCACCGCCGCCGCATCGACCACGGTGATGACGCCGTCGACCGTCACCTGCGTGCGAATATCCGGCCAGTTGAACGCCGCGACCAGCGGCTGCGGCAAGGCAAGGCCCGACGTCTCGATGACGATATGGTCCGGCTTTTCGGCCCGTCCGAGCAGCATCTGCATGGTCGGAATGAAATCATCGGCCACCGTGCAGCAGATGCAGCCATTGTTGAGTTCGATGACATCCTCGTCGCGGCAGTTCTCGATACCGCAACCCTTGAGCAGGCCGCCATCGACGCCAAGATCACCGAATTCGTTGATGATCAGCGCGATGCGCCGGCCACCGGCATTTTCCAGCATGTGCCGGATCAGCGTGGTCTTGCCCGCACCGAGAAATCCGGTGATCACCGTTGCCGGGATTTTTGCCGTCATGATCGTTCAACCCTTCATCGTGAGTGGCAGCCCTGCTGCCATGAAATGAACCTTGCCGGCCACCTGCGCCACCTTCTGGTGCAAGCGCCCCGCATGGTCGCGAAACGCCCGCGCCATCGCATTGTCCGGGACAATGCCGAGACCAACCTCGTTGGTCACAAGGATTACCGGACCTGCCGCCGCTGACAGCGCAGCACACAGCGCATCGCTGCGCGCGTCGATGTCGGCGTCCGCCATCATCAGGTTGGTGACCCAAAGCGTCAGGCAATCGACCAGCAGAACCTGATGCGGCGCGGCTTCGTCAGCGATCACCGCCTCCAGCGCGTCCGATTCTTCTACAGTCGTCCAGCCTTCGCGGCGCGCGCGATGATGATCGACCCGCACCCGCATTTCCGCATCGAACACCTGCGCCGTGGCAACATAGCACTTGGAAAGACCGGTCGCGGCCGCCAGCCTTTCGGCAAAAACCGACTTGCCGGAGCGCGCGCCGCCAAGCACCAGGGTGACGTGCGGGTTCTCTGTGATCGCGGGATTGTGTTGCATCATGGTCATGCCCGTCACGTCGCCTGCCATCAGGCGCTTGTCAACGCTTGCGACTGCTCGGCAACCGCCAGCAGCCCGTCAATATCGAGAACACGTTCAAGGTCTGCGGCGATGTCATTGAGCGCCGCGATCACCCGCGCGCGATGGTCGGCCGCATCGGTTTCGATGCCGAACCCGGCGAGCAGCGCGCGCCGGAACGCCCCTGAATCAAACACCCCGTGCAGGTATGTGCCGATGACGCGCCCGTCTGCCGACATCGCGCCTTCGCTTCGCCCGTCTATGATCGCGAACGGCCGGTCACAGTCGGCGCCGGTTGTCTCGCCGAGATGAATTTCATAGCCGGTGAGCGCAACACCATGCGCCGCGCTGACGGCAGTTCGGTTCATCACCGTCTTTTCCGGTTTCATGACGGTGTCCACATCCAGAAGGCCGATGCCTTCGATTTCTGCACGGTCCCCTTCGATCCTGTCCGGATCGCGCACGGTGCGCCCGAGCATCTGGTATCCGCCGCAGATGCCGATCACCGGAGTGCCACGCGCAGCAGCTGACCGGATGGCATCGCTCCAGCCGCAGGCGTGAAACTGCGCCAGATCGGCAATCGTCGATTTCGATCCCGGCAGGACGATCAGCCCGGCGCTGCCGGGAATTGCCTCACCGGGTCGCACCATCATCAGATCGACCCCCGGCTCGGCCTTCAGCGGATCGAGATCATCGAAATTGGCGATCCGTCCCGGAACCGGCACAGCAACCAGCAATCCCCGGCCCGTTCCCCGCGACAGTTTTTCAAGCGCCACGGAATCCTCGGCCGGCAGGCGTGCCGACGCGTTCAAGAACGGCACGACGCCGAACGAGCGCCAACCGGTGAAACGCGTGACGGCGGCAAGGCCGTCGTCGAACAGCGTCACATCGCCGCGAAACTTGTTGATCAGATAGCCGGCGATCGTTCCGCGGTCCTGGTCTGACAGGATCGTGTGCGTGCCGACCAGCGACGCAATCACCCCGCCCCGGTCGATATCACCGACAAGGATCACCGGCACATTCGCCGCCGTCGCAAAACCCATGTTTGCAATGTCGCCGGCGCGCAGGTTGATCTCGGCGGGCGATCCTGCCCCCTCGACCAGCACGATGTCCGCCCGTTTGGAAATCGTCGCAAAACTGTCCAGAACCGCACCGAGCAGCTTCGGTTTCAGCGCCTGGTAGTCGCGCCCGAGCGCGGTCGCCACCACCTTGCCGTGCACCACGACCTGGCTGCCGGTCTCG
Source organism: Roseitalea sp. (assembly GCA_041752455.1). Taxonomy (GTDB): domain Bacteria; phylum Pseudomonadota; class Alphaproteobacteria; order Rhizobiales; family Rhizobiaceae; genus JBGSWL01. Next base: position 389 of record JBGSWL010000136.1, on the reverse strand, counting down.
GACTGCGGCTTCAGCAGCACCGGGTTCATGTGGACCGACGGCGCCACGCCGCAGGCCAGTGCCTGCAGCCATTGGGCACGGCCGATTTCACCGCCATCGTCAGCAACCGCTGCGTTGTTCGACATGTTCTGCGGCTTGAACGGGCGCACGGAAAGGCCGCGCAGCGTCAGCGCCCGGCAAAGCCCGGCAACGAGCACGGTCTTGCCGACATCCGAGCCGGTTCCCTGAAACATGAGCGAAAGCGCCATGGCGCAACGGCTACCGCCCCGCGCGCCCTTCGCCAAGCGGCAATTGCGCCGCAACCTGTCCTGACGGCGCGCTCAAAAGCCGCTTTCGCGAATGAGAACGCCCGCCACGCGCCGGAACAGCCGGACGGCGAGGCTCTCCGG
>JBGSWL010000135.1:0-18673 GCA_041752455.1 Roseitalea sp. | reverse complement strand
GGTTCAGCAGGCTCGCCACTTCGTCGGCGCTTTCGCTTTCGGTGTTGCGCGGTGCCGAGGTCGCCTGAGGCGCCTCTTCATTGCGACGCTCGGGGGTCTTGGCGGTCTGCGCCTGCGGCCGTTCCGGTCGCGCGGCGGGGGTCGGCAGATTGGTCGGCAATTGCACCGCTTCCGGTTCGGGCGCAGGGGCCGGCTCGGCCGAAGCGATCAGTTCCTCGACCGGATCGGCTGTCACTTCCTCGCTCGGCTGCGGTTCGGGGGCAACCTCGGTTGCAGGCGTTGCGGGCGCAGTTTCAGGCTGCGCTTCGACCGGCGGTTCCGGCCGCTCCGTCGGCGTCGGCAGCGGAGTGTCGGAGACCTCCGGCAAACGTGCCTCTTCGACGGCGACGGCCTGCTGCTCTTCGGTTTGCGGCGTTTCCTGATCAAGCGCATTGTCGCCGGCATTGACCGCGTCCGGCACCTGTTGCGGACGCTCGGAAGGAATCGGCGCCGATGGCCCGTCCTTCGGTGCTTCTTCCGCGCCTTCCTGGATCTGCGTGATCTCGCCGAGCGTCACCAGTTCGACCGGCAGGGATTCCACGTCTGCAACCTCAAACGCCTCCGGCGCCGACAGGTTGATGAGACCCCAGCCGAGGAGCAGCGCGTGAAGCGTTGCCGATGTGATGAGGCCTGCGCGCATGGCGCCTCAGTTTTCCTGTTCCTGGAGCGTCACCAGCCCGAGATTGCGGAACCCGGCCTGATTGATGCGACCCATGACGGCCATCACCGTCCCGTAATCCGCATTGCGATCGCCGCGAATATAGATGCGTTCCTCATAGCCCGTCTGGGCAATCGCCTCGAGCTTGGGCACCACTTCATCGAGCGGGATCTGCGTCTCCTGCAGAAAGATTTCGCCGGACTCGTTGACCGAGATGGTGATCGGCTGCGTTTCCGAATTCAGCGAATTGGCCCGGCTTTCCGGCAGTTCGATTGGCACGCCGACGGTCAGAAGCGGCGCAGCCACCATGAAGATGATGAGCAGCACCAGCATCACGTCGACGAACGGCGTGACATTGATCTCGGAAATCACCCGTGCCGCCTGCGGGCGCCGGTTGCGGCGCCTGCGGCTGATGCGTCCTGCGGAGTAGCCAGCCATGTCAGTGCGCTCCCGTCCGGTTCACTGTGCGGCCTGGCGCGGTGCAGTGGCTGCGCGCTCATCGATCTGGCGCGACAGAATTGCAGCAAATTCATCGGCGAAGGCTTCCAGCCGCGCACCGATCTTGCCGGTGTCGGCGATCAGCTTGTTGTAGGCGACGACAGCAGGGATAGCCGCGACAAGGCCGATGGCCGTCGCCAGCAGCGCTTCGGCGATACCCGGCGCCACGACCGCAAGGTTGGTCGACTGCGATCCGGCAATGGCCTGGAACGATGTCATGATGCCGACGACGGTGCCGAACAGGCCGACATAAACGGCGACCGAACCGACCGAGGCCAGGAAGCCGAGGCGCGCTTCCAGCGTCTCCATCTCGCGCGCCAGCGCCACATCCATGGCGCGGTCGATGCGCTGCTGCAGGCTGGCGGGAGACCGCGCACCACGCTCGAAGCTTTTTTTCCACTCGCGCATCGCGGCGACAAACAAAGCGCCCATGCCGGTGACCTTGCGGTCGGCCAGCGTCTTGTACAACTCTTCCAGCGACTGGCCGGACCAGAAACTTTCCTCGAAACGGTCCAGCGCTCGGCGATAGCGGGCATAGCCTGCCACCTTGTCGACGATGATCGCCCAACTCCAGATCGAGGCGGCAAGCAGGCCGATCATGACTGTCTTGACGATCAGGCCGGCCTGCAGAAACAGGCCGATCAGCGACATGTCATGGGCCTGGGCGGCCAAAGGGATGGTTTCCATGAAACGGGTCCTGTGAATCCGAACGCCCGGCAGTGGCCGGGCGGGCGAGGGTCTGGGTTGGCAGTTCCGCAGGCCAGCGCCACGCCGACCCGCTTTCCCGCATGAATTCGGTCAAACAATGGCAGCGCGATAGCGCACGCCGACCACCATGTGATGACAGCAATGCTAACGGGTTATGGTTAACCAGTGGTTAGGATTGCGCCCCGGCAAGGGCTTCGAAGGCCGTACGCCAGGCGCGCGGAAGCCGCTGCGCCCGGCCGTTTGCGTCGATCAGCGCCGCTTCGACATCGGCTTGCGCCAGGACCGCGCCATCCCTCGTGATTGTCTGGCGCATGGAAATCCGCGCGCCGCCGACCGAGGCGATTTTCGTTTCCACGATGATCACGTCATCGATCCTTGCTGCAGCGCGGAAACGGATCGCCATGTCGCGCACCACCCAGAACAAGCCGCCTTCGCTGGCCGCAAGTTCGGTATGATGGATACCCGCAAGGCGCAGGAGGTCGGAGCGGCCCCGCTCGAAGAACTCGAGATACCGCGCATGATACACCGCACCGGAAAAGTCCGTGTCCGCATAGTAAACCCGTGCCGCAAGCCGGTGAATGCCTGCCTCCACCGTTCCGGCAAGCGCCACCTGATCATCCGGTTTACCAATCATCGCGTTTCCACCTCTGACCCTCTCCGGTTCATGGTATGGCAAAGCCATGGTTCGAATTCGCACACATTCCTTGCTATCACGACTTGCTGCCGTTGCCGCAATGCTGGCGTCAACTGTCGCTGTTGTCGCCGCCGAACCGGCGTTCAAGCCGGGCCGCGGCATCGCGATGGACCAGTGGGTCACCTGGCCGGAGGTCAGTGCCTGGAACGAGCCCGTGGTCTTTGCGAACTTCCCCGAATGGATGTCGTTTGTCACCGATCGCGATCTTGCCAAACTGGCGGAGGCAGGGATCGACACGATCCGCGTGCCGCTGGAACCGGGATTTCTGATGCACGGCGAAGGCGCCGAAGGCCGCCGCCAGCGCGTTTTGCTGGAACGGGTCGGCGATGCTGTCCGCCGGCTGGTGCGCAAGGACTTCAAGGTCATCGTCGACCTGCACACCATCCCGCGCGCGCCCGAGACCGGAACCTTCGGGACGGTCGAGATCCTCGCAGATCCGGCGCTTTTTGCCCGTTACACAGCGCTTGTGGCGCAGACTGCTGCAAGCCTGACGCCGTTCGATCCGGCAAAGGTGTCGCTCGAGGTCATCAACGAACCGGTGTTCGATTGTGAAAATGCCGGTCAGGCGCGCCAGTGGCAGGACCAGTTGCAAACCCTGCATGGCGCTGCGCGCGCCGCAAATCCCACGATCACATTGCTTCTGACCGGCGGATGCTGGGGCTCGGCAGCGGGCCTTGCAGCGATCGATCCGGCGCCGTTCGCCGACGACAACACGATCTTCGTGTTTCACTCCTACGAGCCGTTCTTTGTCACCCATCAAGGTGCGAACTGGGCAGGTGATGTGGTGCGCCATGTCTCCGGTCTTGCCTGGCCGCCGGAAGCGCAGTCTCCTGAAGCCACGCAAGCGGCGCTCGACCAGACGCGAGCCGCCATCGAGCGCGATGCGGCGCCGGATGTTCGGGCGCGCGTTTTGTCAGATTTCAACGGCGCGGCCCGCGTTCTGGGCGATCCGGAAGCCCTGCGCAACAAGATCGCCGAGCCCTTTGCCACCGCTGCCGCCTGGGCAGACAAGCACGGCGTCGCCCGCAATCGTGTGCTGCTCGGGGAATTCGGCATGATCCGCCAGGAATATGGCGGGGATTTCATCGCCCCGACCGAATGGCGCGCAGCCTACTATGGCGACATGATTGCGCTTGCCGAAGAACACGGATTTGCATGGTCGATGTGGTCGTTCGGCGGCGCGTTCGGTCTGCTACAAGGATTTGGCGGGGAACCGCTGGCGGACACCGACACGCCGCTTCCAAGCCTTGCCAAGGCCGGCGGCTGAACCGATCAGCCAGCCGGTGCCGGGTTCGGTTTCAAAGCGTGCCTTCGTTGGTCAAGGACATGACCTGCCCTACGACGCCCCCTGAAATGATGCAGCTCCACCGCGCGCGCTCCGGACCAACGCCGACGATTACTTCGGTCGCGGCTTCAGAAAACAGCGACGACAACGTGATCACATCACCATTGTTGGTTTGAATTGAAACAGCGCGCTCGCAGGCGCCCTCATCCGCCTTGCTGCCACTGCGAAGGGCGACGTTCGGTGTGACCTGAGGTGTGGCGATACCGGCATTGCTGCCGGTGTCCTCGCAACCGGCAACCAGTGCCAAACCGGCCGCTGCGACAAGAAGCGTGAATGCACTTTTCATGATCGTCTACTCCGCACAATGAACTGCCACTTTCAGATCGCCGCAGACCATCTGCGGCGGCCTGTCGCGCGCCTGTCGACCGCAGCGGTCAGGAGACCGTTGCGATCACGAAGTCCTTGCCGGAGCGCTTGTCTGCCGACAAAGGGACATCGGTCGTGATGAAGATCATGCCCGGATGCAGCAGCTTGGTCATTTTGGCGACAAAGCCATCGTCCGCCGTCATGCGCCGCAGGATATCGGTTGCGCCCTGATTGGCGCCCGGCCCTTCGGCATGGCTGATCGCCATCCATTGCAGGCCGCGCGCCCCGTCATTGGTCGCTTTCAGCATGAAGACATGATTGCCGAGCGCGCCGCGACCGGAAAGACCCAGCGGCGATTTGGAAATGACATCATCGTTCTCGATCAGTTCGATCAGATTGTCGGCTGACGAGGCAATGACCGTGTGTATCGGGCTCGATTCAGCCTCGGTCCAGTCGGACGGATGCTTCTTGCCCTTCAGTCCGGCGACCACGCCCTCGAACTCATGTTCGGCATAGGCGCCAAGCACCATGCCGGGGTGCGTCAGTTCCCAAGGGTCGGCGTGCGATCCGGAGATGATCACCGGTGTGCCGAGATGGGTGATCGAAAACAGGTACTCGGAAAACTTCATCGGCATGCGCACGCAGCCATGACTTGCCGGATAGCCCGGCAGGTTCCCTGCATGCAGCGCTATCCCCGACCAGGTGAGCCGGTTCATGTTCGGCATCGGCGCATTGTTGTAGGTCGAGGAGCGGTGATCCTTGTCCTTTTGCAGGATCACGAACACGCCGGTCGGTGTCTCGTGTCCGGGCTTGCCGGTCGAACAGGTGGCGACGCCGATACGAATGCCGTTGCGGTACACATGCACCCGCTGTTCCGGAATCGACACGACCACCGCCGCGGGCCCGTTCGGCGCACGCTCCGGATGCCAGGTGAACTCGCCCGGCTTCAATTCCGAAATGTCCTTGATGACCTGTTTGCCGTGAACACTTGGCATGAGGGCGATGGTGGCAAGTGAAGCCCCTCCAATCACCACACTGCGACGGTTGATGGTCATGGTCCAATCCTCCGCATCGCCCCGGCGTCCAGTGAGCGCCTGATTGTCCTCAAACTGCAACGAGATCATTACCGGAAAATGACGCGAATCAAGCAGATTCTGCTGGCCCGGAAAATGTTCACGGCGGGCAATGCGGCGATTTCCGGCCTGTTCTTGCCAGTCCTCCAAAGCGCGTTTTGGCAATCGGGCTTGACGATCATCACCGGCCCCGGCGGCGCGGCTGACGCCCCATATCCAGCCGCGCCTTCGGCCGAACACGTGTTGCCGATCAGTCGAGAATCGTCCGCTGCACGCCACAGGTCAATTGAGTAAGCCGGCCAACACATGAGGTCTGCTCAATGATCAACGCCAGTTGTCAACTTGCTTGGATGCAAGCCAGCTTCAGGCCGGATCAGGTAGTGACCGTTACAGGCTGCCACGGCACAACCGGCACATCCGGCCGTTGCGCCTGCGCACGCAGCCACCGGCCAAGATGCCGGAGGCTGGCGTCATCGGCACGGCTCTTCTTGGTGCAGTACCGGTATGTCCGCCCCGATGGCACGGCGATATCGTGCAACAGAACCAGGCTTTGATCGCGCAAGCTTCGCTCCGCCAGAAATTCCGGAACAAGCGCTACGCCACAGCCGGCGCGGGCAAGTTCCAGCGCAAGGATGTAGTGGGTGCAGACGATCGAGTCGGAGCGGTCAGCAGCGCTGATGTTCAACCCGGTTGCCCGGGCATAGCCTGCCCATTCGTCCATAGGGTCCAGTGGTGGCTGGATGGTCGCGATATATCTGTGACCGCTCGAGGGCACCCGGCCATCTGGCGTAGGCCGCGCGACGGCGACAACCCGTTCCTCGAAGAGTGTCAGCGCGTCATAGCCCGGTTCCACCGGTTGGGCCGTGACGATTGCATCCGCCGACTCGTGGGTTTGCTGCGGCTGGCCGGCATAGAGCTTCAGTTCGACGCCGAGTCCGGGGAATTTTTCGAAAAGTTCCGGCATCTTCGGCGCAAGCCAGGCCGGACCGAAGCTGGAACAGACCGCAAGCCGGACGACCGGCCTGGTTTCGCCGATCAGTTCGGCAACGCTGGTCTCGATGTCGCTGAAGGTTGCATGCAGCATGGTCGCAAGCCGGCGCCCCGCTGCGGTGAGGGCAACACCCCGGCCCTTCTTCTCCAGCAGCTTTTCCCCCAGGATGTCGGAGAGGATGCGGAGCTGGTGGCTCACGGCGCTGGGCGTTATGGAAAGTTCCAAGGCCGCGTCCGTCATTGATCCGCAACGCGCAACTGCCTCAAAGCACTGCAGGCCGCGAAGAAGACGCGGATCCTTGCGTACAATATGTTGTGTCATTGGTTGATCTCCCGGCGGACACCGGTTTGGATCCGGCGCCGTTTCGTGAATGCGCTTCACTCGTCAGAAAACAGCGCCGCCTGCAATCCGGCAAGGTCTTTCGGTGCGTCCATCCCCAGATGGCGCCAGGCCGTTGCCGTCATCACTCGGCCACGCGGCGTGCGCGCAATGAAGCCCTGCTGAATCAGGAACGGCTCGATGATGTCCTCGATGGCATCGCGCGGCTCAGAGAGAGACGCGGCGATGGTCTCGATCCCGACCGGCCCGCCGCCGAAGTGACGCGCGATCTGGTTGAGGTAGCGCCGGTCCAGTTCATCGAGCCCGATGGCATCCACTTCAAGCCGGATCAGCGCCTTGTCGGCGATATCGGCATCAACAGTTCCTGCACCAGCTACGTCGGCAAAATCACGTACCCGACGCAGCAGGCGACCTGCAATGCGCGGCGTGCCGCGCGAGCGCTTGGCGATTTCCGCCGCGCCATCGATAGTCATCGGCAGGCCCATGATCCGCGCGCCGCGCGTCACGATCAGTTCCAGTTCCTCGGCGGTGTAGAAATTCAGCCGCACCGGGATGCCGAACCGGTCGCGCAGCGGCGTCGTCAGAAGCCCGAGCCGGGTCGTGGCGGCAACAAGCGTGAACCGCGCCAGATCGATCTTGACCGAGCGGGCGGCCGGTCCCTCGCCGATGATCAGGTCGAGTTGGTAGTCTTCCATCGCCGGATAGAGGATTTCCTCGACCGCCGGGCTGAGCCGGTGAATCTCGTCGATGAACAGCACGTCGCGGTCATCGAGGTTGGTAAGCAGCGCCGCCAGATCGCCGGCCTTGGCGATCACCGGGCCGGAGGTCGAGCGAAAGTTGACCCCGAGTTCACGCGCCATGATCTGCGCCAGTGTTGTCTTGCCAAGGCCGGGCGGACCGACAAACAGCACATGGTCAAGCGCTTCGCCGCGCCCCTTGGCCGCCTCGATGAAGACCTTGAGATTGGCCCGCGCCTGCGCCTGGCCGGTAAAGTCGGCGAGCGTCTGCGGCCGCAGCGAGGTGTCGAGGTCCTCCTCGCGCTTTTCCGGGGATATGAGGCGCGACGCATCACTCATGCGAGCAGTTTCATCCCGGGCACTTCGCGGGCGGCACGTCTGTCAAAGGTCACAAGGTGAGAACAGCCAGCGCCTTCACACAAATGGGCGATGAGGTGGTCTGCAATCATGCTCGGGGAAATCGCCCCGTCAGACGTTTCCAGCCTGTCCCTCCCCTCGACAATCAACGCGTCCGTCTCAAACAACAACGTGATTGCATTCCGTATCTCTTCGAGACCCAACCGATAGGCGCGGCGCAGAACCCATATGACTTCGGCCAGAACGACAGCACTGACATAGGCCGGTTCAGCGGCTGACCGCTCGCGAAAAAATGCTTCGGCAATTGCGTATTGCTCTGGTTCGTCCCGTGTTAAAAACCGGACCAGCACATTTGTATCGACGCCGATCATTTGCGCCCCTCATTCCATTCGCGTTTGATCCGTTCGTCATCTTCGGCAACAGCATCCATGATGGCTTCGTCCATTTCTTCAATGGTCAAGGGTCTCCTGCTGGGGTCATAAAGGATTCCCGCCAGTTCCATCACATTGCGCTTCTTGATCAGCCGCACCTTGTCTCCGTCGATTTCATAGCGCACCACGTCTCCGGTCTTGATGCCGAGTGCGCGCCGTACTTCAACGGGAATGGTGGTTTGCCCCTTGCTGGTAATCCGAGATTCCGCACCCATCGACTTACCTCATTCGATTTCCTTACATCCAACAATAGTAAGGAAATGCGCCTCAAGCAAGGAAATCATCGCGCAAGTTCCTTCAGAGCCAGGCGGATGAGAAGCGGGCTGGCCGCACCGTCGCCCGCTTCCCGCAGCGCCGCAGCCACGGCGCTGGCGGCCTGATCGCGCGAATAGCCGAGATTGACCAGCGCGGAAACTGCATCGGAGACCGGACCTGACGCCACGCCCTCGCCGAGCGCCTGCTTCAGGCCAAGCGAGGGACCCGCCTCGGAAAGCGCAAGCGCCGGCGTCTTGTCCTTCAGTTCGGCAACGATGCGCGCTGCAACCTTTGGCCCGACACCCGGCGCACGCGCCACCATCGCCTTGTCCTGCAACGCGATGGCATTGGCGAGTTCGGCAGATGTCAACGTTGACAGCACGGCGAGCGCCACCTTCGCGCCGACGCCCTGCACCACCTGCAACAGGCGAAACCAGTCGCGTTCATGCTGGCTGGAAAAACCGTAAAGGCGGAGCATGTCCTCGCGCACATAGGTTTCGATGAACAGCACCGCCGCTTCGCCAGCAGACAATTTGCCGAGCGTGCGCGCCGGGCAGAAGGCGACATAGCCGACGCCGTGCACATCGATGACCACATGGTCCTCGCCGATCTCGTCGACCGTCCCCTTTAGCTTGCCGATCATGGATGGGTGTCCGGTGCGATGATGTCGAGGGTGGGAAAGTACTCGCGATACCCGGCAGGATCGCGGGTCAGGATTGGATAGCCACGAACAACGGCATGCCCACCGATCAGGAAGTCCGGCAATGTCCGCTCTTTCCGGCCGCCTCTTTGGCGGTAAAGCCGGAATGCCTGGGCTGCGGCGAATGAGGCTTCCCATGGCAGCGGCTCTCGCCGGAATTCCTCATGGTTCAACGCACGGTCAGCGTCCTCGAAACTTTCGAATCGGAAACAGAATTCCGAAAATATGACCGGATTGATCGCGAATCCCTCTTTCATGAGTACGATCATCTTCTGGCGTGACCATTCATGCCAAGGGGATTGCCTCTGCGCGATATCGATGAGCACATTCGTATCGACGAGGACCGCCACGGTTACCGGTCCCGCGTCTCACGCATGACGTCTTCAGCACTCATGCTCTGATCGCCTGTCCCCTCAAGTTGCTTCAAAGCCGCCAGGAACCGCTCGAGCCTTGCCCGACTGGCCGCTTGCTCACCGCGATCAAGCGCTTCAATGAACAGGCGACCGCCCTCCATGGAAATCGTCACATCACTGTTCGGCCGAATCCCTGCAAGTTCCCGCAGGTTCTTCGGGATCGTGATCTGACCTTTTTCGGAAACACGCATGGCAGCCTCGTGGGAATTTTTCCTACTTAATTCCAGCAATCGGAACAAGTCAAGAACATTCAGCCTGCTGCCGCCAACCGCGCCGCCAAAGCCGTGACCCCGCGGTGATGCGCATGGCAGATGGCGATGGCCAGCGCATCGGCGGCATCCTCGCTGTCGAAGACGGCGCGCGGCATCAGCACCTTGACCATCATGGAGACCTGACCCTTGTCGCCATGGCCGACGCCGGTCACCGCCTTCTTGACGGCGTTCGGCGCATATTCGGCGACGACGAGACCGGCGAGCGCCGGAACCAGCATGGCCACCCCGCGCGCCTGGCCAAGCTTCAGCGTCGCATTGGCATCCTTGTTGACGAAGGTTGCTTCGACCGCCGCCTCACGCGGACCGTTGGCGGCAATCACGGTGACCAGACCGTCGTGGATCGCCACCAGACGGTCAGCCAGATCGGCGTCCGCATCGGGCCGGATCGTGCCGGACGCAACAAAACGCAGACTGGAGCCGGCAACATCGATGATGCCCCAACCGGTGCGCCTGAGCCCCGGATCAATCCCGATGATGCGAATCGCCTCTGCCATTTTGCTCCGCCCTGTCCTGCGACAAGCTTAAAGCTTTCAGTCGGCAATGTGAACAAAGAGAAAACAGAGACGCGAACGCGATGGCGTCAGTCCCGCTCGACCCTCACCGGGCGCACCAGTGTCAGGCCCGCCACCATCAGCGCAACAGCGCCCCAGACCCACGTCGAATAGGTTTCGCCGAGGAAGAACATCGAAAAGACGATGGCCGTGCCGGTCACGACATAGGCGACCTGACTGGAAAACACGACACCAGCATAGGCGATCAGCCACATGTAGCCGGCATAGGCGGCCGCATGGGCAAAGGACGATGCAATCAACGCCTGTTCCGCTGCGCCGAGGCCGACGCGCGGGTCGATGAAGTGCCCGGTCGCAAGGGCGAGCGGAACAGCGATGATGGTTCCGACCACGCAAGAGCCGAACAACGCCGGTATCGGATGCAGGCCTTGCGGCGAATACCGCGCCAGATAATTCGCTTCGAGCCCGTAGCAGAACGGCGCAATCAGCGCGACCGCCAGCCACGGCACCATGGCCGCATCCGGCAGGCTGGTTTCGGGCAACGCGATCAGCATCATGGCCGCAACGCCCGCCGCAATGCCGGCGACCCGGCGCAGCGCAAAGCGTTCGTTGCCGACGGCGAGCGCGATCAGCAGCGCCATCATCGGCACGGACGCGATTGCAAGTGCCATGATCCCGGCCGGCAGATGCGCCGCCGACAAGTAGGAGAACGAATTCGGCACCAGCGTGCCGACAACTGCAATCACCAGATAGAAGACGAGATGGCGCGGCTGGAAGCTGATCGCATGGCGCCCGAGAAGCGTCATCGTGCCAAGCGCTGCCCCGGTGATCACGAACTGCCAGGCGATCAGACCGAACGGGTGATGGCCGGTGGAAACCGCAATCTTGGTCAGCGGCTGTGTCGTGCCCCAAATGGTGCCGAACAGGAAAAGCCCGCCGAACGCGATAAGCAAACGGCGGGCATCAGTGACGATGATGGGGGCAGCCGGCGGGATCGCGGTCAGGCTGAAAGCCTTTCCAAAACGTCTTCGGCAATGTCTTCGTTGGAATAGACGTTCTGCACGTCGTCGTCTTCGTCAAGCACGGCGAGCAGTTTCATCAGCGTGGCCGCGCGGTCCTCTTCGATCGGCGTGCGGTTCTGCGGGCGCCAGATGATGTTTACGGATTCGGCTTCGCCCAGCGTCTCTTCGAGAGCCTTGGAGACAGCGCCGATGTCTTCAAACGCGCAGGTGATCGTGTGGCCGTCCTCGTCGGACGCGGCATCTTCGGCACCAGCTTCGATCGCCGCCTCGAGAATGGCGTCAGCGGAACCGACTTCCGGCTTGTAGACGATCTCGCCGACCCGGTCGAACATGAACGACACCGACCCGGTTTCGCCCAGCGCACCGCCATACTTGGTGAAGGCCGCACGGATGTTCGAAGCCGAGCGGTTGAGGTTGTCGGTCAGAGCCTCGACGATTACCGCGATGCCGCCGGGGCCGTAACCCTCGTAGCGCATTTCACGGTAGTCCTCGCCGCCGGCACCCGAACCCTTGTTGATCGCCCGCTGGATGTTGTCCTTGGGCATCGACTGGCCCTTGGCGTTCTGGATCGCCAGACGAAGCCGCGGATTGAAGGCCGGATCGGCAACACCGCCGCCCATTTTCACCGCCACGGTGATTTCCTTGCCGAGGCGCGAAAAGATTTTCGAGCGGATCGCATCCTGGCGACCCTTGCGGTGCATGATGTTCTTGTATTGTGAATGACCGGCCATGAAAGACTCGCATGCATGAAGGCAATTGACGGAAGTGGCGCGCTTTTAGAAAAGATCGCTTCAAACGTCCAGCGCCGTGAATGGCGCATCGCCGGAAGGGCTGTGCATGGAAATTCTCGTCGGCATCGCAATGATCGCCTTCACCGTCTGGCTGTTCCTTGCGGACAACCGCCGGCGCGGCATGCGCGCGGTACGCGCCCATCTTTTCCTGTCGGCGCTCGAAGCGGGGAAAAGCGTGGGTGACGCCAATGCGGACGCAGCGATGCTCGTCGACGCGCCGACAAAGACGCAGGTGCACCGGACCTACCAGCGCATCCAGCGCGACCACGCGGGCAATCAGCGCAAGCTGCTGAAGGCGGCGGAAGCCAAGGGGTTCATCGGCTGAAGAACGGCGGTTGGCAGCAATCGCGCCGCAGCATTCACGAAATTGCGACTGGCCATGACCGGGCGCTGCGGTACACTTTCCGTAATGCCAGCCAAGGGAGAAAAGCCATGCGCCATCTCGTCCTCGCCGCAGTCCTGACCATCAGTGCCAATGGCCTGATGGCTGTTTCCGCCGCGATGGCGCAGGACAGCGAACCGCCGGCCAGCCAGTGCCTCGCGATTGCGCAAAATCTGCAGATGCCGAAGGTCTGGTATGCCTCGATGACCGCCAATCCGCTGGATACGGTGGATGAGGACGGCACCGTGACGATCACCTTTGCCGGCCACGCCACCTACACGATCCGGACACCCGCCGGCGTGATCATCGCAACGGATTTCTCGGGCCTCTATGGCGCTGACCCGCTGCCGCGTGTGGTCACCATGAACCGGGCGCATTCCTCGCACTACACGCTGAACCCGGATCCCGGTATCCAGTATGTGTTTACCGGCTGGAACCCGGAAGGCAGCGGCGGCATCGACCACGACACGGTGGTCGATGATGTCTATGTGCGCAACGTGACGACCGACATCCGCGCTTGGGGCGACCGGGATTCGATGATCCCCGATGCCAATTCGATCTTCATTTTCGAAGTGGCCGGCCTTTGCATCGGCCATCTCGGGCATCTGCATCACCCGCTCACCGAAGATCATTTCGCCGAGATCGGCCGTCTGGATATCGTCATGGCGCCGGTCGATGGCGGACTGACGATGAGCCATGCGCGCATGTCGGAACTGACTGAGCGGCTGCGTTCATCGGTCCTGTTGCCGATGCACCTGCGTGGCAATTCGATCAATTCATTCATCTCGATGATGGGCACCGACTGGGACACCACATTTCTTGCCGGCGACACCATGACGTTCTCGCTCAGCACTTTGCCCAAGCGCCCGACGATCATGGTGCCGCAGTCGCTGGGCTGGCGCGGTTGACCGCGCGCCTCATCTTCTCCGCAATCGGGTGAGAACCTGACGACAGGTGCTTCGGGAGACCGCCATGCGAAAGTCATTCCTCGTCCTTCTTGCCGCGGCAGCAACAGCCGCAGGGCTCACGCCCTTGGATGCGGGCGCCATCACGCGGCTGCGCACCGACCAGACAAGCTGCAGCGCGGTCCAGGCACTGGTTGAACGCGAAGGGGCGGCGATCCTTCAATATCCGTCAAAGCGCGTCGCCAACTACCTTCTCTATGAACGCTATGTAGCCGATGCCCGTCAGTGCCGTTTCGGCGAACGCCTGTCACCTGAAACCGTCCCGGCCGCCGACACGCAGTCATGCCGCGTCTTCCTGTGCAAGGAAGTCGAGCCCTTGTTCGATTGTGACGATGGCATCGGTATCGGCTCGCGGCGACTGTTCTGCCGGGACTGACTGGGATCAGCGCTCGCTGGCCAGCACGAACATTGCGCCGATGAACTCGTGGCACAATGTGATGCGAACGGCGGCAGGATCATAGAACGCATTCTCTTCGCCGCAGGCTTCGGCAACCACCTCGACCGGCTCGGGAAGCCGGAAGGTATCGCCGAGCCAGCCCGCAAATTCATCGAGAACACGTGTCTCCCGCAGAAGTGCAATTTCGGTCGTGAACGCCTGGTCTTCCACGATTTCGACCGACACGTCCGACGCCGGCTCGCCTTCGGGAAGGAAGTGGTCCGCAAGCAGCGCCTCCCAGCTGTCGGCGGCAACAATCGCCTCGTCCTCGCAGGTGATGCGGCGCTCCTCGGCCATGTCGAGCCAGCGCGCCGCTTCGTCATACCGGTCCGGGTCAAGGCCGACCGCGTGGCAGACGATCCGCAAACCCCGCTGGATGTCGAGGTCATGTTCGCCGAAATAGTCGAATGGCTCGCCTGTCGCCTCGGCCAGTTCGTGCGAGACGATCATCGCTTCGGCCGCATCGAGCAGGATGTCCACATGATCGTCAAAGGTGTTGAGGATCTCGACGGTGGCGAAACTGTCGGCAGCATCCTCCTCCTGCCCGATGACCGGGAGTTGGAATTGGTCGATCACCAGATGGCCTGCCTCGTGGAACAGTGTGTGCAGGAGATTGGAGTGGACAAAGCCCGCAGCCTCGCCAGCATCTTGCGATGCCATGGCTGGCGCGTGACAAACGGCGGCCGACGCAATCCCGGCAAGGAAAGCAAGAACGGTCAGTCTCTGTCCGGTCATCGGCTCACCACCAGGCTGGAACGGTTTCCTGGAGGCGCGGACCGAGCCTTAGAGGCGCGATCTTTTCGCAAAGTCCGGTACGGTCGGAAATCTCGACCGCGACACCGCAGATCGTCGCCGGGCCGTTGGCCGCTTCGAACCGGCCTTTGGCAACCTTGGTCAGGAACCGGTTGATCGGCTCTTCCTTGTCCATGCCGATCGATGAATCATAGTCTCCGCACATTCCGGCATCGGAGAGATAGCCGGTGCCACCATTGAGGATCTGGTGATCGGCGGTCGGTGTGTGGGTGTGGGTGCCGACCACGAGGCTCGCCCGCCCGTCGACGAAATGCGCAAAGCAGACCTTCTCCGACGTCGCTTCGGCGTGAAAATCAAACACCACCGCATCGAAATCCCGGCCGAGGTTCTGATCGCCGAGTTGCGCCTCGGCGCAGGCGAACGGGTCATCGAGATCGGGATGCATGAAGACCCGGCCCATGATGTTGGAGACCATCACCCGGGCACCGTTGCGCGCTTCATAAACGCCGGTGCCGCGGCCGGGCGTGCCCTTGGGAAAATTCGCCGGCCGCAGAAACCGCTCCTGCCGCTCGGCAAAGACCAAGGCTTCGCGCTGGTCGAACACGTGGTTGCCGGTGGTCATGACATCGCATCCGGCATCCAGCGTTTCCTGCAGGATTGCTTCGGTCACGCCAAAGCCGCCCGCGGCATTCTCACCATTGACGATGACGAAATCGAGCCGGAAGTCGGCGATGAGGCCCGGAAGCCGCTCGCAGACCGCCACGCGGCCTGATCGGCCCACCATGTCGCCGAGAAACAAAAGACGCATGCACTAGCCCTATCCCGGCGGGCGGGCCACCCGCAAGCCGGTCTCGGTCGCGATCGCGTCAACTGCGACATCATGGACATCGGCCGGAATTGCCGGAACTTCCTGACATTCGAAGGCGCAGCCGATCAGCCGGGGCTTCAATCCGCGCTGGTGCAGGCGCGCGATCGCCCGGTCATAGTGCCCCGCGCCATAGCCCAGCCGGTTGCCTGCCGCATCGAAAGCCGCCATCGGCAGGAAGATCACATCGGGATCGACGACAGCAGCGTCAGGCCCCGGACCGGTGGTGCCGAACCCGGTCGAAACCAGCGGCGCATCGCGCTCGAAGGCGCGGAACACGATCGTCTCGCGATCGATCACTACCGGCAGGCAAAGACGGTGCCCGCGCGACGACAGTGTTTGCAACAACGGGCGAAGATCGATTTCCGAACGGATCGGCAAAAAGCCGGCGACGATGGCGCCCGGCGGAACATCAAACCAGCTGGCGTGATCGGCGAGGGCCAACGCAGCTTCGAGGCGCCAGACCGGATCGGTCGCATCGCGCCGGGCAAGCGCCGCCTTGCGAATGTCTGGCTTCGAAAGGGTCATGTTCGGAAGAGGTTTGAGGCCAAAAAGTGCCAACCACGACAATCGGTGAAGAACAGCATCCCGGGAGACCTACAATGTAGGTGGGTGCCAGGTATCCAGGCCCACGAGCCCGGTCAGAGCCAGCTCCCTAGGGGGTGCGTAAGGCCCCGGGAATTTCGTCTCCTGCCACAGAGCGCAGTCGGCTCCCAGCATATAGGCTTCTGAAGAGGGACATGTAAGTGGCCATTCAGCGATTTTGGTCGCGGTTAGCCTCAAATTGAGCCCAAACATGCATCCGCCCTTTTTGCCTGGCGTCTGCCAGCCAGAGTTTCTTGCGCACTTCGGGAACTTCAAGATGACGATAGATACCGCCGGAAAATTTCGGCCAATCAATCGCAAGTCCGCGTTTGACCATTTCTGCTGAAAGATCGCGCCCATCAGGCAAGAGACACTTTGCAACAAACCGTCCGTGACCATCGCTACATTTGATCGAAGCTGAAACGATCTGCCCCTTGCACAGGGCGATCAACGCCCATTTTGCGTTCTGTCCATGGGGATGATTGATCTCAGGTGCATCGATTCCAAAAAGACGGATTTGCATATTGCTGATGATAATGGAATCGCCATCCACAATATGTGCCCGACCTTCCACAAAGCGGACACCCGGTGCGGAAAAAGAGGGCTGTGCTTGCTCCCTTTTCTCTCGGAAGATCAATGAGTCTGCGTCAATTTTATCTCGATTATTGCGTTCCCGTAACAAAACCCAGATTAAAAGCGCAACGGCAGAAAAAATTAATACAAAAACAACATATGCACTATTATCCATTTCAAAAGGACCAATAACAATTGTCAAACTGTGCAGAGTGCATGAATATACCAATGATTTTTGCTTGAGATATAAGATTTCAAAACATCCGGCAATTCAGCCACCGAGCTTGCCGGCGATCTGTTCCATCTTGCCGGTGATCGCGCCAAGGCGGACAGCCAGCGCCTCATCCACCTTGTCGGCGCGCGCCAGCGCTTCATCGCGGGCACGGCGCAGCCCTTCGGCTTCGCTTTCCAGACCCTTGAGACGCTTTTGCACTTCGACAAGCTCGTCCATGACCATGATCGAGGCCATGACAGTCAGCCGCTGATCGCCGATTTCACCAAATGCGCTTTTGAGGTGAGACACATAGCGGTCAAAGCGCGCGGCCAGATCGATCAGATGGTCTTCCTGGCCCGGATCGCAGGCCATGCGATAGCTCTTGCCGTCAATCGTGACTGTTACCTGTGCGCCCGACATGATTGTTCCCCTGCCGCTAGCGGTCCAACACCGCGCGGATCGTCTCCATCGCCGTGACCAGACGGCGGGAAACCTCCCGGTTGACCTCTTCGAGCCGCTCCGAGCGCGCTTCGCTCTGGTCAAGTTCATTGGCAAGCCTTGACCTGTCGCCATTCAGCCGCTGCACTTCTTCCTGCGTGTCGGCATGCTCGGCGCGCAATTCCGCGGAACGATCCACGGCGTCTTCCAGATGGGCAAGCGCCCGATCGAGACGGTCGAGAAGATGCGAAAGGTTCTGCGGCGATGTCATGGTCGTCAGCGTGATCACTGTTCCTGTCGATCTTTTGCAGCGCTGAGAGGGTCTTAGCAAGGCACAATCAGGTAGGGCTTTAACCTGCCCGGTTCACGCGTTCCGATCAACGGCAAAACCTGCCGGTCAACAGCTTTGCCGAAGCGTTGCCAAAGGGCTTCGGTTTTGTTGACAGGGACCGGCCACCTGCTATGTCTCGGCGGTCTTTCCGGGGCGGACTGACGCAAGGCGCTTCTGCCCCCGACCACAACGCCAACGAGCGGAAGCCCTGCCCGATGACCTCACGCCACAAGCACGACCGGATGGCAAATGCGATCCGCTTCCTCTCCATGGACGCCGTCGAAGCTGCCAATTCCGGCCACCCCGGCCTGCCGATGGGCGCTGCCGATATCGCCACTGTCCTGTTCACCAAGTTCATGAAGTTCGACCCGGCCAACCCGCACTGGCCTGACCGCGACCGCTTTGTCCTCTCGGCCGGCCACGGCTCGATGCTGATGTATTCGCTGCTGTATCTCCTTGGCTACGAGGATATCGGCATCGAGGAGATCAAGCGTTTCCGCCAGCTCGGTTCGCCAACCGCCGGCCACCCGGAATACGGCCATGCCGCCGGCATCGAAACAACGACCGGACCGCTTGGCCAGGGCCTTGCCAACGGCGTTGGCATGGCGATCGCCGAAGCCCACCTGCGCGCCGAGTTTGGCGCCGACCTCGTCAACCACCGCACCTTCGTGCTGGCGGGCGATGGCTGCCTGATGGAAGGCATCAGCCAGGAGGCGATCGCGCTGGCAGGCCATCTCAAACTGAACAAGCTTGTCATCATCTGGGATGACAACCGCATCACCATCGACGGTGCCGTTGACCTTTCCGATTCCACCGATCAGTTGGCGCGCTTTGCGGCCTCGGGTTGGGCAACCGACCGCGTCGACGGCCATGACCCGGAAGAAATCGCTGCGGCGCTGACACGAGCCATGGCCTCGGACCGCCCGGTGCTGATCGCCGCACGCACGACCATCGGTTTCGGCGCGCCAACCCGTGCGGGCACGTCGAAGTCGC
>JBGSWL010000134.1:0-29788 GCA_041752455.1 Roseitalea sp. | reverse complement strand
CACCTCGTGCTGGCGACGGGCGCGCGGGCGCGCCGCCTGCCTGCCGATCTTGGCGGCGATCTTTCCAATGTGCATGTGATGCGCGACCTTGCCGACGCCGACCGGTTGATGTCGGTGATGACGCCAGGCCTTCGCCTTGTGGTCATCGGCGGCGGGTATATCGGGCTCGAAGCGGCAGCGGAGGCGGCCAAGAAAGGGCTCGCCGTAACCGTGATCGAAGCTGCGCCGCGCATTCTCCAGCGGGTTGCCTGCCGGGAAACATCGGATGCCTTTCGCGCGCTGCACGAAAGCCACGGTGTGACGATCCTCGAAAGCACGCAGATCGAACGCGTCGTCGATGACGGCACCGGACGCGCTTCGGCGGTGCGCCTTGCCGGCGGGAAAGAGGTGCCCTGCGACCTCGTGATTACGGGGATCGGCATCACGCCGAATGTCGAGCTTGCCGAAGGTGCCGGGCTCGATGTGGCGGTTGGCGTCGAGGTCGACCGGTTCGGGCGCACATCCGATCTGGCGATTTATGCCTGTGGCGATTGCACGATCTTTCCCCACCAGCACATGCCGACGCGACTTGAAAGCGTTCAGAACGCCCATGACCAGGCGGCGGTGGTTGCCGCCAACATCATCGGCAACGAGACCGCGTATGAGGCGCAGCCCTGGTTCTGGTCGGACCAGTATGACATGAAGCTGCAAATCGCCGGCTTCAACCGCGGCTACGACCGCATCGTGGCACGGCCCGGCAAGCGGGAAGGCTCGGCCTCGCATTTTTATTTCATAGGGGAACGCTTTCTGGCCGCTGACTGTCTCAATGATGCAGCGACCTACATGATGGCGCGCAAGATACTCGCCGAGGGCCGCGCGCTGACACCGGCGATGGTGTCGGATGAAGCCTTCGACCTGCGCGCAATTGCAAAATAAAAAACCATTTGGAGAAACCGATGACCTACGCGCCCGCTGCCGACCGATACGCCACGATGCAATACCGCCGCTGCGGGCGCTCCGGGCTTGACCTTCCAGCCATATCGCTGGGGCTCTGGCATACTTTCGGCCACGACACGCCACATGACCTCAAGCAGGCGATCTGCCGCACGGCGTTCGATCTCGGCATCACGCATTTCGATCTTGCCAACAATTACGGCCCGCCTGCCGGTTCGGCGGAAGAAGCGTTCGGCGCAATCCTCGCGACCGATTTTGCCGGCCATCGCGACGAACTGATCATCTCGTCCAAGGCGGGTTACGACATGTGGCCGGGGCCTTACGGCCAATGGGGAAGCCGCAAGTATCTGGTTGCCTCGTGCGACAAGAGCCTGAAGCGCATGGGGCTCGACTATGTCGACATCTTCTATTCGCACCGGTTCGACCCCAAGACGCCACTCGAGGAAACGATGATGGCACTCGACCACATCGTGCGCTCGGGCCGGGCGCTGTATGTCGGGATCTCGTCCTACAATTCGCAGCGCACGCGCGAAGCCGCGGCGATCCTCGCCGATCTCGGCACGCCATGCCTGATCCACCAGCCGAGCTACAACCTGTTCAACCGCTGGATCGAGCGCGACAGCCTGCTCGATACGCTCGAAGATGTCGGCGCCGGGTCGATTGTCTTCACGCCGCTCGCCCAAGGCCTTCTGACATCGAAATATCTTGGCGGCATCCCGGAAGGAAGCCGTGCCGCAATGGACCATTTCCTGTCGCGCGATGTCATTTCGTCCGATCTCGTCGACCGCATCCGCACGCTCAACGGCATCGCAGAGGCGCGCGGCCAGACCTTGGCGCAAATGGCCATCGCATGGGTTTTGCGCGATCCGCGCGTCACCTCCGCGCTGATCGGCGCGTCAAAGCGGTCGCAGGTGGAAGATTGCGTCGGTGCACTTGCCAACCTCGCCTTCTCGGCAGACGAACTTGCTGCAATCGAAGCGGCGTCCGGCGACATGGGCATCAGCCTGTGGGACCAGTCGTCGGAAGGCGTCTGAAACTCAGAAAACAGCGCGTTCCGGCCGGGCTCCAAGGATCAGGTCGGCCGGGCGGCTCTTTTCAAGAACCAGAAGCGCAGTGGGAATATCGTTGCCGAGCGCGCGGGCGCGGGCGGCTTGCGGCTCATGGCCATGGTCGACCCAGCGCTGCACCAGGCGGCGCTCCAGTTCTTCCACCGGCGGCGCCAGAAAGACGGTCGCATCAAAGCTCTCCGCGAGCCGGTTCCACGGGGCGTTGTCCAACAGGAGGTAGTTGCCCTCCACGACGATCACGTCCGGCTGCGATCCGGCCGCCACAAGGCCGGCACCGGCAATGGCGATGTCGCGGGTCCGATCAAAGACCGGATGGATGACATCGTCCTCATTGGCGCGGATGCGCGCAAGCGTTGCGGCAAAACCGGCAGAATCGAAGGTTTCGGGCGCGCCTTTCCGGGCGCGAAGGCCGCGCGCATCGAGCAGGCGGTTGTCGAGATGGAAGCCATCCATCGGCAGCAGCGCCGCCGTTTGCGCGTCGTCGCGATTGAGCGCGTCTGTGACAGCTTCGGCGAGCGTCGATTTGCCGGCGCCGGGCGGCCCTGCGATCGCGAGAACAAAGCGCCGCCCCCTCAGGCGTCGTTGCGCAATCAGGGCAAGAACCGCACCGGCATCGCTTTGGAGATTGGCGCCTTCTTGCACCACTCCGGTCTCAGGCAGCCAGCGCTTCGGCCGGCGGTTCCTTGGCGCCGGTCATGAAGGCGACCGCGTCGGACATCGTCCAGTCTTTCGGATTGATGACGCACAGGCGTCGGCCGAGTCGATGCACATGGACGCGGTCGGCAACTTCGAAGACATGCGGCATGTTGTGGCTGATCAGGATGATCGGAATGCCGCGCGCACGCACGTCCTGGATGAGTTCGAGCACGCGCCGGCTTTCCTTGACGCCAAGCGCCGCGGTCGGTTCGTCAAGGATGATGACTTTGGACCCGAAGGCCGCCGCGCGCGCCACGGCAACGCCTTGGCGCTGGCCGCCCGACAGGGTTTCCACGGCCTGATTGATGTTCTGGATCGTCATCAGGCCAAGTTCCGTCAGCTTCTGGCGGGCCATTTCCTCCATGCGCTTGCGGTCGAGTTGCCGGAACACACTGCCCATGATGCCCGGCTTGCGGAGTTCACGCCCCATGAACATGTTGTCTGCAATCGACAGGGCCGGCGACATGGCAAGCGTCTGGTAGACGGTTTCAATGCCATGGGCCCGCGCCTGGATCGGCGAGGTGAAACGGATCGGCTTGCCTTCGAGGTGGATCTCGCCCTCGTCGGGAACGACGGCGCGGGAGATCGCCTTGATCAGGGTCGATTTGCCGGCACCGTTGTCGCCGATGACTGCAAGGATTTCGCCCGGCATCAGGTCGAAGTCGCACTGGTCGAGCGCGACGACACGACCGTAGCGCTTGACGAGGTTTCGGGCCGTCAGGATTGGTTGAACCATCACACAGACGCCTTTCTGATCCATTGGTCGACAGCGACCGCGGCGATGATGAGCATGCCGATCAACAGGAATGTCCACTGGGCGTCGGCGCCAAGCAGGCGCAGGCCGAGCGTGAACACGCCGACGATAAGGGCGCCGAACAGCATGCCGAGGATGGAGCCGCGCCCGCCGAACAACGAAATGCCGCCGATCACCACGGCGGTGATCGATTCGATGTTGGCGAGTTGCCCCGAGGTCGGCGAAACTGACCCGATGCGGCCGATCAGGACCCAGCCGGCAAATGCGCAGATGAGGCCCGACAGCATGTAGACGGAAATCAGTGTGCGCTTGACCTGCACACCGGACAGTTCTGCCGCATCCGGATCATCGCCGACCGCATAGACATGGCGGCCCCAGGCGGTTTCGCGTAGCATGTAGGCCAAGGTCACGACCAGCAGCACCATGAAGATGACGCCATAGGTGACGACGGCGCCGCCGAACTCCACCTTCTGGCCGAAGAACTGCAAGAGCGGAGCACTGGTTTCAATGTCCTGCGCGCGGATCGTCTCGTTGGCCGAATAAAGGAAGTTCGTTGCAAGAATGATCTGCCACATGCCGAGCGTGACGATGAACGGCGGCAGTCGCATGACGGCGACCAGCCAGCCGTTGATGAAGCCGCAGACCGTGCCGCAGATAAGGCCGCAGGCGACTGCCACTTCCACCGGAAGCCCGTAGCGGAAGGTGAACTGGCCCATGACGACTGATGACAGCACCATGATGGCGCCAACCGAAAGGTCGATCCCGGCGGTCATGATGACCAGCGCCTGCGCACAGCCGATGATGCCGACCAACTGGACCTGCTGAAGGATCAGCGTCAGTGCAAAGGGCGAGAAGAACTTGGAGCCGAGCGCAACGCCAAAAATTGCCAGCGAAATCAGCAGGACGATCAGCGGTACGGCGGCCGGCGTCGTGTGCAGGAAATGCTGCAGGCGCTCGACCGGCCCGTGATGTCTGGTGGAAAAATCGGCAACCGCCTGCGGACTGGCTGCTGCGGCGCGCTCGAAGTCCGGCGTGTCGGCCATGGCTTTCCCTCCCGCGGCCCGTCAGACCGCTCAACCCGGCGTCTTGGTGACGCTTTTTGTTCTTGGCTGCGGGCGAGGCAAGCAAGCCCGCCCGCAACCGGAGTGTTCAGTTAATTTGGAAGGAGATCAACCCCAGCAGAGCTTGGTGCCTTCTTCAACCGAAATCGAAGGAACACCTTCCACCGGCTTGTCGGTCACGAGCGCAACGCCCGTGTCGAAGAAGGCCTTGCCTTCGGTCGGTGCCGGCTTGGTGCCGTCTTTCGCCCAGGCAGCGATGGCCTCGATGCCCTTGGATGCCATCAGCAGCGGATACTGCTGTGCGGTCGCGCCGATGACGCCGTCTGCAACGTTCTTGATGCCGGGGCAGCCGCCATCGACCGAAACGACCAGAACGTCCTTTTCGCGGCCGATCGCCTTCAGCGCTTCGTAAGCACCGGCAGCGGCCGGCTCGTTGATGGTGTGGACGACGTTGATGGTCGGATCCTTGGCGAGGAGGTTTTCCATGGCCTTGCGACCGCCTTCTTCGTTGCCCTGCGTCACGTCGCTGCCGACGAGGCGCGGATCGGTCTCGTCACCGATGACATTCGCATCACCCAGTTCGATGCCGAAACCGGACAGGAAGCCCTGGTTGCGCAGAACGTCGACGGTCGGCTGGCTGACATCGAGATCGAGCGTTGCAATCTTGGCGTTGGCCGTTTCGGCGCCGAGCGTTGCAGCAGCCCACTTGCCGATCAGTTCACCGGCGAGGAAGTTGTCGGTGGCGAAGGTCGCATCGGCTGCGTCGATCGGGTTCAGCGGGGTGTCGAGTGCGATCACCAGAATGCCGGCATCACGGGCCTGCTTGACGGCCGAAACGATCGACGAGGTGTCGGAAGCGGTGAGCAGGATGCCCTTGGCGCCATCGGCGATGCAGGTCTCGATGGCCTGAACCTGGGTTTCGTGGTCGCCATCGACCTTGCCGGCGAACGATTTCAGCTCGATGCCGAGTTCTTCAGCCTTGGCGGTCGCGCCTTCCTTCATCTTGACGAAGAACGGGTTGGTGTCGGTCTTGGTGATCAGGCAGGCGCTGACCTTGCCATGGCTGGCAGCCATCGCCGGCGCAGCGAAAGCAACGGATGCAACAAGCGCGCCGCAAACTGCAGCGAGAACAGATGTCTTCATGATTTCCTCCCATGGCGGCAACATGCCGCCGGTACCCCTAGCGAACACCAAGCGGCATGGTGCTGTCAATAACTAAATCAACTTGATTTATTAAAACGGTTCAGCTTGACTGCCGGCAGAGGGTACCGGGGGAGAACCGCATGGCGATGAGTGGAGAGGCAGGTGACCGGCCATCCTCGACAATCAGCGGCATCAACCAGACCGGGCTGCGGGCGCACAACGAGCGGCTGGTTCTGTCGCTGCTGCGCCAGTACGGCACGTTGTCCAAGGCAGAAATCGCCCGCCACACCGGGCTTTCGGCGCAGACCATTTCCGTCATCAACCGCGCGCTTGAAACCGAACATCTGGTCTTTCGCGGACAGCCGGTGCGCGGCCGCATCGGGCAGCCATCGGTCCCGATGGCGCTCAATCCCGATGGCGCATTCTCGATCGGTCTCCGGATCGGCCGGCGCAGCGCCGACCTTGTGTTGATGGATTTTGTCGGAACGCTGCGGGCGCAGGTCCAGGTCACCTATCGCTATCCGACGCCCGAGCGGATCCTTGCCTTTGTGGCCGCTGAACTCGATCCGCTGATTGCCGGGGCGGCAGCCCGGGACCGCGAGGAGTTGCGCGACCGGGTGATCGGCATCGGCGTTGCGGCACCGTTCCAGCTGTGGAACTGGCTGGACCGGCTCGGCGCTCCGGCAGACGAGATGGCCGCCTGGCGCGACCTCGACATCGTCGGTGCGCTGGGCAAACTGACCGGCCTCGACATCATCCTTGAAAACGACGCATCGAGCGCCTGCCTTGCCGAACTGTCGGTCGGCGGCGGGCGACGGCACAAGGATTTTGCCTATTTCTACGTGGGCTCGTTTATCGGTGGCGGCATGGTGATCAACCATGCGCTTCAGACCGGGGTGCGCGGCAATGCCGGTGCCTTCGGCTCGATCCCCCTGCCCCGCACCGCTGACGACCGTTCGACCCAATTGATCGATCGTGCTTCGCTTTATCTGCTGGAGCGCGACCTTGTGGCGGCGGGGCGCGATGTGTCGGCCCTGTGGACCCGTGGTGCGGATTGGTCGGGCTTTGATGAGCATCTGTCGGTCTGGTACGACGATGCAGCGCCATCGATTGCATCGGCGATCGTTTCCGTGGCTGCGGTCTTCGATTTTCCGGTGGTGATCATCGACGGGGCGTTTCCGACAAGTGTCCGCCATGAGCTGACCCGCCGCGTGCGCCTTGCCATGGCGCAGACGAACACGCAGGGGATTGCCGCACCGCAGATCGAGGAAGGCCAGGCCGGCGCCAATGCCCGTGCGCTTGGCTCGGCCCTGTTGCCGATCTCGACGCGCTTCCTGCTGGAGCCGACGGCGTTTCTGGCAACCAACTGAAAGCGCCTCCATTTGCGCCAGTCAGATCGGTCAGGCCTCGGCGCAGACGTGGATTTGCGTGCCCCATTCCGCGCATTTGGAAACAAGCGCTTGCGGCAAGGGCTGGTCGATGAACACCGAATCCAGCTCCGAAAGCGAGGCGATCCTGACCGGGGCCGAGCGACCGAACTTCGAAAAGTCGGTCGCCAGATATATCTTGCGCGCATGGCGGATGATCGCCTTGGAAACCCGGACTTCGCGCAGGTCGAAGTCCAGAAGGTCGCCATCATCGTCCAGCGCCGACGTGCCGATGATCGCGATGTCGACCTTGAACTGCTCGATCATCTGCGTGGTGAGATCGCCGACAAGCCCGCCGTCGGACCGGCGCAGCGTGCCGCCTGACACGATGATTTCGCAGGTCGGATTGCCCGCCATGATGTTGGCAACGTTCATGTTGTTGGTGACAACCGTGATGTTCTGGTGATCCATCAGCGCGCGCGCCACTGCCTCGGTCGTCGTGCCGATGTTGATGAAGAGCGAAACATTGTCCGGAACGTGCGAGGCGACCAGCGCCGCGATACGCTCCTTGGCTTCGGCGTGAAGGCCGCGCCGCTCATCGTACTCGATGTTGGTGACGCCGTTGCGGATCATCGCGCCGCCATGGACGCGGTTGATGCGGCCTTCCTGCGCCAATTCGGTCAGATCGCGGCGAACGGTTTGCACGGTGACGCCGAAATGGTCGGCGAGACCGTCTACGGTTGCCTGCCCCTGCGACCTTAGCAGGCTGAGGATTTCGCTTCTGCGCAGAGTGGCCATCCCGAACCCTTCTTCACCATCGGTCATATGCTCACGCATCGGCAGGTGTCCAGAAGCTCACCTGAAAATCTGTGTTGGCGCTGACTGCCTGCGAGCATCAGATTCGCGCCAGACCGGCATTTGCGCAAGCGAACATTTATGACAGCAAAGCAGGTGCAATATCGCTTATATTGCAGTGCAAAACACAAAAGGAACAATAACGAACGCAAAATCCTTGTATGGCTTTTCGTTCCATGGCATTCAAACGATCGCGGAGGCTTTCGAATGAACGGCAGGTCCAACCCGGTCTATGACCTTTTTGTCGTCGGTGGCGGCGTCAATGGCTGCGGCATTGCGCGCGATGCGGCAGGCCGGGGGCTGAAGGTTGCGCTGGCCGAAATGGATGACCTTGCGTCTGCAACGTCATCCGCATCGACCAAGCTGTTTCACGGCGGACTGCGATATCTCGAATATTTCGAATTCCGGCTGGTTCGTGAGGCGCTGATCGAGCGCGAGACGCTGCTGCGCGCTATGCCGCACATCTCCTGGCCGATGCGCTTTGTGCTTCCGGTCCATGGCGCCATGCGGTTCGAGACCGACACGCCGACATCAAAGCTCCTGTCATCTGTGATGCCCTGGATGAAGGGGCGTCGCCCGGACTGGCTGATCCGCCTCGGCCTGTTCCTCTATGACAACATGGGTGGTCGAAAGATCCTGCCAGCAACGCGGCAGATCGATCTGCGCTCGGACCCGGCTGGAACCGCGCTGCAGGACCGGTTCGAAAAGGCCTTCGAATATTCCGACTGCTGGGTCGAGGATTCCCGCCTCGTCGTGCTCAATGCGCGCGATGCGGCGCAACGCGGCGCGCGGATCATGACCCGCACCAAGGTTGTCTCGGCAGACCGCACCACTGACCAGTGGAACGTGACCACCGAAGATCTGGTGACCGGCGAGCGGTCGGTCTTTGCGGCGCGCGCGCTGGTCAATGCGGCAGGGCCGTGGGTCGAGCAGGTCGGGCGCGGCGTTCTGCTCCAGAACACCACCGAGAGCGTTCGCCTTGTGCGCGGCAGCCATATCGTCACGCGCAAGCTTTTCGAGCACGACAAGTGCTATTTCTTCCAGGGTGAAGACGGTCGAATCATCTTCGCGATCCCCTACGAAACCGATTTCACGCTCATCGGCACGACAGATCAGGAACATGACGGCGTCGGGGTCAAGCCGGCCTGCACGGCGGCCGAGCAGGACTACCTCCTGGCGTTCGCCTCACGCTACTTCAAGCGCCCGGTCACCGCGGAAGACGTCGTCTGGAGTTTTTCCGGCGTGCGTCCGCTCTATGATGATGGCGCATCGTCGGCCACCGCCGCCACACGGGACTATGTGCTGTCGCTTGAGACAACCGGCGGCGCGCCGGTTCTCAGCGTCTTTGGCGGCAAGATCACCACCTATCGGCGGCTGGCGGAAAGCGCGCTGGCCAAGCTCGCCCCCCATTTCAGCGGCATGGCCCCCGCCTGGACCGCCGGCGTTGCGCTTCCCGGGGGCGATTTTCCGGTCAGCGGTGTCGCGGACCTGACGTCAGATCTTCAGCGGAAATACCCGTTCATCAAAACCGCGACGGCGCTGCGCCTCGTGCGCGCCTACGGAACCGAGGCCGATGCCGTGCTCGCCGATGCGCGGTCCGCCGAGGACCTTGGTGTCCAGTTCGGCGCCGACCTTTCCGAGCGCGAAGTGACTTGGCTGATGGCGAACGAATATGCGCTGACCGCTGCCGACATCGTCTGGCGGCGGTCGAAGCTCGGGTTGCGGATGGACAGGGCGCAGATCGAAGCGCTGGACGTCTGGATGTCCAAGGCCGGGTCCGGCGGACTTGGCGCAAAGGCCGCCGAATGAGCGGGCGCAGGGAGGAACGGGCATGACGTTGACGCTGGAGGGCGTTTCCAAGGTTGTCGCCGGACGGACCCACATCCATCCGACGACCCTGACGCTTGAGAAAGCGACAATGAATGTGCTGCTCGGGCCGACGCTTGCTGGCAAGACCTCGCTGATGCGGCTGATGGCCGGGCTCGACAAGCCCGCCACCGGCCGGATCCTCTGGAACGGCAAGGATGTTACCGGCGTGCGCGTACAGGACCGCAAGGTCGCCATGGTCTACCAGCAGTTCATCAACTACCCGTCGATGACCGTCTACGACAACATTGCCTCGCCGCTACGGCTTGAGGGCAAGGGGCGGGCCGAAATCGATACCGCCGTGCGCAAAACCGCCGACATGCTGAAGCTGACGCCGATGCTGTCACGCAAGCCGCTCGAACTTTCCGGCGGACAGCAGCAGCGCTGCGCCCTCGCCCGTGCCCTGGTCAAGAACGCCGGCCTCGTCCTGCTCGATGAGCCGCTGGCCAACCTCGACTACAAATTGCGTGAGGAACTGCGGGTTGAAATCCCGAAGATCTTTGCGGAATCCGGCTCGGTTTTCGTCTATGCGACGACCGAACCCGAAGAGGCGCTGCTGCTGGGTGGCAACACGGCAACCATGTGGGAAGGCCGTGTCACGCAATTCGGGCTGACGCCTGATGTCTACCGCAACCCGGCCGATGCGACGACAGCAAGCGTCTTTTCCGTGCCGCCGATGAATTTCCTGCAGATTTCGAAAGCCGGTCGCAAGATCATGTTCGGCGACGGCCAGTCCTGCCCGGCCACCGGCAGCCTCGGCAGCTTGAACGATGGTCGCTACACCGCCGGGTTCCGGCCGAACCATGTGGAACTGACGCGGCTCTCGCCAGATGCGATGGAGTTCACGACCACTGTCGCGGTGACGGAGATCACCGGATCGGAAACCTTCGTCCATCTGGACCACCATGGCGAACGGTGGGTCGGCGTCGTGCATGGTGTGCGTGACATCGAGATCGGCAGCGCGCTGAAGGTCTACCTCCACCCCGATCATGTCTAC
Source organism: Roseitalea sp. (assembly GCA_041752455.1). Taxonomy (GTDB): domain Bacteria; phylum Pseudomonadota; class Alphaproteobacteria; order Rhizobiales; family Rhizobiaceae; genus JBGSWL01. The sequence goes on along the minus strand of JBGSWL010000134.1, from coordinate 19,049 downwards.
ATTTTCGGCGAGGGCGGCGCGCTGGTTGCGTCCGCAAGCTACGCCCATGCTGCGTGAGGATTAGCCGATGGCCCGGATCACCCTCGACAAGCTGGCGCACAGTTACATGGCCTCGCCGCGCGAAGAAGCCGACTTCGCGCTGAAGGAAATCAACCACGTCTGGGGTGACGGCGAAGCCTATGCCCTGCTCGGGCCGTCCGGCTGCGGCAAGACAACCCTTCTCAATATCATTTCCGGGCTTTTGACCCCATCGCAAGGCTCGATCTTCTTCAACGAGACCGATGTCACCCATGCGGCGACATCCGAGCGCAACATCGCGCAGGTGTTCCAGTTTCCGGTGGTCTACGACACGATGACGGTTCGTCAGAACTTGGCATTTCCGTTGAAGAACCGGGGTGCCGACGCCGCCTACATCGCGCGCCGCGTCGAAGAGATCGCGGCGATGATCAACATGGAAGCGGAACTGGACAACCGGGCGCGCGGCTTGACTGCCGATGCCAAGCAGAAGATTTCGCTCGGGCGCGGCATGGTGCGCGAGGATGTCAACGCCATCCTGTTCGACGAACCGCTGACGGTGATCGACCCGCAGATGAAGTGGGCGCTGCGCACGCAGTTGAAGACGCTGCATCGCCAGTTTGGCCACACGATGATCTATGTGACGCACGACCAGACCGAGGCGCTGACCTTCGCCGACAAGGTTGTCGTGATGTATGACGGACGCGTGGTGCAGATCGGCACGCCGCAGGAACTGTTCGAGCGGCCTGAGCACACATTCGTCGGCTATTTCATCGGTTCGCCCGGCATGAACCTGATCCCTGCCAAGGTCGAGGGCAACCAGGCCTATGTCGACGGAACCGAAATCGCCCTCGGCAACCACTACGGCACGCTTGGCGGCAAGGTCGAGATCGGTGTCCGGCCGGAATTCGTCCGGCTTTCCAGCACCGAAGGCATGCCTGTCCGTATCCGCCGCGTCGAGGATGTCGGGCGCCACCGGATCGTGCGAACCGAATTCTTCGGCCACGAGATCAACGCCATCGTTCCCGAGGGCCAGGCGATCTCCGACGATATGAACCGGGTCGTCTTCGATCCCGACCGGGTCAACATCTATGCCGAAAGCTGGCGCGTGAACGGAAAGGCTGCCTGATGGAAAAGACCGTCAACCAGAAGGCATGGTTTCTCGTCCTGCCGGTTCTCGTGCTGGTGGCGTTCTCGGCCGTCATCCCCTTGATGACCGTGGTGAACTATTCAGTGCAGGACACGTTCGGCAACAACCAGTTCTTCTGGGCCGGGCTCGAATGGTTCAAGGACGTCCTTGAATCCGACCGGATGCACAATGCGCTCGGCCGCCAGTTCCTTTTCTCGGCTACAATTCTCGCAATCGAAGTGCCGCTCGGGATCTACGTCGCGCTGAACATGCCGAAAAGCGGCTTCTGGGCATCCTTCTGCCTGGTTCTCATGGCGCTGCCGCTGCTGGTTCCGTTCAATGTTGTCGGCACGATCTGGCAGATCTTTGCCCGCGGTGACATCGGCTTGCTCGGCTACACGCTGAAGGGTCTCGGCATCGATTACAACTACACCAACGATCCGATCGATGCCTGGGTGACGGTCGTCGTGATGGACGTCTGGCACTGGACATCGCTTGTGGCGCTACTTGCCTATGCCGGGCTGCAGTCGATCCCCAATGCCTATTATCAGGCCGCCAAAATCGATCAGGCAAGCCGCTGGGCCGTGTTCCGCTACATCGAACTGCCGAAACTGCGCGGCGTGCTGCTGATCGCGATCCTGCTCCGCTTCATGGACTCGTTCATGATCTACACCGAGCCGTTCGTCGTCACCGGTGGCGGGCCGGGCAACACGACAACCTTCCTGTCGATCGATCTGGTGAAGATGGCGATCGGCCAGTTCGACCTCGGCCCGGCGGCAGCATTCTCGCTGATGTACTTCCTCGTGATCCTCCTGGTCTCCTGGGTGTTCTTCACCGTCATGACCTCGCTCGACAAGGAGGAGACCAAGTGATGGCGAACCAGACGACAATGTCAGCACCGGTCGCAAGCACCAGGCCGATCGGTACGGCGAGGACCAAGCCACTTATCAGCACCAGCGCCATCGTGATGACGCTTTACCTGATTTTCCTTCTGACGCCGATCTACTGGCTCCTCAACATGAGCCTGAAGACCAATGCTGAGATCCTCGGCACGTTCTCGCTGTGGCCGCGCAACCTGACCTTTGCAAACTACATCACGATCCTCACGGATCCGAGCTGGTACATGGGCTATGTCAACTCGATGATCTATGTGGTCATGAATACCGTGATCTCGATCAGCGTGGCGCTTCCTGCGGCCTATGCATTCTCGCGCTACAGCTTCCTCGGTGACAAGCACCTGTTCTTCTGGCTCCTGACCAACCGCATGGCGCCGCCGGCGGTGTTTGCCCTGCCGTTCTTCCAGCTTTATTCGTCGGTCGGGCTGTTCGACACGCATATCGCCGTGGCGCTTGCGCATTGCCTGTTCAACGTGCCGCTCGCCGTCTGGATCCTCGAAGGGTTCATGCGCGGCGTGCCGAAGGAAATTGACGAGACCGCCTATATCGACGGCTATTCGTTCCCGCGCTTCTTCGTAAAGATCTTCATGCCGCTGATCGCATCGGGCATCGGGGTCGCCGCGTTCTTCTGCTTCATGTTCTCATGGGTCGAACTGCTGCTGTCGCGCACCCTGACATCGGTCGACGCCAAGCCGATTGCCGCGACGATGACGCGCACGGTTTCCGCCTCGGGCCTCGACTGGGGCGTCCTTGCGGCAGCCGGGGTGCTGACGATCATTCCGGGCGCGCTCGTGATCTACTTTGTCCGCAACTACATCGCCAAGGGCTTTGCCCTCGGGCGGGTCTGACAGGAAAGGAAGCGTGATGGATCTCTCATGGATGGCCTGGACCTGGCCAACGGCCACATTCTTCATCCTCATCGCGATGACGATCCTGCTCTTTACAGCACTCGCCATCCGATATCCCGAAACGCCGCGCACCGGGATCTTGCGCATCGAGACGACGCGCGGCGACCGGCTTTTCATCACTCTGCTTGGCTCGGCCTTCATCAATCTGGCCTGGCTCGGACTGGTCAGCGCACCCCAGTGGGGAGCGCTGATCGTATGCCTGATCTACGCGGTCGCGGTGTTCCGCTACGTCTAGACCAGGACCACCGGAGTGCGGGCAGATGCCGCGCTCCAAACTGTACTACCGGGAGGAAGACATGAGAAAATACCTGATGACAACGACGGCGCTGGCGCTCGCGGCGAGTGTTCTCGCCTCGACCTCGGCGCACGCCGACATGGAGGCGGCGAAAGCCTTCCTCGATGCGGAAATCGGCGAGCTTTCGTCGCTCGACCGCGCCGCACAAGAAGCCGAAATGCAGTGGTTCATCGACGCCGCCAAGCCGTTCGCCGGCATGGACATCAAGGTCGTCTCCGAAACGATCACCACGCACGAATATGAAGCCAAGGTTCTGGCCCCGGCTTTCACCGCGATCACCGGCATCAAGATCACCCACGACCTGATCGGTGAAGGCGATGTCGTCGAAAAGCTGCAGACCCAGATGCAGTCCGGCGAAAACATCTATGACGCCTACATCAACGACTCTGATCTGATCGGCACCCACTGGCGCTACCAGCAGGTCCGCATCCTTGACGACTGGATGACCGGCGAAGGCGCGGCTGTGACCAACCCGAACCTCGACGTGGCGGACTTCATCGGCCGCAAGTTCACGACCGCTCCCGACGGCAAGCTCTACCAGCTGCCGACGCAGCAGTTCGCGAACCTCTACTGGTTCCGCGCCGACTGGTTCGACCACGAAAAGTCGAAGGAAGACTTCAAGGCCAAGTATGGCTACGACCTCGGCGTGCCGCTGAACTGGTCCGCTTACGAAGACATTGCCGAGTTTTTCACCGGCCGTGACATGTCCTATGCGGGCGGCCCGGCATCCGGCGTGTTCGGCAACATGGACTACGGCAAGAAGGATCCTTCGCTCGGCTGGCGCTACACCGATGCGTGGATGTCGATGGCCGGCATGGGCGATGTCGGCGAGCCGAACGGCCTGCCGGTTGACGAATGGGGTATCCGCGTCGACGAAAACAGCCGTCCGGTCGGTTCGTGCGTTGCCCGTGGCGGTGCCACCAACGATGCGGCTGCCGTTTATGCCGTGACCAAGGCGATCGACTGGTTGAACCGGTTCACACCGCCGGAAGCACAGGGCATGACATTCGGCGAAGCAGGTCCGGTTCCGGCACAGGGCAATATCGCCCAGCAGATGTTCTGGTATACCGCCTTCACCGCCGACATGGTCAAGGAAGGCCTGCCGGTCATGAACGAGGACGGCACGCCGAAGTGGCGCATGGCCCCCTCGCCGCATGGCGCATACTGGCAGGACGGCATGAAGGTCGGCTATCAGGACGCCGGTTCGTGGACCCTGATGAAGTCGACCCCGGTCGACCGCGCCCAGGCCGCCTGGCTCTATGCCCAGTTCGTCACCTCGAAGACCGTGGACGTGAAGAAGAGCCATGTCGGCCTGACCTTCATCCGCGAATCGACCGTTCAGCATGAAAGCTTCACGGAACGTGCTCCGAAGCTCGGCGGTCTGGTCGAGTTCTACCGCAGCCCGGCCCGTGTGCAGTGGTCGCCAACCGGCACCAACGTTCCTGACTATCCGAAGCTGGCACAGCTCTGGTGGCAGAACATCGGCGATGCGATGTCAGGCGCCAAGTCGCCGCAGGAAGCACTCGACTCGCTCTGCGCCGAACAGGAAAGCGTCATGGAGCGCATCGAACGTGCTGGAGTTCAGGGCGACATCGGTCCGAAGATGAATGAGCCGAAGGACGCGCAGGTCTGGCTCGACGAGCCGGGCTCGCCGGTCGCCAAGCTGGAAAACGAGAAGCCGATGGGCGAGACGATCGCCTATGACGAGCTGCTCAAGTCCTGGCAGTAACATCTGCCACAGATGGCCGGGACCTTCGGGTCCCGGCCATTTTTCTTGTCCGACCACTCCCGAAAAGGCTGTCTGGCCATGACGACGACGATGGCCGCATTTGAAATCAGGCTGCCCGGTCGCACTGTCTTCGGACGCGGAACTGCGCCGAAAGCCGTTGCCCAGTCGATTGCAGGATTTTCACGACCCTTTGTGGTGCACGGACGCTCGCAAGCACGGGCGCAGTGGCTGATTGACCTTCTTGCCGAGGGCGGGGGTACGGTCACGCCGTTCATCTGCGACGGCGAGCCGGATGTCGCCACCCTCGAGCGCGCGCTCGCAGCCGCCCGATCAGTTGAGGCGGACTGCATCATCGGGCTTGGCGGAGGCGCGGCGCTCGATCTGGCAAAAGCGGTTGCCGGGCTGGCGACAGCCGGCGGCGCGCTGTTTGACTATCTGGAAGTTGTCGGGGCGGGAAAACCGATCGACAACGAACCGCTGTTCTTCATCGCGATACCGACCACGTCGGGAACCGGCGCGGAGGCGACACGCAACGCTGTCATCGGTGTGCCGTCGCACAAACGAAAGGTCAGCATCCGCGATCCGCGCATGATTGCCGACGTGGCCATCGTCGATGCCGCTTTGACCGATGGCTGTCCGCGGTCCGTGACGATGGCGTCCGGGCTCGATGCCATCACCCAATTGATCGAGCCCTACATCTCGATCCGCGCCAACGCCTTCACCGATGCGCTGGTCATGGCTGCGCTCGAACCGGCGCTGGTTTCGATCCGCACGCTATCCGCAGGCGACGATCCGGCGGCGCGCGACACAATGGCCTTTGCCAGCCACGCCAGCGGCATCTGCCTCTCGCATGCCGGGCTCGGCGTCGTGCATGGCCTTGCCGGCGTTATCGGGGGCATGTCGGGCCTGCCGCATGGGCAGATCTGCGCCGGGCTGCTTGCGCCATCGCTGATGGTCAATCGCGCGGCGATAGTTCGGCGCGGCGCCGACACGACCCGCATCGACGAAATGGACCGGCTGCTCGGGCGGGTCTTTGGCGATCTCGAAGGCGATGATGGCTTTGCTAGGCTTGCAGGTTTCGTGGCGGACCTCGGCATTATTGGTCCGGTCGAGCCGGAGACCGATCTGGAAAATATCGCGAAGCTTGCCAGCGACAGTTCATCCTTCAAGGCCAATCCCGTCGCTCTGGACTCAGCCGAGATCGTGGAAATCCTCGAACTGTCGATGAATTGACCGGAACGCCGTGTAGGGTGACGCAAGGTTCTGGATTTTCCGGGATCTGCCGGGACTAGGCGGGAATGGCCGGTTTTCGCCGTGAAATCATGGCTTTACGAGCAATCCGACAGGCGCTCGTGGTCAGGCGATTTTGACACGAGATTTTAGACTTTTGGCGAAAAACGCCGGCTTTGCGGCGGGCCTTCAAAAACCTTTCAAAAATCCTTTGGGACCTTTCAAATGCTCCGGCACGGCCTGCGCAAGTGCCTGATATTGCGCGCTGAATTCCTCAAAGCGTCTTTGAAGACCTGTGGCGAAAGATAGCACAAAACACCCCCGAAAACCAAACTCAGGTTTGCCACTTTGGCAAAGTTGTCTGAAAACGACGCTAAAAATGCAGAAATACCACGATATTACAACAGGATGCGTGGCAAAGTTTGGCCCTAAATGTCCTGTTAGCGACATGCTTTAAGTTTGCCAACGACATGCCGAACCGGCCGCGCGGCGGTCATCTCGACCGGGGCGGCGCGATGGTGCGGATGACCTTGCAGTGGAGCTGCAACTTCTCCTCGGCGAGCTCGGCCGGGATCCGCTGCGGTTCATAGAGCGAAGCGTTGTCGGAGATGACGACCAGGTCACCGGTGGCCATGTCGATTGCCAGGCGTTTGCAGTAGATGTCGCCGTCCCAGGTGAAGACGAAGATGCCTCCCGCGGCGAGGTCGCGCCGCGCGATCGAGAAGTTGACGATCAGCAGGTCGCCGTCTCCGATCGTCGGCCACATGCTGTCACCACGGCCTTCGACGATGCCGAGGCGCGCGCCCGGCGGGGCGATGGTTTCGATCCAGCCGCGCGGCACCGTGAAGACGTCATCGGTTGCCTCGACGACGAGTGCCGCGCCATCGCCGGCTGAGGCCTGTACGGCATATCGGGATAAAGAGACCATCGCCGCATCTACCGCTTGAGAAGGCGAAGATGCTGATTGTTGAAGCCGAGCCTTCTCACTGGCGACCATATTGGCGATAGCGCTCTGAAACGCCTGGTCGTGCTCGGAAACCTCTTCCGGTGTCTCTTTGAGTTCGATGAACTGCTCAAAGAGAGAGGACGTAGGCCGTCCCTGGCCGGTAAAGAGCCAATCCGCATCCACTCCGGAAGCTTCAGCAAGCTTTTGAATAGTCGCCCTGGTCGGATTGCCCTTTCCTCGGGCCAAGTCGCCAACCGTGCGCTGCGCCACGCCCGACCGCTCCGACAAGGCCTTCTGCGAGCCCATGCGTCGCGAGATCCATACAACCCGATCACTCAAGAGTTCCCATTCAGGCATTTAAACGCCTTACGGTGTTATAGTGCTTTACATGAGGCATTTTAATGCCTATCCTTCCCTCATTCGCGGGCAAATCAGCCCCAAAAAAGCGGCGCTGCAACGCCGCCAACCCACACACGGACGGCCAGTATGAACGCGACCCAGACCACCGACAAGCCCGACCGCCGCGTCGAAGAGGCCCGCCGCGTCAAAGCGCGCATCGTCGAAGCGGGCCTTTCGCTCGCCGACATCGACCGCCGCTTCGGGCTCCGGTCCGGCCAAGCGCGCGAGACCCTTCGTTACCCGGATCTTGCCGGGGAACGTGCGATCGCCGCTGCTCTCGGCACAAGGCCGCATCTTCTCTGGAAGACGCGTTACCGCCCGTCCGGTCAACGGCGATCGCCGCTCGACTGGAACAAGATCCGGCTCACGGTCGCCAGTCCAAAGATCGATGAGGCATTGTCGTGAGCGAGCCCCATTTCCGCGCTCCAAATGGACAAGCCTTTGACCCGTGGCTTCCGTTCCTGATCGGCTCGACGCTGCTGTTTTCGATCGCACTGGTTGGGCTTGCCGGCATCCTGCTCTGGTCGCTGGGTGGCCTGCAATGATGACGTCCGCCAAAGGCACCACCACCGCGACCAGCGATGATCTGATCTTTGCGGCGCTGGCGACCCGGCTACCGCAGCAGGGCGTCATCATCCCTCCGGCTGCAGACGCTAAGCCGTCGCCACTGCCTCTGCCGCTGCCGGCGCGGGCAATTGCCGCCGAGCATGGGCTCTCGCCGCTCTTTGATGCGGCCGTGAGCGGCGTTCGAAGCCGCTTCAAACACCTGTCACCGGAAGACATCGCCTCGCCGCCACACCAGTGGTTCGACGCAGCGCTGGCACGGCAGATCGCCATCCACATCATGACGGCCGAGTTCCATGTGCCCAAGCGGGCGATCGCCGGCGATATCCTGCGCTCGCGCGAGGCGGTCAACCGGGCGCTCAGGACCGTCAATGAGCGGATGTCGCCCCCGGATTTCGCACGCGCCTACGCGGCGATGCGCGAAGCGGCGCGGACTGCCGCCTGCCGCAAGATGAAGCTATCAACACCCGACCGGAGCGATGCCCGATGAGCCGCATAACCGAGAAGCTTGAACCCGAAGCCACGATCGAACGGGTGGCGATCGACAGCATCCTGATCCCCGAACGGCTTCGCGCCGTCGACGAGGACCATGCGCTGGCGATCCAGACTTCGATCCAGCAGCACGGCCTTCTCAACCCGATCACAGTCCGCCGGACGCCGAACGGTGAGCGGCCTTTGACGCTGGTTGCCGGCGCGCACCGGATGCGGGCCATCGAGCTGCTGGAAGAGGCGCATATCGACGCGGTGATCGTCCAGGCCGATGCGCTCGGCGCGGCGCTGATCGAGATCGAGGAGAACCTGTTTCGCAACGATCTTTCGGCGCTCGACCGGGCAGTGTTCGTCGCCGAATACCGCCGCATCTGGGAGGAAAAATACGGGAAGATCGACCCAAAGGGTGGGCGTCCAAAAAACTCCGACAAGTTGTCGCAGATAGATGGCTGCCCGGTCGATGTGCTTATCGAAGAGGCCGAGCGCGGCTTTTCGGTCGTCTGTGCCGAGCGGCTTGGCGTATCCCGTCGGGCAGTCGAGCGCGCGCATCGGATCACACAGCGCCTCCCCAAGAGCCTGCGCGCCCAGCTGGCCGGAACGGCGCTCGCCGACAACCAGTCGGCTCTCCTGAAGATCTCCAAGCTGCCGCCTTCGAAGCTCGAAAAGATCGGAGAGGCACTCGACCTTGCCGAGGGCGACCTGCAGGGCGCACTCGACATCCTGACGCCACCACCGCCAAAGCCGTCGCCCGAACAGGTGCTGGTCAACCGGATGCTCGACAGCTTCCTGCGGCTTTCACGGCCGGCGCGGGCAAAGGCCTACAACACCCTCTTCGAAGACTTCGAGGCCGCGCGCGAAGGCGCCCTCAAGCTGCGCGCAAAGGCTGGCAAGTGATGGCCGCCCCGCTCACCCATAACCCGATCAAGGTGTCGATCACCGGCCAGATCGCCGAGGTGCGCCGGGAAATCGAGATGCGCCACAAGGTCTATGGCGAGCGGGTCCGCAAGCGGACGATGCGCGAGAGCGAGATGCACCTGGCGATCGGCACGATGGAAGCGGTGCTGCGGACGCTGGAGTTCTGCCGGGACAACGAAGCCGCGATCCGCGCCTTCGTTGCCAGCCGCAAGGGAACATCATCATGACCGCGCTCAACGCTCATGTCGCGCGGTATGCCCCCTTCGGGCACTGCCCGGTCTTCCAATGCGGATCGCCGCTGCCGGGCCCGTACGCGGTACTCTGCTCTCATCATTATTTCTGCGTGCCTGCCGATCAGGTCAAAGCGGCGATCCGGATGAAAATCCGCGCGGCGCAGGGCGCAGGCCCGGCCTTTGAACAACAGGCCGAGACCCATGTGAAGGCGCTCGTCGCCCGCATCGAAAAGTCCCCGAAACGAGGTTCCTGTCATGCGTAACACCTCCCATGCTTCCAAGGGCGCGCCAGACCAGCGCGATCTTTTTGCCAAGCCGGTTTTTGCCAGCCGGGACCGGCAGGCCGATGCCGATTTTGACCTCGACCGGTTTCGGCTGCGGATGAAGACCGCCATGGCCGAGGCCCTTCGTCCGCACGACCGTGCCGACATTGCCGCCAGGATGGGCAGAATGCTCGGCTCCGGCGCGATGTCGAAGGGCATGCTCGATGCCTACTGTTCGCCGGGCAAGGATGCGGACATATCGCTTGTCCGCTTCAAGGCGCTGACAAGAGCAACCGGCGCGCACATTCTCTGGGACCGAGCGATCGCCGACGAGGGCCTGACGATCCTAATCCGCGACGAGGCGCGGCTCGCAGAAATCGCCCGGCTGCAACAGGAGCAGATGGCGATCAGCGCCGAACTGAAACGCCTGCGCGCCCAGCCGGTCATCCTGCAGCGTGGTGACGCCGCAAAATGACCGAGTGGTTCACCCTCAAGGAGATCGCGGCGGCGGCCGCGCCCGACCTGCCCGGCAGCGAGCGTTCGCTCTACCGGCATGTGGTGCGCGCAGGATGGCATCACAATCCGTTGATGTGCCGGGTCCGCGCCGGAAAAGGCGGAGGGCAGGAATTCCACGTTTCGCTTCTGCCGCAGCCAGTCCGGCTTCGCCTGACGCAGGCCGCGCGGCCAACGGTTTCAGGCGCTTGCGGTCCGGCCGCCAAGCCCGACCGCGAGGCACTCTGGACCGCCTATGAAGCCGCACCGGCAGCGCACAAGGCAAAGGCTCAAGCGCGCCTAAATGCCCTTGTCGAAGTCGACGAGATGATCGCGGCCTATGGACTTGCGGCAACGGTTGCCGCCGGCCAAGTCGCCGCACGGCATGCCATATCACGCGCCGCCCTGCTCAACTGGCGGGCCATCTGTCTCGATAATGACCGGGCCGACTGGCTCGCGGCTCTTCTGCCGCAATGGCGCGGACCGGCAGCGCGCGCCGATTGCCATCCGGAAATCTACCGGCTGATCAAGTCCGACTATCTTCGCGCCGAACGGCCGAGCTTTACCGCCTGCTACCGGCGCGCCGCAAAGGCTGCTGTCGCCAAAGGCTGGGCACCGATGCCATCGGAGCGGGCTCTCCGGCGGCATCTTGATACCGATATCGATCCGGCAACGCAGAAGCTGGCGCGGTACGGCCGCGATGCGGCCAAGGCAATGTTCCCGGTGCAGACGCGATCGGTCGCCAACCTTCATGCGATGGCGGCCGTCAACATGGACGGCCACAAGCTCGACGTGTTTGTCTCGGTGCCAGGGCAGGACAAGCCTTCACGGGTGTTTCTGGTCGCCATCCAGGACATCTTTTCGCGCAAGTTCCTCGCCTGGCGCTTGGCCACCTCTGAAAACCGCGAGACCACCCGGTTGGTGATCGGCGACATGGTCGAGCGCTACGGCATTCCCGATGCGATCTATCTCGACAACGGCCGCGCCTTCGCTTCGAAGTGGATCACCGGCGGCACCGCGACCCGCTACCGGTTCAAGGTTCGCGCCGAGGAACCGCAGGGCCTTCTGACCAGCCTTGGTGTCGCGATCCACTGGACGACGCCCTATTCAGGCCAGTCCAAGCCGATCGAGCGCGCCTTCCGCGATATCGCCGAGGCGGTCGCGAAGCACCCGTCGCTTGCCGGCGCATGGACCGGCAACCGGCCGGACAATCAGCCCGACAATCGCGGCGAGAAAGCCTATCCGATGGAGGTGCTGCGGCCACTCGTCGATGCGGCGATCGCCGAGCACAATGCCCGGCAAGGACGGCGAACCGAGACCGCGGACGGCGGTTCGTTCGACCAGGCGTTCGAGAACAGCCTTGCTTCACCCTCGACCATCGTGCGCTGGCCGAGCCGGGCGCAAGCATCGCTCTGGCTGATGGCAGCCGAGCAGATCCGGACCGCCAAGCCCTCCGGCGAAATCAGGTTCTTCGAAAACCGGTACTGGTCGCCGGCGCTGGCATCGCACGCTGGCAAACAGGTCACAGTGCGGTTTGACCCTGACAACCTGCACCTGCCGCTCAAGGTCTACGACAGCCGCGACCAGTTCATCTGCGAGGCCGCCTGCATGATCACGGCCGGGTTTGCCGATGCCACAGCGGCGCGCGAAACCGCGGCCAAGCGCGGCGCTTACCTCAAGACGCTTTCGGAAAAGAAGCGCCTCGAAGCCGAATTGTCGGTCGACCAGATGGCGCGCATCTACGCCGAAACGGCGCCAGCGCCCACCGCACCACCTTCTGGCAAGCCGCGTGTGACCCGGCTCGCCACCGCTGCTCGCGCAGCGGTCGCGCAAGGCCATGACCCATCAGAACAGGAGGATTTTTCGCGGGGCCTTCGCCTCGTCTCGATCGCCGGCGGCAAGCCTTAAGGCCCAAGCCGCGCCGACCCTCGATTGCCCGCGTGTGTGTGTTGCGTCGGCGGGCAGAAAAAAACCGGCGGGAACAGCCCGCCGGTCGAAGTCAACAGAAGGGCATCAAGCCCTCGGTCCAAAGGAACAATAGCATGAACGCGACACAAACCACAATCCGGCCTGATGAGGCTGTCGAAACATCCGGCTGGATCCTGCCGGACTTCTCCGTCGCCCTGCCCGACGGGCCCGGCCGCGACGAAAACGAGCAGGCCCGCTGGCGGGTCAACATCGCCAAGCTGCACACGGTGGCCGCGCGCAATGCCTGGAGCAAGGCAGAGCTTGCCCGCCGCACCGGGATCCCGAACGGCACGATGAGCCAGCTGCTCAATGGTCGCTACCCGGGCCGGCTCGACACCCAAAATGATCTGATGGAGCGGTTTCTGGCGCATCAGGACGAGATCGAGGCGCGGGCTTCGATCACGCCGGCCTCACCGCCCTTTATCGAGATGCGGGTCTCGCGAAACTACATGGACATGTTCCAGGCAGCGATGCTGCTGCCGGTGGTAGTGATGGTGACGGCCGAGGCCGGCTGCGGAAAGACGATGGCCGCCCGCCGGTTCGCTGAGAGCACGCCTTACGTCTATGTGGCGACGATGAGCCCGCACACCCGCTCGGTGCACGGGATGCTGACCGAGATTGCGCGGGCGATCGGCTTGCAGAAGCACAATCCGGGCACATTGGTTGCCACGATTGGCGAGAGCCTGAAGCGGCGCGGCAACGGGACGCTGCTGATCATCGACGAGGCACAAAGCCTGGTCGACGATGCGATCAACCAGCTGCGGCACTTCACTGACGTCTATGGCACCGGTGTCGCGATCCTCGGCAACACCGAGACCTACACCCGGTTCACGCCTTCGGTGCTCGACGGCAGCCGGTATGGCCAGATGCGCAGCCGGTTTTTCAAGCGCCTGCGGGTCGAGCGCCCTCCGGCCGAAGACATCGCCACCTTCATCACCGCCTGCGGCGTCAAGGATCCGGCACAGGTGCAGTTCCTGACCGGTGTCGGCGCAAAGCCGGGGGCCTTCCGGCAGATCGACATGACCGTGCGGCTTGCGCGCCTTCGGGCGATCGGCGCGAACCGCGAGTTGGCGATCGCCGACCTCAAGTGGGCTTGGGAAAACCGCGATGTGGAGGGGCTGGCATGAGCACGTCCGTCAATCCACTCGCCGTCAAACCGGATCTCGCGGAAGAAATCCGCGCTCACAAGCTCTGGTTTGAAGGTGTGCCCAACGGGTCGATCGTGACCGATGATCTGAAGCACTTGCATGGGCGGCAGGCCGATCTCCTCGAGGCGATTGCAGCCACGCAGATTGCAGTCATCAACCACCTGATCGCGCTGCTGCCGGAGGACATGCGCGCCGACCTCATGGCGTCTATCGGCCTCTCGACCGGATCGGTGACCGTGCAATGAGCGCCCCTATCACCAACGCGGAGATCCGGCGGGTCTCCAACACAATCGACGACCTGGTCGCACGGCTCACGCCGGGCATCCACGGCGGGCGGTTCCTGACAGCCGGCGACATCGAAGGGCTGATCGACGAGCTGCGGGCCCTTCGATCCCACGCCCGGGCACTTGAAAACGAAATCTCGGCACTGCGCTGGAACGAGGCCGGACGGCGCGACATGGAAGACCTTGTCGCAAGGCGGCTGCGAAATGCGGTGTCGCAGAACTCTGGGAATGTCGTCCTCTTTCCGGTCGTTGCCCGCCGCACTGCCGAGAACCTTCGTCTCTTCGACAACCAGGACGGTTTGCAGGATCACGGCGAGGACGGGGCATGAGCACGACGGTCCGCGTCGAGGACATGATCGCAGCTGCAGCGACAGCCTTCGGCATCACCTACCGCGACATCACCAGCGACCGGCGCACGCGCCGGGAGCGGACCGCGCGCATGGTGGCGATGTATACGGTGCGGATGGCAACCGGGCTCTCCTACCCGATGATCGGCAAGGCCTTCGGTTCCCGCGATCACACGACCGTGATGCACTCGGTCCGGACCATCGAAGAGAAAATCCAGACCGACCCCTCGCTCGCTGCCCTGGTCAATTCGCTGATCCAGGCTGCCGAGTACCGCGAGCTTGTCGTCGCGCGCGGCACGGTCAACGTCCTCGGCCTTGCGCGGCAGATCATCGTCAACCCGCGCCGCGCCGCCATCTCGGCGTCGACGTACGAGGTGGTGGCGCTCGGAAAGGCCCTCATCGACCTCTGGGAAGTCGCCAGCGCCGCCGAGGTGCTGGCAGCCGATGTCGAGGTCATGCTTTCGCAGGACGACGACAGCCCGGCGGCGCTGCGGATGCGGGCACTCGCCGGGGCCATCCGCAACGAGCTCTGCGTTCTGGCCGGTGAGCCCGAGCCCGAAGCCGAGCCGGCACCTGATGCCGACCGGCAAGACAATTCCGATCCCCTTGAACCCAACACTCTGGAGACTTCCGATGAATGAAGCCGTGATCCTTTCCGACGATGCCGCAACCGGCATCACCCATGTCAATGGCCGGGCCTACATGGCCGATGCCAAAGGCGGGCTGGTCCCGCTCGACATGATCAAGGCCGCTGACAAGCTGGAGGACGAGACCGTCCGCAAGATCATGGGTTTTGCCCATGCGCTATCCGAACAGGTCGACCGGTTTCGGGTCCACACGATGGTTGACCTCGACGCGTTCGACGAGCTGCTCATGCAGGAATTCGGCGCGAAGAAGGGCGGCAAAAAGGGCAACCGCACCTACAAGACCTTTGACGGGCTGATGAAGGTGCAGGTGCAGGTCGCCGACTTCGTCGACTTCGGGCCGCAGTTGCAGGTCGCGAAAACGCTGTTCGACGAGTGCCTCACCGAATGGAGCGAGGATGCCCGCCCGGAGATCCGCGCGATCATCACCCGCGCCTTCAACACGGACAAGGAAGGCCAGGTCAACCGCTCGGACATCTTGCTGCTGCTGCGGCTCGACATCACCGACGAGCGCTGGCAGCGGGCGATGGATGCGATCCGCGATGCGATGCGGATCACCGGCTCGCGCGAATATGTGCGGTTCTACCAGCGGGCCAAGATCACCGACAGCTGGCAGGCGGTCACCATCGATCTCGCCAAGGCAGGTGCGTGATGGCAAACATTGTCTGCTGGCGCTCGGGTGAATGCGAGGTCGTGAGCCGCGTTCCCCAAGGGACAATCCGGGTAATTGGCGGTCTACCCGCTGACCGATTGCAGCGCGCTCTCGATGTCGTGGCCCGACACGCCTATGACGGCAAGACCCGGCTCGTGCCGGGCCTACCCGAGGCTGACAACGACCACGATGCCCGAGTGGCGGTGTTCCTGTTTCAGGGCGCGCTGCGGGACCGGCTGTCACCGGCCAAGGCAGGTGCCGGCATGAGCGCCGCGGTCTCCATTCTGCACCGGCTGACCGAGGAGCAGACGTCGCTCTGCAACCAGATCAGCGGGATCGTCAGCGAGGCCTGCGACGAGGACCGGCTGATGGCCCTCTCTGCCATGCTGGCAGGGGCTGTTGTCCACGGTCGTCCGCCAGCAGCCGCCAAAAGCCTCGGCCACAATGTGGCGCGCACTGTCCAGGAGACGGTTGCCGTCGCGCTGAAACAGCGCGAGCGGGAGGACGCGGCATGATGAAGTCCAGGCCGATGACCGCAAAAGAACGCGACAAGATCGAAACCATTTCCCGCCTCATGGCGGACGAGAGTATTCTGACATTGATGTCCATCACAGCGAACCTCGTGGCCTGCGCCCATGTGCAGCAGGGGCTACCGATCGACAGCGAGCGCGCGACCGATCTTGGGGTGAGCTTCGCGGGGCTGGTGCTTTCCTACTGGGAGGCCAAGATGCCCGTGACCAGGGCGGGGTCTCTCCATTGAGCGCGGCGCTGAAGGCCATTCACGCCGGGGCGCGTGCGCTCGGCCTCGACGAGGACGGTCGGCGCGACCTGATGGCTCGCGTTACCGGCAAGCGCTCGGCCGGCGAGATGAGCGAAGACGAACGATCAGCGGTCGTCGCCGAGATGCGCCGGCTCGGCTTCGAGGCGTCTTCGAAGGCGCGTCGAAGCCCTTCCAAAACGGTCTCCGGTCCCTATGGCAAGAAGCTCCAGGCGCTATGGATCGCCGGATGGAACCTCGGTGTGGTGCGGTCGGCCGACGATGCGGCGCTGATCGCCTTCGTCAAGCGCCAGACCGGCTTGTCGCACGAGCGGTTCCTGCGCGACCCGGCAGATGCGGCCCGGGCGATCGAAGCCCTCAAGAGCTGGCTGGCGCGCGAAGCCGATGTTGACTGGAGCGATGGCTTGCATCTGCCCGTCTACCAGCGCCTGCCCGGTTACAAGATAGCCTTGGCACAGGCGACACTTCTGGCGATCAATACCAGCGACTTCCGCAACCTCTGCCTTGACCTCTCAGGCAAGGCCTTTCTCGGCGACATCGAGCCGCGCGATTGGATGGTGATCATGAACGCGCTCGGAAAGCGCGTTCGCGAGGCGAAGGAGGCGAAGGGCTGATGGTCGCCTATTCCTTCAAGGGCGGCTTTGTGCCGCTGATCACCTACGGCGAAAAGCGCCAGACCATCCGTGCTTTCCGCGCCCGGCACGCCCAGCCAGGCGAGATGTTGCAACTGTTTACCGGCATGCGCACGCGACACTGCCGGAAGATCATCCCGGACGTGCCGTGCATCGGCGTCGACGAGATCATCATGCCGGCCGGGTGCTGGTACGAGGGCAGCTACGAGCCGATCACGGTGAACGGCATTCCGGTCATGCTCGACGAGCTTGAAGCCTTTGCGATCGCCGACGGCTTCCGGCCCGGGCGGCAAGCGATCAACGACGGTCAAAGGGTTGTCGCTTCACGGAGCGCCCGGTCCGCCATGGCCACGTTCTGGCGGCTTTACCACGGGCCGGGGCGTTTCGAGGGCGTGGTCATCCGATGGGACCCGAGTGGGGTGCTGCCATGACCCGGTCGGTTCACCCCTGCCTATCGTGCCGGTTGCCCGATTGCGAGGACAACTCACCCGGGTGTCCGCTTCGCCGGGCGGCAAACCGCTTCAAACGCACTGCCGGGGCTGAACGCGAGGCGCTCAAGTCGCTCTACAACGTCGCCTATCGGGAGCTCTACTACGACGCCAAGTCGGCGAAGACCGGCCGCGCGCCGCGCGATATCGTTGCGGAAGCCTCCCGCGTTGAGCGGAGGGCGCGGCCGTGAGTGTGCCCTTCCGAGATTGCGACCTATTGCGCCAGAATGCCGAGCGCGGCTGCATTGCGGCTCGCCTGCAGGCAATGGGCAAATCGCTGGGTTTCGGTCATGGCTTCGATCTCGGAGGGGCCGGTTTCCGCAAAGAGGTTCATGGTCGAGAGGAACTCCGTGTCTTCGGCGGCGACGTTGCCCTCGATATAGGCTGTCAGGCCCTCACGAGAAATCGCAAGGTCGCAGGCTGTTTCGCTGCCGATGATGGTGCCGAGCTCCATCGCCATGCGCTGTGTGTTGGCAGATTGCGCGCCGGCGGGAAGCGCCAGCAGGGCCACGATCGGCGCTGCAAGAATAAATCGGATGGTCATCATAAGGTCTCCGGGTGCGGGGCTTGTTCCGGCCCTATCGGTACGGCAGCCCCGCCTCGATCGCCAGCGGTTTTTACAGCCTTGGGTGGCGCGCGATGAAGCGGCGCGAGGTCCGACTGCATGTGACCGACCATGCGGTGCTGCGCTATCTGGAGCGCGTGCACGGTCTCGACGTGGAAGCGCTGCGCGACCATATCGGCGATCTGGCCAAGATCGGTGCCGAGTACCAGGCGAGCAGCGTCGTCGTCGGCAAAGTGCGGATCATCATCGACGAGCGCCATGAGTGCGATCCGTGCGGGCTGCCGATCGTCGCCGTGCCGACCGTGCTCGCCGGCTGGATGAAGCGCTCGGATGCCGAAGAGCGCAAACGCCGCAGCCGGGCGGAACGGGCACGCCAGCGCCTTGAGCAGGAGCCCCGGAATGGTTGACCAGCTGCCCTATCCGCTCGACGAGATTGCCGATGTGGCCGGCATTGATGCTGCGCTCGCGATCGCCGACAGCGTCGGCGGCACACGGGTGTCGCTGCCGGCGCGCGCACGCCCTGACCATTGGCTGACCGTTTGTGTCGGGATGGACAAGGCGAAACTTATCTGCGACCACTTCCGGACCCTTTCGCCGGATGATGATCGCGAGCGGGGCGTTCCGGCGATCGTCATTCCACGAGGCCCGGCAACCCTGATGGCAAAGGCCAAGGCGCGGTTTCATGATGCGCGGCAAAGAGGGTACTCGGTGCGTGAGGCAGCGCGGATAGCCAAGGTCCACGAGGTCACCGCGTGGCGCTGGGAAAAGTCCCTCGCTGTGGGCGAAACCAATCGCGACCAGCTTTTTCTTTTCGACTGACGGGCCTCTCCGGAGGCAAGGGCTTGCAGGCGCAAGCCGCAAATCCCGAATTGACGAGACCATAAAGGGCGCAACACCGCGCCGCCCAAGCGGCTTTCCCAGTTCCCGGAGACGCCGTGATGGCCCGCACCTTTGCCAAGCCCCGCCGACCTGTCAGCCGCGTCTTCATCCACTGCTCGGCATCCGACAATCCGGACCACGACAGCGTGGCGGTGATCCGC
>JBGSWL010000133.1:0-16512 GCA_041752455.1 Roseitalea sp. | reverse complement strand
GCCGAAGGCGGTGTTGCGGCCCGTGGCGCCCGCTACCGCGCCAACCGCGACCGGCTGGTGGCCGGCATGCGCGGCCTCGGATTCGAGACCCTGCTCAGCGACGACTGGCTGTCGCCGATCATCACCACGTTCTTCTGCCCCGGCGATCCTCAATTCCGGTTTGCCGATTTCTATGACCGCATGAAAGCCAGGGGATTCATTCTCTATCCGGGCAAGCTGACGATCGTCGACAGCTTCCGTGTCGGCACGATCGGTCGCTTCGACACGTCCGTCATCGATCAGGTGGTCGCGGCCGTCGCCGCAACCCTCACCGACATGGGTGTTGCATCCGCAACGCCACCCGCTGCCGCGCTGGACGAACGTCAGCGCTTTTTGAAGGAAATCAACCGATGAGCCGCTTCAAGGCCGTTGTCTTCGACTGGGCCGGCACGACGATCGACTTCGGATCGTTTGCGCCGATGGGTGTGTTCGTGAAGGCCTTTGGCGAATTTGGCATCGACGTCACCATAGCTGACGCCCGAAAGCCGATGGGCGCACCCAAGTGGAACCACATCCGCGCCATGATGGACGATCCGGAGATCGCGGCAAAGTGGGCGGCACGCCACGGCGCAGCACCGACCGACGCCGATGTCGACCGGGTCTACGAGGTGTTCGTGCCGATGAACGAGGCGGTCGTTGCGGACTATGCAACACTGGTTCCCGGCGCCCTCGCCACGTTCGAATGGCTCCGCCGCAATGGCATGAAGATCGGCTCGACCACCGGCTATACCCGCTCGATCATGGAGCGGGTGCTGCCGGTTGCTGCAGCGCAGGGCTATGTCCCGGACAATCTCGTCTGCGCTGATGATTTGCCGGAAGGCCGGCCCGGCCCGCTGATGATGTACAAGTGCTTCGTCGATCTGGTCGTCTACCCGCCGCAGGCTGTCATCAAGGTCGATGATACGGAACCTGGCATCGCCGAAGGTGTTGCGGCCGGATGCGTCACTGTCGGCGTTGCCCTGTCGGGCAATGAATGCGGCCTGACGCCGGGAGAACTGGGTGCGCTCAGCGAAGCCGAGATCGAGGCGATCCGCACCCGCGTCACCGCCAAGCTGGTCGCTGCCGGTGCCGACCACGTCATCGACACCATCGAGGACCTGCCCGCCCTGATCGGGCGGCTGGATGCAAGCCTGAACTGAAGCGCTAAGAGCCACACGGCTATCGATGCCTGTGTGTTTCATGAAACGATCATGATTGCTTCATGCGCATGTCACGCAGCGACAGCACTTGGGCCCGTGCGGTGCAATCTCCGCACCGATCCCACTTGCTTGCTGGAGCCAAAACATGATCCGCACTCTCCTGACGACCGTCTCGGTCGCTGCCATCACCCTGACCGCCACGGTCTCCGCCTACGCCGACTGGACCAAGGAAGTCCCGGTCGTGCGCGTCGGCATCATCGGCGGTGAAAACGAAGCCGACCGCCTGAAGCGCCTGTCCTGCCTTGAAACCAAGATGAAGGACCAGTTCGGCGTGAAGGTCGAGTTCTACCCGGCCACCGACTACGCAGGCGTCATGCAGGGCCTGCTCGCCGGCCAGCTCGAAATGGCAGGCCTCGGCCCGGTCGGCTATGCCGGCATCTATCTTCAGGATCCGGAAGCCGTCGAGCCGTTCGTCGTTTCCTCGAACGTCGATGGTACCCTCGGCTACTATTCGGTCATCGTGACCCGCGCCGACAGCGGCATCACCGACCTTGAAGGCCTCAAGGGCAAGTCGCTCGCATGGGCTGACCCGAACTCTTCTTCGGGCTATCTCTACCCGAAGGCAGGCTTGGAACTCGCCGGTATCAAGATCGACGAATATTTCGGTTCGACCGGCTTTTCTGGCGGCCATGAACAGGGCGTCATCGCCGTTCTCGACAAGCAGTATGACGCTGCAGCCACCTGGGCTTCGATGCTCGGCGAGCGCGCTGAAGGCTATACCCGCGGCAACCTGCGTCGCATGGTCGACAAGGGCGCGCTGAAGATGGAAGACATCAACATTGTCTGGCAGTCGGGCATCATCCCGAACGGCCCGACCGTTATCCGCAAGAGCCTGCCGGCCGACATGAAGACCGCAATGTTCGAACTTTACTCGACACTGCACACTGCCGATCCGGAATGCTACGCCGCTGTCGTTGGTGGCGAAGGCGCAGGCTACGTTCCCGTCCCGGCCAACTTCTACGACGAAACGATCGAACTGCGCCGCGCTGAAGTCGCCGGTACGCGTTGATCCTTGACTGATCGATGGGCGGCGCACCGCGTGCCGCCCATCAGCTTTTCAAGATCAACCTACCGATTACAGAGGCGACCATCATGCTTGAGATCACCGGCCTGACCAAGGCATTCGGCCCGAACAAGGCTGTCGATAACATTTCGCTTTCCATCCCCCAGGGGCAGATGGTCGGCGTCATCGGTCGCTCGGGCGCCGGCAAATCGACAATGCTGCGGATGATCAACCGGCTCGCCGAACCGACGGCCGGCAACATCACCTTCGGCGGTCGCGACGTGACCAACCTCAAGGGCCGTGCCCTGCTTGCCTGGCGCGCCGAATGCGCCATGGTGTTCCAGCAGTTCAATCTGGTCGGCCGCATGGCGGTCATCAACAATGTCCTGATGGGCCGCATTTTCCATCACTCGTTTCCGACAGCGATGCTGCAACTCTTCACCGCAGAGGAACGCGCGCTGGCCATCCGCGCGCTTGACCGCCTCGGCATGGCGCACACGGCGCTGCAGCGCGCAGAGACGCTCTCCGGCGGCCAGATGCAGCGCGTCGCCATCGCCCGCGCGCTCGTCCAGCAACCCAAGATCATGCTTGCCGACGAGCCGATCGCCTCGCTCGATCCGTTGAATGCCAAGGTGGTGATGGATGCGCTGCGCACCATCAACCGCGAGGACGGCATCACCGTTCTGGCCAACCTGCACACGCTCGATACGGCACGCACCTATTGCGACCGCATTGTCGGACTGATGGCAGGCCGCGTCGTGTTCGACGGCACACCGGACCAGCTGACCGACCGCCAGGCGCGCGAAATCTATGGCGCCGAGGCGGAGGATGCATTCAGCGAAGGCGTGACCTCCACGTCGCTGCGCGTGCGCCAGATCACTGAAACCGCCCTCGAACCGGCGGAGTGAGCCGGAACATGGCTGCAACACAGATTGCCACCGCCGGTTTTGTCATCGAACCCGGACAGGATGCGGTCACGGTCTTTGAAAAGCACCGGGCCGAACTCATGGCCTCGCGCCGGCTGATGAACCTTGGCATGGCCGCGCTGTTTCTGGTGCTGCTGGCCATCTCGGTTTACGTATCGCGGTTTTATCCGGAGCGGCTGTGGAACGGCGCGCCGCGCATCTTCGAATATTTCGGCACAGTCATGCCGAACCTGGAAATCGACAAGCTGTTTGAGGCACGCGGCGCCAACGGCAAGGCCGTGCCCGGCTCCATTCTCTACTGGTACAGCGACTTCGGCAAATACATGACGTTGCTGTTCGAGACCGTGCTGATGGCGATCACCGCCACCATGCTCGGCGCTGGCGTCGCCTTCCTCCTGTCGTTTCCGGCAGCCCGCAACCTGGCGCCCGCCCACTGGATCAATGTTCTGGCCCGCCGCACGACCGAAGTCTTCCGCGGTGTGCCGGAAATCATCATCGCGCTGGTGTTGGTCTTTGCCGTGGGCATCGGCCCGCTCGCCGGGGTGCTGGCAATCGCCATCCATACCGCAGGCGCGCTGGGCAAACTGTTCTCCGAAGTGAACGAAAACGCCTCGACCCGACCGGTCGAAGGCATGCGTTCGGTCGGCGGCACCTGGTTCGACGAGATGCGGTTCGGCATCGTGCCGCAGGTCCTGCCGAACTTCGTTTCGTACACGCTGCTCCGCTTCGAGATCAACGTCCGCGCCTCCTCGATCGTCGGCTTCGTCGGCGCGGGCGGCATTGGCCAGGAACTGAACCACACGATCAGCTTCTACAACGATGACCGCGTGATGGCGGTTCTGATCCTCGTGGTTCTGCTCGTCACCGTCATCGACCTCGTCTCGGAACGCGCGCGCACACGCCTGATCGGCCGGGAGAACCTGATATGAGCGAGATGGCCATGCGCGACATCCGGTCCGCCCGTGCAATGACCGTCTCGGCTGCCGATGTCGCGGCGCTCAAGGCGCAGTTTCCCGACGCTTTCGGCAACATGCGCCAGAAACTCGTCACCGGTACGCTCTGGGGCGTGGCCATCGGCTATTTCCTCTGGTCGCTGTGGTTCTTCGAGTTCTGGAAGCTGTTCTTTTTCAACGAGCGCGCCGCGCGCATGTTCAGCGAATTCTTCTTCTGGGGCCCGATGGGCGAATGGGACTATGCCGGCATCTACCAAGGCCTTGCCGAAACCATCGCCATGGCATTCCTTGGAACGCTGCTCGGCTCGGTCGCAGCCTTGCTGATCGCCTTTGCAGCGGCGCGCAACACCATGCCGCGCTCGCTGATACGGCACACGGTCCGCCGGTTTCTGGATCTGCTGCGCGGGATCGACAGCCTGATCTGGGCACTTGTGTTCGTGCGCGCCGTCGGCCTCGGACCGCTCGCCGGGGTCCTGTCGATCTTCGTCAGCGATACCGGAACACTGTCGAAGCTTTATTCGGAGGCCATCGAGAACGTGGACCGCAAGCAGGTCGAGGGAGTGCGCGCCACCGGCGCCAGCCCGATCAAGACAATCAGGTTTGCCTACCTGCCGCAGATAACCCCGGTGTTCATCTCGCTGTCGCTCTATTCGTTCGAATCCAGCGTGCGCAGCGCAACGATCCTCGGCATCGTCGGCGCAGGCGGCATCGGCAAGGTGCTGGTTGACCGGTTCCGCGCAGGCTTCTTCGATCAGGTCGCGTTCGTCGTGATCAACATCCTGATCTGCGTCTTCGTGATCGACTGGCTGTCAGGCAAGGTCCGCGCACATTTCATCGGTGAAAAGGCGCATTAAGAGCAATTGCAGCGAAAGTGGACACCGGTTTCGCGTCCGCAATTGCGTCAGGCAAAGCAATTGCAGCGAAAGTGGACACCGGTTTCGCGTCCGCTATTGCACAACAAAAAAAGCGCTCTCAGTAGACCCGGACACCCGAGCGCCACGCCTGCCGGACAAACGGATGCGTGTCGAACATGCCGACCTGCAACAGGTCGGCGCGCATGCCCGGCGCGATGGCGCCACGGTCCGTCAAGCCGCCAGCGCGCGCCGCATGCAGCGACACCATCGCCACGGCTGCCGGGAGATCGTCGGCAAAGCGCCCGTCGAAAGCGACCATGAAGGCCGCATCGAGCATCGAGCGCGGCACATAATCGGACGCCAGAATGTCGACCAGCCCTTCGGAAATAAGATCGGCAACCGAAACGTTGCCCGACTGGGAGCCGCCGCGCAGCACGTTGGGTGCACCGGCAACGATCGTCATGCCTGCTGCCCGTGCTTTGCGCGCCGCCTCGATGGTGCAGGGGAACTCCGAAATCGTGATACCTTCGGCCAGCGCCTCGTCGATGTGCCCGACCTCGGTGTCGTCATGCGACATCAGCGGCAGGCCATGCTGGTGCGCAAGCGCGACAATTTGCGGGCGCACGCGCGCACCGACCGCGCCCTTTTGCGCGATCATCTCGGCCATGCGAATGCGCGTTTGCGCTTCGGTTTCGCCGGTGCGCGCCATGGCGCGTTTGAGATAATGGGAAATGTCGCGGCTCTGGCGCACGCCCGGCACGTGTTCCATCACCGACATCACCCGCACGATGTCGCGGCTGACATGCGCTTCGGTCAGCGCCGGCGTTTCTTCGACGCTGATTTCACAGCGAAGGTGCACGAGATGTTCGGCGCGCAACATGCCGCGCGCTTGCGCTTCCTCCAGCGCATCGATCATCGGCCCGAGGATTTCGGCACGGTGCGGATTGTCATCACTGGAGCCGACGCTGATGCTGTCGAAAACCGTGGTCACACCCGCGCCGATGATCTGCGTATCATGGGCAAGCGCCGCCCGCATCATGTCCCAGCGCACATGCGGACGTGGATAGACATGCTTTTCGAAATGGTCGGTGTGAATATCAACCAGTCCAGGCAACAGATAGTCACCGCCGAGGTCCTCGGAGGCGACCGCCGTCGGCCCGGTGCCGATCTCGGCAATCAGGCCGTCGCGGATCACCACGTGACCATCGACAACGCTTTCCGGAAGCACAATGCGCGCGCCGGAGAGCACGGTTTCGCCGCTGGCGGTCGCAAGGCGGGTCATGTTCACGTTCATGGAAGTCTCCGATTGGCGGCCCGAAGTTTCAGGTACGCATGCGACAACACCTGAGGCGGCGGAATCATCTGTGTCCGGGATTGCTGGTGGTTAGGCCCGCGACGTGACAGGCGCGTGACCGAACGGTCCGGTTCGACCGACAACCGTCAGACCGGCGCCTTGCCGGACTCGCGCGCCAGATGAATAGCCTGCGCCAACACAGCATTGTCGCCCACGTGGTTGGCGAGGATCAGGACAAGCCGGGCATTCAGCGCGGCGCTTTGCGCTTCGTTGAGGCCTTTGTGGGCTGCCAGCAGCGCTTCGTAAAAGCCGTCGGCGTCGGCAAGATTGGCCGAGGTCACAAGGTGCGTTGGATTGGATGGTGCGGTCATGCCAACCCCCTCCACAGCGCATCACGCGCCTGCGCCACCGACAACGGATCCGGCGCAACCCAGCGCGCCGCGATCACCTGATCCGGGCGGATCAGATAGACGGCACCCGTCGCGGCACCCAGATACCGTGCACGGATGGCCGGGTTGTCAGCCAAAGCCACGACCCGGCAGCCGGAGACATCGGGCACATCGGTGCCTATCACCAGAAGGACAGGATCGCGCCCGAGCCGTTCGGTCAGCCAGCCGTTTCCGGTCGGCGCATCGGGCGCAACACAGCCCGGGCGGGAGGCGACGGGCAGTCGCGGATCATCAGGCGCATCGGCGAGCGGATAGACGCATGGGCGCGACAGCCGACCGGAATTGACCATCGGCCGGGCAAAATCCGTATGCGCCGAAAGCGCCAGCACCTGATCGCGGAACATCCGCTCGGCTCCGTCAGCCGGCGTCATGAACCGCGTCGAGCGGGTCGAGTTGGCGATGTTTTCGTCAGCCGCATGGCACCGCTCACGGTCATAGGCGCCGAGCAGATCGGCACCGGCACGACCGTCAATCACCGCCGCCAGCCGCCAGCCGAGCGCATCGACATCCTGCAAGCCGCCATTGCCGCCGCGCGCGCCGAACGGCGAGACCACATGGGCGCTGTCGCCGCAAAAGATCACCCGGTCGTGGACGAACCGCTCGAGGCGCCGGCACTGGAACGTGTAGATGCTCACCCAGTCGAGCCGGAAGTCGCGGTGGCCGACAACTTTCTCGATGCGCGGGATCACCCGTTCCGGCTGCTTTTCTGCCTCCGGGTCCGCATCCCAGCCGAGTTGCAGGTCGATGCGGTAGATGTCGTCGGGCTGCTTGTGCAAGAGAGCCGATTGGCCCGGATGGAAGGTCGGTTCGAACCAGAAGCGGCGTTCGGTCGGGAAGTCCGCCTTCATCTCAATATCGGCGATGAGGAAGCGCTCTTCGAAGAGTTCGCCGGCAAATTCGAGCCCCATCAGCGTGCGCAGCGGCGAGCGCGCGCCGTCGCAGGCAACCACATAGGCCGCTTCAAGCTGATAGGCGCCATCCGGCGTCTCGATCGAGAGAACCGCGCTGTTTCCGGTCTGGCAGATGGCGGTGACGCGGTTCTTGAACCGCAGGTCGACATGCGCGTTCGCCAGCGCTGCCTCGACCAGATATTCCTCAACGTAATACTGCTGCAGATTGACGAAGGCCGGCATCTTGTGGCCGTCCTCGGGCAGGAGATCGAAGGCAAACACCTCGCGGTCGCCATGGAAAGTGCGCCCGACTTTCCAGGTGACGCCCTTTTCGACGCACTTTTCGCCGATGCCGATCCTGTCGAGGATTTCCAGCGACCGCTTCGACCAGCATATCGCCCGGCTGCCGACAGAGACCACATTGTTGTCATCGACAACGACGCTGCGCACACCGTGATTGGCAAGCTCCAGCGCCAGCGCCAGACCGATCGGCCCGGCACCAACAATCACCACCGGATGGCGCAGCTCCGGCGCGCTCAGTCCCGGCGGCGTCACATAATCGTAAGGGTGATAAGCGTAGGCCATGACTTACCCCTGCAACGCAGCCCACATGTCGCGGTCGCGCTCGGCGGTCCAGATGCGCGGCGTCGTGATGCCCCGCGCTTCGTCATAGGCCCGCGCGACATTGAACGGCAGGCAGTGTTCGTAGATCGCATAGTCCTTGAATTTGGGGTCGCAGGCGGCGCGTACCGCATCCCACGCGTCCTTCAACGAGCCGCCACGATGGGCAACCGCCGCCGCCGGACGCCATGTCGAGCGCACGAAATCGCCAGTCGCATCCAGCGCCGCGTTGACCATCGCTTCTCCAATCAGCGCATCGCCGCGCCCCGGCGCAATCGCATCGGGGGCAAAGGCGCGGATGGCTTCCAGCGTCTCCGGCCAGTCCTCGAAATGACCGTCGCCGCAATAGCAGGCCGAGTGGTATTCGACGATGTCGCCAGTGAACATCACATTGGCATCGGGCACATGCACCACCGCATCGCCTGCCGTATGCGCACGCCCGAGATGCATGATGTCGACGCGCCGTTTGCCGAGCCAGACCGTCATGCGCTGCGAGAATGTGGTTGTCGGCCAGGTGAGACCGGGGATTTCCTCATGGCCCTGGAACAGACGCGGAAACCGGCCGAACTCGCTCGCCCAGTCTTCCGCCCCGCGTTCGGCGACCATGCCGCGCGCCGCATCACTCATGATCACCTGCGGCGCGCCATAGGCCGATGCGCCAAGCACCCGCACCGCATGGTAGTGCGTCAGCACCAGATGGGTGATCGGCTTGTCGGTGACCTTGCGGATTTCGGCGATCACCTTGCGCGCAAGGCGCGGGGTCGCCTGCGCTTCCACCACCATCACCGCATCATCGCCGATGATGACACCGGAATTCGGATCGCCTTCAGCGGTAAAGGCCCAGAGCCCGTCGCCGATTCCGGTGAACGACGTCTTTTTCTCTGCCATGTCACCGGCGGAAGCGAATTGCTTGGTCATGCCGCTTCCACAACCTGTTCGATGGCGCCAAAAACCGAATGGCCGGAGGCATCGTAGGCTTCGATCCGCACCGTATCGCCGAAGGCAAGGTACGGCGTGACCGGTGCGCCCGCGTTGATGGTTTCGACCGTGCGCAATTCGGCAAGGCAGGAATAGCCTTTGCCGCCAGCGGCGACCGGACGCCCCGGCGAGCCGTCGGCATCCTTGTTCGAGACGGTACCGGAACCGATGATCGTCCCGGCGCACAGCGCCCTCGTTTTGGCTGCATGGGCGATCAGCTGGCCGAAATCGAAGGTCATGTCGGTGCCTGCGTCCGCCCGCCCGAAGGCCTTGCCGTTCAGGTCGACGCGGATCGGCAGACGCAGTTTGCCGCCATCCCACGCAGCGCCCAATTCATCCGGCGTCACGGCCACCGGCGAAAACGCTGACGCAGGCTTGGACTGGAAGAAGCCGAAGCCCTTGGCCAGTTCGTCGGGGATCAGGCCGCGCAGCGACACATCGTTGACCAGCATGACAAGGCGGATGAGGCCCCGCGCATCGTCCGCCGAAACGCCCATAGGCACGTCATCGGTGATGACCGCAACCTCCGCCTCCATGTCGACACCCCAGCCGGGAACGGCTTCCGAAGGCAGGCGGATCGGATCGCGTGGCCCGATGAAACTGTCGGAGCCGCCCTGATAGATCAGCGGGTCGGTCCAGAACGTTTCCGGCATTTCGGCGCCGCGCGCCTTTCGCACCAGTTCCACATGATTGACGTAGGCCGAGCCGTCCGCCCACTGGAAGGCGCGCGGCAGCGGGCTCATCGCCTCATGCTCGTGAAAGCGCAGGACCGGCTGCGAGCCGGTCTCGATGCCCGAAGCCACGCGCTCAAGGCGCGGCCCCAGATGCTCCCAGTCATCCAGCGCCTGCTGCAAGGTGCGGGCAATATGCCCGACTTCCGAGCAGCGGGTGAGATCACGCGAAACGACGACAAGGCGTCCATCGCGCGTGCGGTCTTTGAGTGTTGCGAGTTTCATGCATCCTCCCAGGTGCCTGCACAGGGATGATCCCTGCCGAGTCAGGCGGTCATGGAACCTTATTTGCGTCCCGGCGTGCCGTCGAACTTCTTTTCGAGGTCGCTCCAGCAGTCGATATAGTCATCCTGCAGCGGGGCTTGCCTCGCCGCAAACGCCGTCAGGTGCTGGGGAAAGCGTGTCTCGAACATGAAGCTCATCGTGTTTTCGAGTTTGTGCGGCTTGAGGTCGGCATTCGACGCCCCCTCGAAGGCATTCCGGTCCGGCCCGTGCGGCAACATCATGTTGTGCAGGCTCAAGCCCCCGGGAACAAAGCCCTTCGGCTTGGCATCATAGACGCCGTAAATGTTGCCCATCAATTCGCTCATGATGTTCTTGTGGTACCAAGGCGGGCGGAACGTGTCCTCGGCCACCATCCAGCGGTCGCGAAACAGCACGAAGTCGATATTGGCCGTGCCTGGCACACCAGACGGCGCCGTCAGCACCGTGAAGATCGACGGGTCGGGATGATCGAAGAGGATCGACCCGACCGGGCAATAGGTCTTCAGATCATATTTGCAGGGCGCATAATTGCCGTGCCAGGCCACCACATCAAGCGGCGAATGGCCGATCTTCGTCTCGTGGAACTGCCCGCACCACTTGATGGTGACCGTGGACGGCACTTCGCGATCCTCGAAGGCGGCGACCGGCGTCTTGAAATCGCGCCGGTTGGCCATGCAATTGGCGCCGATCGGCCCGCGCCCCGGCAGTTCGAACTTCTGGCCGTAGTTTTCGCAGACGAACCCGCGGCACGGCCCCGCCAGAACCTCGACCCGGTAGACCAGACCGCGCGGCAGGATGGCGATCTCCTGCGGCTCGACATCAATCACGCCAAGTTCGGTACAAAAGCGCAGGCGCCCCTCCTGAGGCACGACGAGCAATTCACTGTCGGCGGAGAAGAAGTACGCATCGACCATCGATTGAGTGACGAGGTACACGTGGCTCGCCATGCCGACCTGCGTGTTGACATCGCCCGCTGTCGTCATGGTGCGCATGCCGGTCAGCCAGGTGAGCCCGGCATCACCTGCCGGCATCGGCACCGGATCCCAGCGATACTGGCCGAGCGAAATGATGTCAGGATCGACATGCGGCGCTGATTTCCAGTACGGCAGGTCGATCTTCTGGAACCGCGACGTGTGCTTGACCGAGGGGCGGATGCGGTAGCACCAGGTCCGCTCGTTCTGGTGGCTCGGCGCGGTGAAGGCCGTGCCGGAAAGCTGCTCGCCATAGAGACCGTAGTTGCACTTCTGCGGCGAGTTCATGCCCTGCGGCAACGCGCCCGGAAGTGCCTCGGTCTCGAAGTCATTGCCGAAGCCCGGCATGTAACCTTCGACGGTGCCGCCGGTTTCGGTGGCGCGGACCATGCCTTTTGGCAGTTCATGGCGTGTCATCGCGATCCTTCCTGTGCCGTGGGAACGGCACGATCATTGCAAACACAACGATCTTCATATTCGTTGCAATCACAACGAAGTCAAGCCAGAGTGGCGCAAAACCGGAGCGGGATTGCCCAACATGGCGCAGAAGCGCGACCACGCGCTGTTCGATCTCGACGGCTTCCTGCCGTACCGACTGGCAGTCGTGTCGGCGCGCGTCAGTCGCCGCTTTGCCGCCCGCTACAAGGCCGAGTTCGGCATCTCGATTGCACAGTGGCGGGTGCTCGCCCACCTCGCGCAAGCGCCATCCGTGAGCGTTCGCGACATCCACGCCCGTGTCGATCTGGACAAGCCGACAGTGAGTCGCGCCGCCGCTTCGTTGGAGCGGGCAGGATACCTGGAAAAGTCCGAGAGTGACGGTGATCGCCGCCTCGTCGAGCTTCGACTGACGGCCGAGGGGCGCGCGCTGATCGAACGGATCATCCCGCTCGCCCGGCAGTTTCAGGCTGAGCTTCAACAGTCCCTTGGCAAAGACAGAGCCGGATTTGAATCCGGGCTGGATCGGCTGTTTGCCAAGTCGGAGAGCGACGCTCCATTCATTGACTGACCGGTTGGTTTATGTTTGTGTGGGCATCGGAAACAGGCCCCTATGAAGGCCTGCCTTGGGGGAGGAGAAACCATTGGACCATGCACCGACCGTGCTTGCCAGTTTGACGTCTGGCGTCCTCAAAGTGACGCTCAACCGTCCGGACAAGCTCAATTCATTCAACGAAGACATGCACATGGCGCTGCGGGCCGAAGTCGAGCGCGCCCGCGACGACGAGGCCGTGCGGTGCCTTCTGATCACCGGCGCCGGCCGCGCTTTTTCCGCCGGGCAGGATCTTGGTGACCGCGACCCGCGCAAGATGGATGGTCCGCCCGACCTCGGCCACACGCTGGAGACCTTCTACAACCCGACGCTGCGCATGATCCGCACCATGGAAAAGCCCGTCATCGCCGCCGTCAACGGGGTGGCGGCAGGCGCCGGTGCCAATTTGGCGCTGGCCTGCGACATCGTGCTGGCCGCCCGCTCCGCCAGATTCATCCAGGCCTTCGCCAAGATCGGCCTGACACCGGATGCGGGCGGTTCATGGATGCTGACGCGCCTGCTCGGCGAAGCGCGCGCAAAGGGGCTGGCGATGACCGCAGAGCCCCTGCCCGCCGAAAAGGCCGAAGCCTGGGGCCTGATCTGGAAAGCAGTCGAGGATGAAACGCTCGACGCCGAGGCGATGGCGCTGGCGCGCCAGTTCGCAAGCGGTCCGACGCGGGGACTTGGCCTCACCAAGCTGTCGATCCATGCCGCTTCCGGCAACAGCTATTCCGACCAGCTTGACCATGAGCGCGATACCCAGCGCCTTGCCGGGCGCACCGCCGACTATGCCGAAGGCGTGACCGCCTTTCTCGAAAAACGCCTTCCCGACTTCAAGGGGCACTGAGCACCATGTCTCAAACCGGAATGACACCCCAGGCCTTGGCCGAGGCCTGCGCCCATGCCATGTGGAACGATGACCACGCCACCCGCGCGCTCGGCATGTCACTTGATGCCGTCGCGCCGGGACAGGCGACGGTTGCGATGACAATCGGACGGACGATGGTGAACGGCCACGGCACTTGCCACGGCGGCTACATCTTCACGCTGGCCGATTCGTGTTTTGCGTTTTCCTGCAACACCTACAACCAGCGCTGCGTTGCCCAGCATACGGCGATCACCTTCATCCGGCCGGCCAAGGAAGGCGACCGCCTGACAGCGCGTGGCCGCGAGATTTCCCGCACCGGCAAGTCCGGCATCTATGACATTTCCGTCACAAATCAGGATGGCAAGCTGGTCGCCGAGTTTCGTGGCCATTCGCGCGCCATCGACGGCATGCTGTTGCCGCAAGCCTGAGGAGCCGCCACCACGATGGAAAACCTTGCCCCTCGCCCCGGCGATCTGGACCCGATCGAAACCGCTTCGCGCGACGAGATTGCCGCGCTGCAGCTTCAGCGCATGCAGTGGTCGCTGCGTCATGCTTATGACAATTCGCCATTCTATCGCGCGCGCTTTGATGCCCAAGGCGTCCACCCGGATGACCTTAAGACGCTGGCTGACCTCGCCAAATTCCCGTTCACCACCAAGGCGGACCTGCGCGACACCTACCCGTTCGGCATGTTCGCCGTACCGCGCGAAAAGATCGCGCGCATCCACGCCTCGTCCGGCACCACCGGCAAACCCACCGTCGTCGGCTACACGGCGGGCGATATCTCCATGTGGGCCGACATGGTGGCACGCTCGATCCGCGCGTCGGGCGGGCGATCCGGCGACATCATCCATGTCGCCTACGGCTACGGCCTCTTCACCGGCGGGCTTGGCGCGCACTATGGCGCCGAGCGCCTAGGCTGCACCGTCGTGCCGATCTCCGGCGGCATGACCGAGCGCCAGGTCATGCTGATCGACGATTTCAAGCCGCGCATCATCATGGTGACGCCCTCCTACATGCTGTCGATCCTCGACGAATACCGCCGCCAGGGCCGCGACCCGCGTGCCTCGTCGCTCGCCGTCGGCATCTTCGGCGCAGAGCCCTGGACCAACGCCATGCGCGGCGAGATCGAACAAGCCTTCGACATGCACGCTGTCGACATCTACGGCCTTTCCGAAGTGCTCGGCCCCGGCGTTGCCAACGAGTGTGTGGAAACCAAGGACGGCCTCCACATTTGGGAAGACCATTTCTATCCGGAGATCATCGATCCGCAGACCGGCGAAGTCTTGGCCGATGGGCAAATGGGTGAACTGGTGTTCACTACGCTCACCAAGGAAGGCCTGCCGATCATCCGCTACCGCACCCGCGACCTGACGCGACTGCTGCCGGGCACCGCGCGCTCGATGCGCCGCATGGAAAAGATCACCGGCCGTTCCGACGACATGATCATCCTGCGCGGCGTCAACGTCTTCCCGACGCAGGTCGAGGAGCAATTGCTCAAGGTCGCAGGCCTTGCGCCGCACTTCCAGATCGAGCTGACCCGCGTCGGCCGCATGGACGAGATGACCGTCCATTGCGAAATGCTCGATACGTCCTGCAATGCCGACGCCATGGCGCGCGAACTCGCCCACCACATCAAGAGCGTGATCGGCGTCACTACCCGCATCAGGGTCGGCGCGCCGGGCTCGGCCCCGCGTTCGGAAGGCAAGGCCCGCCGCGTCGTCGACAAGCGCCCGAAGGAGTGAGGGACAGATGGCCCGCACCCGCGCCGCCAACTTTGCCGACAAGCAGGCCGACATCCTTGATCATGCCGCCGGGGTGTTTGCCGAACTCGGCATGGAAAAGGCGTCGATGGCGCAGATCGCAGCCTCCTGCGGCGTGTCGAAGGCGCTGCTCTACCACTATTACCCGTCCAAAGACGCGCTGATCTTCTCGATCATCGACACCCATCTGGAGCATCTGGAAGCAGCTGTCAGCCAAGCCGACGATGCCTCTCTTGTACCGGAAGCCCGGCTGGAAAAGCTGGTCGCCGCGGTTCTGGAGACGTATCGCGGTGCCGATACGGCCCACAAGGTGCAGCTCAATGCGGGCGCAGCGCTTTCCGACGAACAGCGCGCCGCCATCCGCGACCGCGAGAAGCGGATCGTGCGGCGGTTCGCCCATGT
Organism: Roseitalea sp.; assembly: GCA_041752455.1. Taxonomy (GTDB): domain Bacteria; phylum Pseudomonadota; class Alphaproteobacteria; order Rhizobiales; family Rhizobiaceae; genus JBGSWL01. The sequence goes on along the minus strand of JBGSWL010000133.1, from coordinate 1,280 downwards.
GCTGGCCCTGATCAATCCGGCCATCGCCGCGCCCGGCGCGCATCTGGCAACACCCGTCACGATGAGCCTCTTCGGCATGCTGAACTGGGTCTACACTTGGTTCAAGGATGACGGGCAGCTGACCCGCGACGATTATGCCCGGATCGTCACCGCGATCATGACCGGCGGTGTGGGCAAGGTGGGGTGACACGTATGCGGCGCTTTCTCCCCCCTTTGCGGGGGAGAAAGCGAATTCTTGGCCGCAGCGAAGCAAGGCCTTAGAATTCGCAAGAGGGGGGATTCGCTCATGCGCTACCGATCGCCACCCAAACATCGCGCCTTCGCCCGCTCCATGCGCGCCGATGCCACGAAGGCGGAAAACATGCTATGGCAAGCTTTGCGACGCGGCCAGTTGGAGGGCCTGTCATTTCGTCGCCAGTATCCGCTCGACGGCTTCATACTCGATTTCGTTTGCTTCCGTCCGAAACTGATCATCGAGGTGGACGGCGGCCAGCATTCCGGAAGCGAAGCCGATGGCGTGCGAGACGCACATTTCGCAGCGGCAGGGTTTCTGGTGTTGCGGTTTTGGAACAACGAGGTGGAGCGCAATCTGGATGGTGTATGCGGGCACATACTTGCTGAGGTGGCGCGGATCTGCCGTTGATCCCCCCTCTTGCGATTTCTGACGTTTGGCCTTGCGGCCAATTCGTCGAAATCGCTTTCTCCCCCGCAAAGGGGGGGAGATAGAGGCGCCACCCTACCCCTTCGCCACCATCGTCAGCACATCGTACCGGGCGCAGGTCTCGCCCTTCTGGTTGGTGACGCGGCAATCCCAGCGCACTTCGCCATGCTCGGCGGTGGCGCGCGGATTGATCTCCTTGGCGGTCAGGCGCACCTGCAGTTTGTCGCCCGGATAAACCGGGGTCAGGAACCGCAGATTGTCGACGCCATAGTTGGCCAGAACCGGGCCGGGTGCCGGATCGACGAACAGCCCGGCGGCAAACGACAGGATGAGGTAGCCATGCGCCACGCGCCCGTCGAAAAACGGGTTTGCCTTGGCGGCCTCCTCGTCCATGTGGGCGTAGAATGTGTCGCCGGTAAAAGTGGCGAAATGCTCGATGTCGGCCAGCGTCACCTCGCGCGTACCGGTGACGACCTGATCGCCGAGCTTGAGTTCGGCCAGCGTCTTGCGGAACGGATGCACCGAAGCGTCGCTCGAAGCCCCCTCCAGCCAGCGGCCGGTGACCGGCGCAAGCAGGCGCGGCGCGCCCTGCACGGCAGTGCGCTGCATGAAGTGCTTG
>JBGSWL010000132.1:0-12185 GCA_041752455.1 Roseitalea sp. | reverse complement strand
CGCCTTCGCTGGTGACGCGGACGGCGAAGTTGCGTTCCGAACCGCCGCGGCGCAGCGTCACCTGGTCGGTGGCAAGCCGCCGTCCCTGCTTCTGCGCGCGCTTCATGTGCTGGCCGAATTCCGGCACGACATCGGCAAGCTTTTTGCCGATGAGCTTCTCCTCCTTGAGGCCGAGAAGCTCCTGGGCGGAGCGGTTGACCAGATTGACGGTGCCGTTGGCATCGACGCCCACCACGCCCGCGGTCACGCCAGAGAGCACCGCCTCCATGAAGCGGTTGCGCTCATCGAGGGTCGCATTGGCGCCGACGAGTTCATCGCGCTGGGTCTTGAGCTCCGACGTCATGGTGTTGAAGGTCGAGCCGAGCGTGGCGAGGTCCCCGTCCGCGGGATTGACAGTCACCTCGACGCCGAGATTACCCTGGCTGATCTCTTCCGCGGCGCCCATCAACTGGCCGATCGGCGCGACCAGTCTGTTGGCGAACGACATGCCGATCCAGATCGCCGACAATAGCAGCGTGAGCGCGATGGCCACATACATCAGGCCGAAGGCCACCTGCACGCCGGCGCGGCGCTGTTCGAGCACCTGATACTCGGCGACACTGGCACGGGTGGCGCGTAGCTGCTGAAGCACGCGCGCGTTCACCGGCCGGATCACATAAAGATAGGTGTCGTCGAAATTGTTCAGGCTCTTGATGGCACCGACCATGCTCGTCTGGCCCGGCGCGATGACGATGACTTGCCCCTTCTTCGCGAGCTCCATGGCCTCCTTGGGGGGTGCCTGATACGGCAGTTCGGGAACGGACGCGGCCGTGGCGAGGATCTTGCCGCTGTGGTCGATGAGATAGGCGGCGGGAAGCGCGCGGATGGCGGCCTGAGCGTTTAGAAAATTGCCGAAGCCTTGGGGCTGCGCCCGCACCAGCTCGACCGCCTCGTCGATATCCTTGGCCATGCCGACCGTGTCGGCGCGAATCACTTGGCCGTGCTCTTGGAGATAGGCCGTCGCCACGTCGATGGAGTTTTGGATGATCGATTTGGTGCTCGAGGAGAACCAGTGGTCGAGGCCGCGGTCGAGGGAAACGCTGGCGAACACCGCGAGCAGGATCGCAGGCGCTACGGCAATCACACTGAACAGGCTGACGATGCGCACATGGAGCTGCGCGCCGGCCTCGTGGCGGCGTCGGGCGAGCCATAGCCCCGTCACCTGCCAGGCGATGATGCCAAGCATGGCGAGGACGAGGAGCAGGTTGATCAGCAGTAACCCCACCACCACCCTCTGGGTGGGAATGATGGGGGTCAGCCCGGTGAGAACGAGATAGGTGGCTAGTCCCGAGCAGAGGGACAGCACCATGATGATCAGGCCGAGCGTGAACGGGAGACGGTTGCGAGCCCGCGAGCCGGCCGAGACGTCTTCCTTAGCCTGCCCGGCGGCGGAGGACGGGCGCAAGAAGTCCTTGTGTTTTCTCGGTTTTTGCGGAGTTTGGACGACGCTGCGCAAACCGCTTTCCCCTGGCTTCCCCGTTGGAGTCCCGGTTCGCGCCGGTCCTTCCACTGGTGCGTCCGTCTCAGCTATGGTGCAATAAAATCACAATGTGGCGCTTTGGCGACATGGCCGCCCGCCTCAGGCCCCACGGCCGAGGAGCCCGGCGGGCCATCGGCCGCCGGGCTATGGGGAGCTCCTAGGGGATTAACCAGGGTCAGACGCTTGGGGTGCGGATCACCTTGATGCCGAGATCGCGGATCTTCTTGCGCAAGGTATTGCGGTTGAGCCCGAGAAGGTCGGCGGCGCGGATTTGATTGCCCCTGGTCGCGGCGAGCGCCGCGGTAATCAGCGGAAACTCCACTTTCCGCAGAATGCGCGTATAGAGCCCGGCTGGCGGCAGGTCCTGGCCGAAGCCCATGAAGTAGTCGCTCAGATAGCGCTCCACGGATTCCGAGAGGTCTCCGCTGGCTTCTTGGGCATCGGGGAACGGCGCGCGGGCCGCGGTCGCGAACTCGCTCTCCACAATCTCGGCCGTGACGATGTCTTGGGCATAGATGGCCGACAGGCGCCGCACCAGGTTCTCTAGCTCGCGCACGTTGCCCGGCCAGTGGTAGCGCTTCAACCGCTCGATGGCTGCGGGTTCGAAGCCTTTGGGCGGTAGCCCTTCCTTCTCGGCGATGGAAAGAAAGTGGCGGACGAGATCGGGACTGTCCTCCAATCGCTCGCGTAAGGGCGGCAGCCGCAACGGTACGACGTTCAGCCGGTAGTAGAGGTCTTCGCGGAACAGACCCTGATCGATCTGCTGCTGCAACTCGCGATTGGTCGCGGCGATGATCCGGACATTGGTCTTGATCGGCGTGCGCCCGCCCACCGTCGTATATTCGCCCTGCTGCAGCACCCGCAGCAGCCTTGTCTGCGCCTCCATCGGCATGTCGCCGATTTCGTCGAGAAACAGCGTGCCGTTTTCGGCCTGCTCGAAGCGGCCCATGGAGCGATGCAGCGCGCCGGTGAAGGCGCCCTTCTCGTGGCCGAACAGTTCCGATTCGATTAGGTCGCGCGGGATTGCAGCCATGTTGATGGCGACAAAGGGCCCCTTCTTGCGCTTGCCGTAGTCGTGCAGAGCGCGTGCGACCAGTTCCTTGCCGGTGCCCGATTCGCCATTGATCAGCACGGTCAGATCCGATTGCGTCATCCGCGCCAGAACGCGGTATATGTCCTGCATGGCGCCGGATCGCCCGACCAGCGGCATCTTTTCTTCCGGCTCGGCGCGAACCGGCTCGGGGCGCCCCTTGCGCCGCGATTCTGCAAGCGCCCGGCCGACGATGCTGGTCAGTTCGACGAGATCGAACGGCTTGGGCAGATACTCGTAGGCGCCCTTTTCGGTCGCCCGCAGCGCCGTCATGAAGGTGTTCTGCGCGCTCATGACGATGACCGGCAAGTCCGGCCGGATCTTCTTCATGCGCGGCAGGATCTCGAACAGGTTGTCGTCGGGCATCACGACATCGGAAACGACCGCATCGCCCTCGCCTGCAGCCACCCAGCGCCACAAGGTTGCGGCGTTGGATGTCACGCGCACATCATAGCCTGCCCGCGAAAGAGCCTGCCCGACCACCGTGCGGATCGCTGCATCATCATCGGCGACGAGAATCGTGCCATTGCTCATCGCGTGGTTTCCATCTGTGGCATGCGCCTGTCTTCATCGATCATGTCCGCCGAGGCGGTCGGCATCAAAATGCGGAAAATCGTCTTGCTCGGCTGGCTGTCGCATTCGATCACGCCGCCATGGTCGCCGACGATCTTGGCGACTAGCGCCAGACCGAGGCCCGAACCGTTCGGCTTGGTGGTGATGAACGGATCGAACATGTGTCGCTGGATGTCGTCCGGAACGCCGGGGCCATTGTCTTCGACGGAAAATTCGAGCGGCAGCGCAACCTTTTCGTGGACACCCGGAATGGAAAGCCGGACGCCCGGCCGGTAGGCCGTGCGCAACTGGATGTGCGGGCGATCCACGTGGGCACAGGCTTCCGCGGCATTCTTGACGAGGTTCAAAAACACCTGGATCAACTGATCCTGGTTGCCAGCAACCGGCGGCAGCGACGGGTCATAATTCTGGGTGAAGCGCATCTGCGAGGCAAAGCCGCTGCGCGCGATCCGCTCCACCCGGTCGAGCACGACATGGATGTTGACAGGTTCCCGCTCGACCGGCCGCTCGTCGGAGAAAATCTCCATCCGGTCGACGAGCGCGACAATCCGGTCCGCTTCGTCGCGGATCAATTGCGTCAGGGACTTGTCCTCGTCGGTAGCGGAATATTCGAGAAGCTGCGCCGCCCCGCGAATGCCGGACAGCGGGTTCTTGATCTCGTGGCCCAGCATCGCTGCAAGCCCGGTGACCGAGCGCGCGGCGCCGCGATGCGTCATTTGCCGATCGAACTTGTCGGCCATCGACCGCTCGCGGAACACGACAACCATCGCGCCGGGCTCGTCGGCGACCGGCGTCACGTGAATGTCGACGACCCGCTCCTGGCCGAGACGCGGCGACGACAGATCGACGCGGTATTCGTTGACCGGTGACTGTTGTTCGCGCACTTGTTTCAAAAGTGCCAGCAAAGGACTGGTAAACGGGATGAATTCTCCAATCGGTCGGCCTTCCAGATGACTGGATGACGACAGGAAAAAGTACTCGGCCTCCAGATTGGCAAAGCGGATCGTGTCCGTTCCATCGACCAGGATCACCGGGTCGCGGATCGTATCGAGCACCTGCACGGCTCTCGCCTTGGTGTTGATGCGCTTGGCTTTCATCGTCATGCCGCTTTTTCCACCGGGGTCTGGCGACCGGCGTCAGCGGCGCGACGCAGCAGATCATGCAGCCCGGTTGCCACACGCCGGGGATCGGTCTCGGCCATCAAGGCGCCCAGCCGTTCGGGCAGATCCGGAAGGTCGGCGGCGTGTTTCTGCGCATACCAGCCGACATGCTTGCGGGCATGGCGCACGCCTTGCTCTGTTCCATAGTGTCCGATCATCGCCGAGTAGTGGCGCAGCGCGATATCGGCGATGGCATCTCCGTCGGGGGCACTGGCGCCTGCGATCACACCCGCAGCCCATGGTGCACCGTAGCTGGCGCGGCCGACCATGACCGCATCAGCGCCCGATGCTTCAAGCGCCGACAGCGCATCGTCACGGCTCTCAATGTCACCATTGACGACCAGCGGGATCGACACGGCGTCGCGAACGGCGCGCACGGCGGCCCAATCGGCCTTGCCCGCATACATCTGCGCCCGCGTGCGACCATGCACCGTGACCATGGCAATGCCGGCCTGCTCGGCCCGCGCTGCGATGTCGGCGGCGTTGAGCATCCCGGCATCCCAGCCAAGGCGCATCTTCAACGTCACGGGCACAGTCACCGCGCGCAACGTGGCTTCGATCAACGACAACGCATGGTCCGGATCGCGCATCAGCGCCGACCCGCACAGGCCACCAGTCACCTTCTTGGCCGGGCAGCCCATGTTGATGTCGATGATGTCGGCGCCGTCGCCTTCGGCGATGCGTGCGGCTTCCGCCATCCAGTGTGCCTCGCGACCGGCCAATTGCAGCACCCGCAGCCCGCCGCCATGGTAATCGGCGCGCATCCGGCTTTCGCGGTTGGCAGAGCAATACTCCCGGCTGGCAATCATTTCACTGACGACGAGACCAGCGCCAAACTGGAACGCCAGCGCGCGAAACGGCGCGTCGCTGATGCCGGACATCGGCGCGAGGAAGACGCGGTTGCGCGCCAGATGTCCGCCGATCAGCATCGGCTTGGCGAGCGGATCGGCTGTGTGATTGTGCGCGTTTTTTATGCAGTCGCTCATTGTGCCGTTTCTTTATACAGATCGATTCGATTGCGCAATCGTCTCGCTTTGATAAACGATGTCGCACCAATGAGATGGCGGCAAAACATGACGGTAAACCACGATGTGAACAACGAAAACGGCCCGGCCGTCACGCTTGGCCTGGTGATCGTTGCCGCCGGTCGTGGATCCCGCTCGGGGCTCGACAGCGGCCCCAAACAGTATCACCGGCTCGCCGGGCGTGCCATCATCGCGCGAACGTTGGCGCGCTTTTCCGATCACGTTGCGCCAGAGCGAACCTGCGTCGTCATCCATGCGGACGACGAGGCTCTGCTCGCCGATGCGCTTGGCAGTGATGCCAAAGACCTGATCGTCACATTCGGCGCTGCAACCCGGCAGGGTTCGGTTCTGTGCGGGCTTCGCGCACTCGCCCAGGCACAACCGGACGTGACCCATGTGATGATCCACGATGCGGCGCGGCCCTTTGTGTCGCGCGGCTTGCTGGAAAGAATTCTCAGAGCCGCGAGCGACGATCCTGGCGCCGGCCTGTTGCCGGCGGTGCCGATCGCCGAGACGATCAAGCGCGGCGATGCGGCAGGGCTCGTCTCCGGTACGGTGGACCGCAGCGCGCTCCACACGGCGCAAACGCCGCAGTGTTTCCCGCTTGCGGCCATTCTCGCCTTGCATGAAGCAGCGGCTGCCGACGGGATCGAGACGCTGACCGACGACAGCGCCGTCTTTGAATGGGGTGGCCGTCCGGTCCGGCTCGTCGAGGGCGACCCCGACAATCGCAAGCTGACCTATGCCAAGGATTTCGAAATGGCCGAACAGAAACTGACGGGCGCAACTGCCACCCTGCCCGATGTGCGCACCGGCAACGGCTATGACGTCCACCAGTTCGGACCGGGCGACCACGTGACGCTCTGCGGTATTGCCATCCCGCACGACAGGGCGCTGTCCGGCCATTCCGATGCTGATGTGGCGATGCATGCCTTGACCGATGCGCTGCTTGCAACCTGCAGTGCCGGCGATATCGGTGATCATTTTCCGCCGTCGGACCCGCAGTGGCGCGGCGCGGCTTCAGCCATCTTTCTTGCCCACGCGGCCTCTGTCGTTTGCAAGGCCGGTGGCACCGTCATGAACGCCGATGTCTCGATCATTGCCGAAGCGCCGAAGATCGCGCCCTACCGTGAAGCGATGTGTGCAAAGCTGGCCAATGTTCTCGGCATTGACCGCAAGCGCTGCTCGGTCAAGGCAACGACCAACGAGACGATGGGGTTTGTCGGCCGCCGCGAAGGCATCGCGGCGATTGCCACGGCGACCGTCGTCTACCGCACCGGAGAAGCAAGCGATGAATGACGATCACGACGAGAACCAGTTCGATGTGGTGTCGCCGGATGCGGCCCGGGTCTGCCAAGCGCTGGCGCAGCGCAACCTGACATTTGCAACGGCGGAATCCTGCACCGGCGGCATGATTGCCGCTACGATCACGGATGTGGCGGGATCGTCGGCGGTCTTCGACAGGTCATACGTCACGTATTCGAACGAGGCCAAGGTCGCGATGCTCGGCGTCGACGGCGCGTTGATCGATGCGGTCGGTGCGGTATCTGCCGATGTGGCTGCGGCGATGGCCGAAGGGGCGCTGGCGCGTTCCAATGCCGATGTGACGGTTGCCGTCACGGGCATTGCCGGCCCGTCAGGCGGGTCGGACATCAAGCCGGTCGGCCTGGTCTGGTTTGCCTGCGCTTGTGCATGGGCGCCCACCCTTGTGGTCAGCCATGTCTTCGACAATCACGGTCGCGCCTATATCCGGGGTCAGGCGACGATCTTTGCGCTGCAGATGGCGGAGCAGACAATCCTTGCTGCGCCCGAAGTCTTGCCGCCTTCAGGCGACGCCTGAGGCTGAACCGGGTCTGACCCCGTAGATCGCGTCCGCCCGCGCTTCAAACGCTTCCGAGAACTTGCGGAACGCGCGATCGAACATCACGCCCATCAGCGCGCCGAGCATGCGGTTCTTGAACTCATAGTCGATGTCGAAATGGACATCGGACGTCCCGTCGCCCCTGTCGGCAAAGCGCCAACGGTTGTCGAGGTAGCGGAACGGGCCGTCGATGTAGGACACATCAATGACGTGCTCTGCCGGCCGGAGGCTGACCTGGCTGGTAAAGGTCTCGCGGATCGCCTTGTACCCCACGGTCATGGCAGCAACCAGAAGCGTCACCCCGTCGCGCTCGCGCGAGGATCGAATTGCCAGCGCCTCGCACATCGGAACAAATTTCGGGTAGCTCTCCACATCCGCAACGAGCGCGAACATGTCCTGCGCATTGTGACGCACATGGCGAACAGACGAGAACTTTGGCATCGCCTACTCCGCAGCACTGACGCGCGCGGCGCGCGCGGCTTTGAGCTTGGCGAAATCCTCGCCCGCATGGTGCGATGATCGCGTCAAAGGCGACGCCGAGACCATGGAAAAGCCCTTGGCATAGGCGGACGCCTCGTAGGCCTTGAATTCATCGGGCGTGATGAAATCGATCACGCTGTGATGCTTCTTCGATGGCTGGAGATACTGGCCGATCGTCAGGAAATCGACGTCTGCCGACCGCAGGTCATCCATCAGCTGCAGCACTTCGTTGCGGGTCTCGCCGAGGCCGACCATGATGCCGGACTTGGTGAAAATAGAGGGATCGAGTTCCTTGACCCGCTGCAGCAGGCGGATCGAGTGGAAGTAGCGCGCACCGGGGCGCACGGTCAGGTAGTTGCCGGCAACGGTTTCCAGATTGTGGTTGAAGACATCGGGCCGTGCCGCGACAACCTTTTCCAATGCGCCAGCCTTGCGCAGGAAGTCCGGCGTCAGGATCTCGACGGTAGTGCCCGGCGAGTGGGCCCTGATCGCCTCGATCACCGCCACGAAATGGGCAGCACCACCATCATCCAGATCATCTCGGTCGACCGATGTGATGACGACATGGGCAAGTCCCATCTGATGGACGGCGCGCCCGACATTGTCCGGTTCGTTCGGATCGAGCGGCCCCGGCATTCCGGTTGCGACATTGCAGAAGGCGCAGGCCCGCGTGCAGATCTCGCCCATGATCATGAAGGAGGCGTGCTTCTGGCTCCAGCATTCGCCTATGTTCGGGCAGCCGGCTTCGCCGCACACGGTGACAAGATTGTGCGTGCGCACGATTTCCTGCGTTGCCAGAAAGCCCTTGGAGGTCGGCGCCTTGACGCGGATCCAGTCCGGCTTCTTCATCTGGACCGGCTGGTCCGGACGATGCGCCTTTTCGGGATGGCGCGGGCGCTTTTCAACGGTGTCGACGACGGTGACCATCAAACGAATGCCTTTTGACTTACTTGGCGGATGCCAATGCCAGTGTGCGGAAAATAAGGAACCAGACCGAACCGAACAAGGCGCCTGCGACAAGGCATGCCAGCGTCACCACGGCTATCGCTGGAACGCCGGTGACCACTTGACCGCTCAGGGTGATGCCGCCGGTGCCGATGACCGCCGCCGTCGACCCGGCAAAACCGAGCAGGCCGAAGCCGATCACCGACCAGCGAAAGACGGTCCAGCCGGCGGCCTGCCACATCGGGCTCTTGCCGCGCAGCGTGATCGGTTCCCGCTCGGCCTCAGGCATTGAGAACACGGCCATGGGCGTCAAGCACGGCTTCCTTCATCATTTCCGACAATGTCGGGTGCGGGAAGATCGTGTGCATCAGCTCTTCTTCGGTCGTCTCGAGGTTCATCGCGACGACAAAACCCTGGATCAGTTCGGTGACTTCCGCGCCAACCATGTGCGCGCCGATCAGTTGGCCAGTGTCCTTGTCGAAGATGACCTTGACCAGACCCTGATCCTCGCCAAGCGCAATCGCCTTGCCGTTGGCGCCAAACGAGAACCGGCCGACGCGAATGTTGCGACCGGTTTCCTTCGCCTTGGCCTCGGTCATGCCGACCGATGCCACTTGGGGATGGCAATAGGTGCAACCTGGAACCAGCGCCTTGTCCATGGCGTGAACGCCCGGCAGACCGGCAATCTTTTCGATGCAGATGACGCCCTCGTGCTCCGCCTTGTGGGCAAGCATCGGCGGGCCGGCGACATCGCCGATGGCGTAAATGCCTTCGACATTGGTGCGGCCGTAGCCGTCGATGACGACGCAACCGCGGTCGGTCTTGATGCCAAGTGCTTCAAGCCCGAGGTTTTCGATGTTGCCCTGGACGCCGACGGCGGAAATCAGGCGATCGGCTTCCAGCGGCGTCACCTTGCCGTCCTTGCCCTCGACATGGGCAATGACCGAATCCGCCTTCTTCTCGACCTTGGTGATCTTGGCGCCGGTGATGATCTTCAGGCCGGCCTTTTCCATCTGCTTGCGGGCGAAGGTCGAGATCTCCTCGTCCTCGACCGGCATGATCCTGTCCATCAGTTCGACGACGGTGACATCGCAACCCATGGAATTGTAGAACGAGGCAAACTCGATGCCGATGGCGCCGGACCCCATGACCACAAGCTTCTTCGGCATCGCCTGCGGCACCATGGCCTCGAAATAGGTCCAGATCAGCTTGCCGTCCGGCTCGATGCCGGGGAGCGCGCGCGGGCGCGCGCCGGTCGCAACGATGATGTGCTTTGCCGTGTAGGCGCCCTCGCCTTTGACGCCCTTGGGGATTGGATGTTGCGGCTCCATCGGCTTTTTGGTGACCGGACCGACCGTGACCGTGCCCTTGCCGGACAGCTTGGCCTCGCCCCAGATCACATCGACCTTGTTCTTCTTCATCAGGTAGCCGATGCCGCCATTGAGGCGGGCTGAAACGCCGCGCGAGCGATCGACCACGGCCTTGACGTCGGCGGTTATGGTGCCGTCCAGCTTGAGGCCATAGGCTTTTGCGTGGTTGGCGTAGTCCATGATTTCGGCTGAACGCAGCAGCGCCTTGGTCGGAATGCAGCCCCAGTTGAGGCAGATCCCGCCAAGATGCTCGCGTTCCACGATGGCGGTCTTCAGGCCCAATTGTGCCGCGCGAATGGCGGCCACATAGCCGCCGGGGCCCGATCCGATGATGATGACGTCGTAATCCGCCACGGCATTTCCCTCCAGGGTTGGCGGGACGCCGGCGGAGACCTGTCAGCCCCTCAGCATCCCGTAGATTTCGTCCTTCAGCCTCAGGCGCTGCTTGCGCAATGTTTCCATGCGCACATCGTCCATCGGCTCCACATTCGTCTCGCCGCGGTGAATCTCGCGGTTCAGCGTGTGGTATTCCTCATGCAGCTTGCGGAAATGCGCATTTTCCACCTTGAGCGAGTGAATCCTGTCGCGCAGTTCCGGAAATTCCTCTGCAAGTTCATGCGGTGTATCGGACATGCTTTTCTCCTTCCATGTCGTGAAAGGATTAGCCGTCGCAGCCATTTACTCCTTGATCCGCGTCAAACATTGCCGAGTTCCCGCTTCATGAGCACCCAGTTTTCGGCAGTAAACCAGGGCACGATCTGTTTGTATGGCCGCCGGTCCACAATCTCGAAACCGCGTGAACGATAGAGCGCCAGCCCGGCCTCATTGCCGTCCTCGGTGACGAGCGCCACGCGGCGGCAACCGGCCGCACGGCCGCGTGCAAGATGATTGTCGAGAAGCGCCGCGCCGACGCCCATGCCTCGCGCCTCGCGAAACACGGCGAGCGAATCCACCAGCCAATCGCCAACAGCCTGGCGGAAAAGCGCCAGCACAGGCTCGAAGGATTCGTCCTTGTAGGCCTGGCTTCCCGTTTCCGCCCGCATGACATACCCCGACGACGCACCGGCAGTGCGTCCGCCGATTTCGGCGATTGCTGCATTGGCGTAGCCGTAGGGCGTTCGCGGGTCGGCCATCATGCCTCGGCCGTGTTCGAAGGCATCATCGGCTTCGCCTGCATCGACGGCAGCCTGCCAAAGCATTGCCGGAAGGCCGTGGCCGGCAAGGTTGTCGAGTATCGCCATGTCTGCCGCATCATGGATTGTCGCCGGACGCAACACGATGCTCACACGCGGTTTCACAGCCGCCCCGCGCGGTGCTATGACTGCCGAAACTGAATCGCCCGATGGATCCATGGAACCGGTTGTCTCACTCGTTTCGCCCGAAAAGATACTTGCTCTTCCTTGGCATGTTGGCGTCCCGGGAATGGCGCTGATCGCGCTTTTCCTCTGGTCCGCCGTAAAGTCAGCGCTGACCATGCGCCCGGTAAAGGCAATCACGCGGATCGTGCTCGCCTTCGTGGTAGCGGTCATTCTCACGCAAGGTGGCGACGCCATCGTGCAAATGGTCGACGGCGCGCCGCAATCATAGCCCCAGCACCAGCTTGACGATCGGTGTCAGCGCCCGCCCGATGGCGCGCGTGTTTTCGGCATCGATGTGGACGCCGTCGATCGGCGTCGTGCGCGCCACCGTCCCTGCATCGAAAAAGTCCGCGCCTTGCTCGTCGGCAAGATCGGCGTAGAACGAAGCGAGCATCCGCGACTGCTCGACGCCACCGGCAAACATGGCCGAGAACTCGAAATCCGCCGTCTCGCACAGCGCCGGCGGGGCCACGATCAGCACATGCGGCGGGGTCGTCGAACTGTCCCGCATCGCATTGATCCGCACCAGTTCGACACATCGGCGCATGCCCTGCATCGCCGCCAGCGCGGTGCCGGCGATATGCGGCTTCATGTCGTTGGCGCCGAGCATGAGGATCACCAGGTCGAGCGGCGCGTGGGCGTAGAGCACGGTCGGCAAAATGCGCGCGCCGTTGCGGTCACAATCGGCAAGATGCTCGTCATAGGCCGTGGTGCGCCCGCGCAAGCCGTCGGTGATGACCTCCACTTCGCTGCCAAGGCCTGCCGCCAGCACGTTCGGCCAGCGATCCTGCCGGGCATGGCGAC
>JBGSWL010000131.1:0-14740 GCA_041752455.1 Roseitalea sp. | reverse complement strand
GTCGACCTGGCACGCCCGGCCTTCGAGGCCATGGGCCGCGTCACCCATGTCGGGCCATCGGGTGCGGGCCAGACCGTCAAGCTAGCCAACCAGCTGATTGTCGCAACGACCATCGGCGCCGTGGCGGAGGCCTTCAAGCTGGCGGAAAGTGCGGGCTGCCATCCCTCCAAGGTGCGCGAGGCGCTGCGTGGCGGCTTTGCCGAGAGCCGGATCCTGGAACTGCACGGTCAGCGCATGTGCGCGCGTGATTTTGCTCCGGGCGGCAAAAGCTGGTCGCAACTGAAAGACCTGCGCAATGCGCTAGCCGTGCGCGACAGCGCCGGTCTGGAGCTTCCCCTGGCTCGCACCGTGACCGCGGCCTTTACCGATCTGGTCGATGGCCAAGGCGGCGGCGAACTCGATCACGCCGCCTATTATCTGTGGCTGGAAATGATCGGTGCGCCGGAACCCGGTCAGGCGTGAAACACGATCTGGGCTTTCATCGACCGTAGCCGGTCGGCTGCCGTTTCGAACGCCGTCAGTGCATCGTCCAGAGCAAAGCTGTGCGAGATCAGCGGCTTCACATTGACGGCGCCGGTGCGCATCTTGTCGACTGCAACGGGAAATTCCTCGTGAAACCGGAACGAGCCGCGCAAATCCAGTTCCTTGGCGGTGATCTGCATCATCGGCAGTTCCATGTCGCCGCCAAGGCCGAGTTGGACGATGACGCCGCGCGGACGCAGCGCTGCGATCGCAGAGCGCAGCGCAGGCGCAGCGCCGGAACATTCAAACAGCGCGTCGAACGTACCCTTGCCTGCCGAATAGGCTTCAAGCGCCGCACCATCGCGAGCGACATTGATCACGCGATCCGCTCCAACCGCTGTCGCATAGGACAACGGCTCATCGGCCAGATCGGTGACGACGATTTCGGCAGCGCCTGCATCGCGAGCCGCCAGCACGCACAGCGTTCCGATCGGTCCCGATCCGGTGACAAGCACGCGCTTGCCGGCAAGGTCTCCGGCGCGCCGGGCCGCATGCAGACACACCGACAATGGTTCGGCCATCGCGGCCTCGCCAGCGCTCAAACCATTGGCCACGACGCATTGGCTGGCATCGGCAACCAGCAATTCGCGGAAAGCGCCCTGGACATGCGGGAACGGCATCGCCGAACCGTAAAAGCGCATGTTCAGGCAATGATTGAACAGCCCCTCGCCGCAATACTGGCAGTGGCCGCAGGGGCGTGACGGCGAGACGGCTACCAGATCACCAATTGCAAGTCCTGTGACCCCCTGCCCCAATGCCTCGACAAGGCCGGAGACTTCATGGCCAAGGATCATCGGTTCGCGCAGGCGGATTGCGCCAAAACCGCCATGGTTGAAATAGTGCAGGTCCGAACCGCAGATACCGCCGACCGACAGACATACGCGCACCTGTCCGGGCGCAGGAACCTCCGCTTCCCGCTCCTCGATGCGCAGGTCCTTGGCCGCATGGATGACGATGGCCTTCATGCTTGCCTCACAGGACCGGGGTCAGCAGCGGCCTGCCCGCGAAATGGGCGGTCAGGTTGTCGCGCATCAGGCGGCCCATGTCCTTGCGGGTCTCGACCGTGCCGGAGCCGTGATGGGGTTGCAGCAGAACATTGGGCAATTCCAGAAAGCGCGGATCGAGCGCCGGTTCGCCTTCGAAGACATCGAGCGCCGCTGCGCCGAGCTTGCCGGTCTCGAGCGCTTCCAGAAGCGCCGCTTCGTCGATGTTGGCGGCGCGCGAGATGTTGATGATCATGCCGTCCGGGCCAACTGCCTCGATCACCTGACGGTTGACGATATGGCGCGTCTGCGCGGTGGCCGCACAGGCGACGAACAGGACGTCTGCATGGCGCGCCAGGTCGAGCGGATCGGCCATGAAGGTCCAGCCTTGCGCCTTGCCCTGCGCATTCTCTGCGCGGCTGGAATAGGCAATGTCCATGTCAAATGGCACCAGTCGCCGGCCGATTTCGTAGCCGATCCGGCCAAGCCCCAGTATGCCGGCGCGGCGGCCATGCTGGCGGCGCTGCAGCGGGAACATGCCGCTTGCTTTCCAGTTGCCCGAGCGAACCCAGTCTTCGGCTTGCACGACGGACCGGCCGCGCGCGAGCATCATCGCGATGGCGAGGTCGGCCACATCCTTGGTCAGGACGTCCGGCGTGTTGGTGACGCGAACGCCTTTCGCCCGGCAGGCATCGAGATCGACGGCATCATAGCCGACACCATAGACACTGATGATTTCCAGCGCCGGAAGCGCGTTGATGACCGCGGCAGACGCGCCGAGATCGCCGCGTGTCGCGATGGCCCGTATGTTGGTGCCGACATCGGCCAGGAACGCCGCCTTGTCCCCTGCCTCGAAGTAGCGATGCACGGCAAAGGCCTCGGCAAGTGGTTCTTCATCCCATGCCGGATAGGCGCCCATTTGCAGGATTTCAGGCTTGGCCACGTTTTCCGCCTTTCGGACGCTTGATAATGTTATCGATAACATATACGCAGTTTCAGGCTTGTCGAGTAGAAAAGAGGTGGTGGAACCCATGAAACTGTTTGACCTCACGGGGCGCACTGCACTGGTCACCGGCTCGTCGCAGGGGATCGGTCTGGCCTTGGCCAAGGGTCTGCAGTTGGCCGGGGCGCGGCTGGTCCTCAACGGTCGTGACCGCGACAAGCTGGAAGCGGCCGGTGCCGAGCTTGGCGGGGATTGCGGCCTGCTGGCCTTCGACGTGACCGATCACGACGGGGCTCGTGCGGCCGTCGATGGTTACGAGCGTGACCACGGTGCCATCGACATTCTCGTGAACAATGCCGGCATGCAGTATCGCGCACCGCTGGAGGACTTTCCGGCCGACGCATTCGAACGATTGCTGCAGACCAATGTGGCTTCGGTTTTCCATGTCGGCCAGGCTGTGGCGCGCCACATGATTGCCCGCGGTACCGGCAAGATCATCAACATCGCCTCGGTGCAATCCAGCCTCGCCCGCCCGTCTATCGCGCCGTATACGGCGACAAAAGGTGCCGTCTCCAACCTGACCAAGGGCATGGCGACCGACTGGGCCAAGTACGGACTGAACTGCAATGCGATCGCGCCGGGCTATTTCGATACGCCCCTCAACGCTGCACTCGTCGCCGACCCGCAATTTTCCGCCTGGCTTGAGAAGCGCACGCCGGCGGGGCGCTGGGGCCGCGTGGAGGAATTGCAGGGTGCCTGTATTTTCCTCGCCTCTGACGCTTCGAACTTCGTCAACGGCCAGACAATCTATGTCGATGGCGGCATCACGGCGTCGCTGTGATGCGATCGGCCAAGTTTGTCATCATGGGTGTCGCCGGCTGCGGCAAGACAAGCGTCGGCGAAGCACTCGCCACCCGTCTCGGCTGGCAATTCGAGGATGGCGATGCCCTGCATCCGGCATCCAATATCGCCAAGATGTCAGCGGGAATTCCGCTCGACGACAACGACCGCCTGCCTTGGCTGCGGCTGGTCGGCGAGCGCCTGCGTGACACGCCCGGACCTGCTGCCATCGGCTGTTCGGCGCTCAAACGCGCTTATCGCGACACGATTCGCACCGCCTGCGGCGGCGATGTCTGCTTCATCCATCTTTCGGGATCGCGCGCCATGATTGAACAGCGCATGGCCGCACGGCGCGGCCATTTCATGCCCGTCGCGTTGCTCGACAGCCAGTTCGCCGCTCTGGAACCGCCCTGTGCGGACGAGACGGCGATGACCATCGATATCAGCGGCTCGCGCGATGCCGTCGTGGACGCCATCGTTTCCGCATTGGGGGAGAGACCGTCATGAGCCACACAGTCGCACTGATTGGAGCCGGTGCCATGGGCGGCGCCATCGGAACACGGCTTCTGGAAACCGGCACCAGGCTGCATGTTTTCGACCTCGACAAGGACCGGGTCGCCGAGCTTGTCGCCAAGGGCGCCATCGCGGCTCCCAGCGCAGCCGAGGCCGGCGCGGCAAGCGAGGCCATCATCACCAGCCTCAACGCCTCGCGGATCGTGGAAATGGCCGTCTTTGGAGACAAGGGCGCTGCCGAGGATGCCCGGCCCGGAACACTGGTCATCGACATGTCGTCCATCGAACCCGATGCCACGCGCAGGCTTGCTGCGATGGCGGCAGAACGTGGATTGCGCTGGGTGGATTGCCCGCTGTCGGGCGGTGCACCCAAAGCTCTGGCCGGTCAGCTCACGCTGATGGCGGGCGGCGAGGCAAATGACGTTGCCGATGCGCGCGACGTCCTGCGCCAGGTCTGGGGCAACTTCACCCATATGGGACCGGCTGGCGCGGGCCAGGCGACCAAGCTCATCAACCAGGTGCTTTGCGGCCTCGGATTCCTCGCCGTGGCAGAAGCGACAAAGCTGGCGCTCGACGCCGGTGTCGATGCGGCGCGCATTCCCGAGGCGCTCAAGGGCGGTCGCGCCGACAGCGCCCTGCTGCAAGAATACATGCCCCGCTATGTGGCCAAGGATTTCCGGCGCACGGGCCGCATCGACAACATGGTCAAGGACCTTGCCATGGTGCAGGATCTCGCCCGCCAGACCAATACGCCGATGCCGATGACCGCCGTGTGCCTTGAAGTGCACCGGCTGATGACAGCTGCCGGCTTTGGCGGCGAGGATCAGGCGGCGCTGATCGAATACTTCAATGGAGCCAACCCGGAGGCGCTCAGATGATCACCCGTTATGCCCTGTTTGAAGGAACCGTCCGCGAGGGCAAGACAGACGCTTTCCGTTCCGCCGTGATCGAGCGTCTGGTGCCACTCTGGTGCCAGTTTGCCGGAGCATCGGAAGTGCGGGTCATGTTCGGCGAGGAACGGGACGAAGGCGCGCCGGAATTTCCGCTGATCCTTGCGATCAGCTATCCGGACCGCGCGGCGCTTGAACGGGCGCTGGCAAGTCCCGTGCGCGCGCAGTCACGGGAGGTGACGGGCGAGATCGTGGCAGCGTATTTCGACGGCCGTATCCACCATCATGTGACGTCGGCCAACCTCTACGAGCCCTTGTGAGAGGTTGATGGCTAGTGCTCCCTGCCCGAGGCTTCACCGCGCCGCCTGACACCAAGGCCGATCAGCCGGTCGCGGCGATTGCCGGGGTGCACCGGATCGGGGCCCCACAGTGCCTGATAGGTATCAACACACATGCCGCGCCGCTGCAGCCAGAATGCGGCCAGTGCCAAGCATGACCACCAGAGGACCATTGCCAGCGGCATCCAACGCGGTGCGTTTGCCTGCCACATGCCAGACGTTATGGCCACCACGGAGACCAGCAGAACGGCATAGCCTGCCATCTTGTGCATCACCTCGAAGGCGATCCGCCTCGGTGTCATGTCATAATGGTCGCCGCGAAGTGTGCGGTCTGGTCCGGGATGACCGGGTCCACCCTTGGTGCCACGCAACAGGCCGCCCCCGACCTGGAGCACCGTGAATGTGACCACAGTCCAACCCAGCAGATGGTGGACCCCCTCGCTCCAGGTAATTTCCGGAGCAAGACGTATGGTCACGATCGCTACAACCGTGAGCGCTGCCGCCGTGTATTGGCAACTGCGGTGGATGTTCCACCAGGTCCGGTTGTCCACTTCCTCCGGCCATTTCTGGTTCGGCAGGATTTTGAAGTAACGCGCCGAGAGGACCCCGATCGGCACAAGAAAGCCCCACGCCACAACCATCATCCGGGCATGCCATGACAGATGGAATCCCACATCATGCACGCGCGACGGATCAAGTGGCGCCAGCAGCCAGTCCAGCATGGCTCAGCCCTTCACCGCACCGGCGGTCATGCCGGTGATGATCTGGCGCGAGGCAAAGAACGTGAAGAGGATAGGCGGGATGGCGAGCAGCATGCCGGTGGCCATGATCACCCCCCAGTCAATGTCGTATTCGGTGAGCGAATTGACGATGGTCACCGGCACGGTTCTCGTGGAGCGATCAGCAAGCGCATTGGCCAAAAGGAACTCGTTCCAGGCGATGCGGAAGGTGAAGATCGCGGCCGCAGCAAGGCCTGGCTTGATGACCGGAAGGACCACGAGAAAGAAGATGGCGAACGGGCCCGCCCCGTCCATCTTGGCCGCTTCTTCGAGCTGGATTGGCACTTGAACGATAAAGCTCTGCAGGATCCAGATGACGAATGGCAGGTTCATCGCCACATAGATCAGGATGACGCCCGCGCGGGTTCCGTCGAGATGGAACTGGAATGACCAGATCCCGAACACCGGCACAAGAAGCACCGCCGGTGGAACCATACGCAGCAGGAGCGTCGTCAGCGAGACCGTGTCACGACCCATGAAGCGGAACCGGACCAGCGCATAGGCGGCCATGCAGCCGATGACGAGGGTCAGGGCGGTTGAGACAATGGAAACGATCAGCGAATTGACCAGTGCACGGCCGAAGGTCGGATCGCAATATTCGACATGGGCCGGCGCATACCAGAGCATGTCGCACAAGGCGGTCTCATAGTTGCGGATCGTCGGAAAGAAAAAGATCGACGAGGTCGCCGACATGATGTCGACGTTGAGGCGCAGCGAAGTGGCGAGCATCAAGGCGATCGGTCCGGCGGACATGACGATCAGCAGGACAATCAGCATGTAGTAGCCGGGGCTGGTGCGCGAGGTTACGGAATTGCTCACAGGTCTTCCTCCTGCGCTGCGCGAAGCCGCGCCGCGCGTTTTTCGGCTAGCTTGTTGTAAAGAAACATTGCCAGCGTCAGCGCCATCAGCATGACAAGGAGAATGTTGGACATGGCTGCGGCAGTGCCGAGTTCGCGGAATTCCGATGCTGTTCTCGAGATGCGCAGGGCAAGGATTTCGGTCGACAGGCCCGGGCCTCCGTTGGTCATCACCAGAATGACCTCGAGCACCTTGAACGCGTCGATCAGGCGCAACAGCAGCGTGACGATCAGCACCGGCATCATCAGCGGCAGCTTGATGTGGAATACCAGTTGCCAGCCATTGGCGCCGTCGATCCGCGCCGCCTCCATTGCCGATTGCGGCAGGGATTGCAGGGCAGCGAGCGACAGGATGAAGATGAACGGTGTCCACTGCCAGACATCGGCAATCACCACCGAGGCAAAGGCCCAGTTGCCATCCGACAGCCAGGGCACAGGATCAAGACCAAGGTTCTGGAGCGTCCGGTTGAAGATGCCGACCGTCGGGTGGTACATGTAGCGCCACATCAGGCCGACCACGATGGGCGCGATCATCATCGGCAGGATGAAGATGGTACGCAAAAGCGCCATGCCGCGAATGCTGCGGTCCAAAAGCAGCGCGAGGCCGACCCCGAGGATCATCTCGATGGTCACCACGACGGCAGCAAAGCGCAGCGTTACAAGAAAGCTCTCAAGAAAGGCGGCATCCGAGAAAAGGTTGCCGTAGTTGCGCAGGCCGACGAACTCGGCCTCGCCGATGCGCTGGCTCGGGTTCCAGTTCAGGAAACTGGCATAGACCATGTACCCGACCGGATAGAGAAGCGCGACGACCAGAATGGCCGCTGCTGGTGCCAGGAACAGGTAAGGCGTCAGCCGGTTGGCGCGGGCGATCTGCATGGTGTGGTACCAGCCGTTTCGATGAAAATCCCTGGTGATCGGCGGGACCGCAATCCGCTCGGATCGATGGTCCCGCCTGCCGTCCCGGCTACTGCCAGGTGTAGAAGCCGGCTTCCGCCATGGTGGCACGGGCACGCTCGGCAATGCCGTCGAGTGCTGCCTTGGGGTCAAGACCTTCGGTCAAGACTTGCGACATGGTGGTGCCGATGTCGGCGTTGATCTTGCCCCAGGTCGGGATGATCGGACGCCAGTCGGGATCGGCATATTTCAGTGCTTCACCAAAGGTTGCCGAATAAGGGAACTTGGCCTGCACTTCGGCGTCGGCATAGGTCGAGAAGCGCGACGGGTTGCCTCCGGCCATGGCAACCAGCTTGTCGCCCCTCTTGGAGGTCAGCCACTGCATCAGCAGGAACGCTGCTTCCTTGTTCTTGGCATTCCTCGGAATGGCAATCCCGAAGCCACCGGTCTGCGAGCCGCGGCGCACACCCATGGGATGGAGCGCATAACCGACCTTTCCGGCAACCGTCGACTTGGTCGGGTCTTCAAAGTTTGCAGCGAAGGCGATGGAGTCCATGAACATGGCCGCCTGGCCCTGCGAGAACGCGGCCGCTGCTTCTGCCGGACCGAAGGTCGTGCCGCCCTGCGGACCGCAATCGACGATCTTCTTCAGCGCGTTTGCGGCGGCAAGGCCCGCCTCGTTGTTGATGATCGGCTGCCAGGTGGCGTCAAACACGCGGCCGCCCAGAGGGGCAAGATGCAGCAGGAACGCATGGGCTGCATGGTGACCGGATGCCGCGCGGGAGGCCATGCCGCCCATGCCCGGTTCCAGTTCGGGGATCCTGCAGGTGATGTCGAGCAGTTCGTCATAGGTTTCGGGAACCTTGAGACCGTGCTTTTCGAAAATGTCCTTGCGGTAGGCAAGGATTGAGGTTTCCGACCCGTACGGAATGCCGAAGAGCGAGCCGGTCACTCCGGGCAAGTAGCCTTTTTCACCGCCGGCTACACCGATATTCTGCACATAACCATCAATGAGATCGGCCGCGTCATAGGTCGGGTCAGCCAGCTTCGGGTTCATGAAGAAACGGGCAAGATTTTCCAACTGGTCTGCGAACACATAGTCGGCCTTGGAGAACACGACATAGGAAATCAGGTCATAGTCGCCGGCGGGCTTGGTCAGTTCGAGCGTCTGGCGCTCGCGCATCTTGAGATATTCAAGTTGATCAACTTCGACGTTGATGCCGGTTTCCTTGGTGAATTCGGGCAGCACCGCCATCATGGCATTGTAGTGCGGATGCGCGGGCACGTTGATGACAAGCGTCGTTCCGGCAAATTCCTCATAGGGGTTGGCAAGTGCGATACCCGCCATTGCCAACAGTGCCGTTGCGGTGGCACCGGCCTTCTTGAACAATTCTAGCATGTGGTTTCCTCCCTTTCGCTAACGCCGTTCAGATCCGCTTTTCGGTCTTGCGATCGAAGAGCATGATTTCATCGGTCTTCACCGAGAAATGGGTTGTGCTGCCTGCCCGCACCGGTCCGTCGCTGGGCATCTCGACAAGCAATTCCGTACTGCCGCAGTGGGTAACCAGGACCGAGGTGGAACCGAGATATTCGGAGACGGTCACGCGCAGGTGAATTGGTGCACCGGCAGCCGGATCCGTGCTGAAGGATGACGGACGGATGCCGACGCTGACGGCACTTTGCCCATGCGCCTCGGCGCGCCGCGCCAGTTCGTCCGGCAGGGGCAGGACATAGCCATCCCCGGCAACGACCGCGACGCTGTCTCGCGTGGTGATCGCCCCATCGAGAAAATTCATGGTCGGGCTGCCGATGAAGCCAGCGACGAACCGGTTCACCGGGCGCTTGAAAAGTTCTTCAGGCGAACCCTGCTGCTGGATGACGCCATGGTTCATGACGACGATGCGGTCGCCCAACGTCATCGCCTCGACCTGGTCGTGCGTCACATAGACCATGTTCTTGTCGATGGTGGTGCGCATCTCGGCCAGTTCCGTGCGCATCTTGGCGCGCAGCTTGGCATCAAGGTTCGACAGGGGTTCATCGAACAGGAATGTGCCCGCATCGCGCACAAGAGCACGGCCCATGGCAACGCGCTGTCGCTGACCGCCGGAGAGTTCGGCCGGCTTGCGATGCAACAGGTGGCCGATGTTGAGCATGTCGGCAACGCGCTTGACCTTCGCGTCAATCTCGGACCGCGGCACACGCTTGAGGCGCAGCGCAAACGACATGTTTTTGGCAATGTTCATGTGCGGGTAGAGCGCATAATCCTGAAACACCATCGCGATGTCGCGATCCTTTGGCTCCAGATGGCTGATCGGTTTGCCGTCGAAGAAGATCTCGCCGCCCGACAGGGTCTCGAGACCGGCAAGGATACGCAGTGTCGTCGATTTGCCGCATCCGGACGGGCCGACAAGCACCGTGAACTCTCCATCGTTCAACGACAGGTCAAGCGGCGGCAGGACCTGAAACGCCCCGTATTTCTTCTCGATCTTGTCGAAGACGATTGCGGGCATACCCCCTCCCAAGAGACATGCGGTCGTGTTATCGATAACAATGACATGCAGGCGATGGCCGGGGAAAGATGGCAATTCGGGAATCAACGTTAGCGCTAACGTCAAGGCACACTGGCCGATGACGAAGCGTTTGCGCACCGGCAAGACCGTCAATATCGATGACGTGGCCCGCGAAGCGCGCGTATCGATCATGACCGTCTCGCGTGCCTTGCGCGGGGTCGAAGGCGTTTCTGAAACCAAACGGTCGGAGATCTTTGAAATCGCCGAGCGGCTTCGTTATCAGCCCAACCTCAATGCCCGTTCACTGGCCAATGTACAGTCGAGCCTGATCGGCGTCACGTTTCCCAACCTGTTCAACGATGTCTTTGCCGACATGCTGGACGGCATGCGCCCGACGCTGGAAAGCGCAGGATTCACGACAATTGTCACAACGACGGAATATGACCGCCAGCGAGAAGTTGACTGGATCAACACGGTCCGACCCTGGCGACCAGCCGGACTGGTTCTCACGGGAACGGATCATGACGAGCGGGTGAAGCGCATTCTCCGGCGGGACCAAGTGCCGACGCTCGAATTGTGGGAGCACAGCGACGATCCGATCGACATAAGTGTCGGCATCAATCACGCTGAAGCGGGCCGGCAGATCGCCGAACAGATGATCGCCTTGGGATACCGCAGGCCGGCCTGGGTCGGCTTTGCGCCCGGCCACGACCCACGGGCGGAAAGGCGCCTCGCCGGCATTCGCGGCGCATTTCATGCGGCAGGTCATGCCGACGCGCGAGCGATGCAGAGCGGCACCACCGATGGTTACAAGGCGGGTTTTGACGGCATGAGGCGGCTGGCCGAAGAAGGCGAGCCGCTGCCCGACATTGTTTTTTTCCTGTCGGACCATTTTGCCTTTTCGGGTCTGATGGCCTGTGCCGAGATCGGCCTGCGGGTGCCGGAGGACCTCGGTATTGTCGGTTTCAACAGCCTGTCCATCAACAGCGTACTGCCGCGCCGGATCACCACGGTCGAAACTCCACGCCGCCTGATGGGAACGCTTGGTGCCCGAAGCCTCATCGCACGGATCAACGGGATCAAGGGAAACCTGTCCCATTGCCTGCCGACACGGATCATCTTTGGCGACACAACCAGGCGGCCGCACAGGACCGACGCAGGGAGCCCGACATGACTACAGATGGAAGTCCGCCGCGCATGGCCGATGTGGCCCGTGCAGCGGGCGTCTCGACAATGACGGTGTCGCGCGCATTCCGTTCGGATGGCTCTGTCAGCGACAAGCGACGCGACGAGATCCTGAAAATTGCTGAGGCGATGGGCTATGTCTTTGACCGAGGTGCATCGGAAATGCGCACCAAGAAGACCGGGTTCGTCGCCGTTTGCGTGCCCTCGATCAACAACCCGAATTTTGCCGACACGGTGCGCGGCCTCACCGATGCGGTGGCCGCACATGATCTCGAAGTCCTGCTCGGATACACCAACTACCAGGTCGACCGAGAGGAGCAGATGATCCGCCAGCTTCTGCGCCGCAAGCCTGAAGCCATCATTGTGACTGGGGGTGCCCATACGCTCGCCGCCCGCACCCTGCTCGAAAGGGCGCGTATCCCCGTCATCGAGACATGGGACGAACCTTCAGAGCCTGTCGGGTACTCCGTCGGGTTTTCGAATGCCATCGCCGGCGAGATGATGGCGGACCACTTCATCGCCCGCGGTTACCGGCGCTTTGCCTTCATTGGCGGCAAAACCGAAAACGACACCAGAGGTGTTGCCCGTCGGCGCGGCTTTGTCAGGAAACTGGAAGCGGCAGGCCTTGGACCCGTCCACCTCGTGACACTCGGCAAGCCACCCATCGAAGCAAGGCATGGCGCGGAAGGTGCCCGGATGCTTCTCGAGATGCACCCGCAGACCGAAGCAGTCATGTGCGTTTCGGACGGGGCCGCATTCGGGGCGATGAGCGAATTCCAGCGCCTCGGCCTTTCCATTCCCGGCGACATGGCGGTTGCCGGGTTCGGCGCATTCGAAGTCAGCGCATACGCCATCCCGGCCATCACGACCATCGATCCGAACGCCCATGTGATCGGACAGACCGCCGGCACGCTCATCGTCCAATTGCTTCGCGATCCGGCGAGCCACGCGATGAAGCGGCACGCGGCGATTGAGCCGACGCTCGTCGTCCGGCAATCGACCTGAGAGTGCCACCGTCGTTCGGCAAGTCCGTGCAAAGTCATCCGTTGAACGGACCTCGAAGTTGCTTTGGCGTGTCAAACACTTCAAAAAGAGGCAGTGCTTGGCCTACCGATCTCACACGATCCGGCCGTCTTCCAGCGTCACGATCCGGTCGGCGCGATCCAGAATGCGATTGTCGTGCGTCACAAGAAGTGTCGTCGTGCCGCGTTCGGCGCCGAGGCCTTTGAGCATGTCCACGACGTCGGCGGCACTGTCCTTGTCGAGGGCTGCCGTCGGTTCATCTGCCAACACCATGTCGGGATTGCCGACCAGCGCGCGCGCCACGGCAACGCGCTGCTTCTGTCCGCCTGACAGATTGGCTGGCAGGTAGTTGATACGGTCGGAAAGCCCGACCAGCTCCAGCGCGCGAATCGCCGCCTTGCGCGCCAGGGCATCGGCAACGCCCTTGCGCACCTGCACGCCCATGATGACGTTTTGCAGCGCCGTCAGGCTTTCATGGAGGTTGTGCGACTGGAAGATGAAGCCGAGTTTCTGGCGCTGCATTGTCAAGTCCGCTTCGCTTGCGCCCCGCAGTTCGTGCCCCATCAAGCGCACCGATCCCTCTTGCACGGAACGCAGGCAGCCGATCAGCGTCAGTACCGTCGTCTTGCCGGACCCGGACGGTCCCATCATGACCGTCAGGCTGCCGCGCGGCAGTGCCAGGTTGATGTCGTAGAGTGCTTGCTTGCGCGCTTCGCCGGTGCCGAACCAGTGGTTGAGCCCGCTTACTTCGACGATGGTCGGCGCTTTCGCGGTGATGTCCATCAGAACAGGTCCGCCGGGTCGGCGGACGCCAGGCGCCGCGTTGCAAAGACCCCCGACAGGGTGGAAAATACAACGGTTCCGACAAAGACCATCGCCGCCATAGTCGGCGTCATCGCCAGCGGCAAGGTTGTCATCTTGCCCATGAACACAAGGATCGCGGTGCCGACCGCCAGGCCGGGAATGAACCCCAGAAGGCCAAGAACGAGCGCCTCTTCGACGACGATTCCGAGAAAGAAGCGCGGCCCGTATCCCATCGCCTTGAATGTCGCATATTCACGCAAATGGTCCGCCACGTCTGCCGACAGCACCTGATAGACGATGACCAGCCCCACGAGCACACCGATCAGCACACCAAACCCGAAGATGATGCCGGTTGGTCGCTTCGTCTGCTGGTAGGTCAGATCCTCCTGCGCCGCATCGCCATAGCTTCGGATGCGCAGCGTGTCGTCGGAGATCAGGGTGCGAAGGCGCTTGACGACCGTTTCAACGTCCGCACCGGGCCGCAATTGCAGCAGGATGTGGTCCGGTGCTCCGGAACTGCGGGTCGGAAACATGGAAAGGAAGGTCTGATCAGAAACGACCATATAGCCGTCACCGCCAAAGCCGCCACCGCCGGCAAAGGTCGTCAACGCGGTGAGTGTGCGTCCCTGCGTCTCGAAAGAAAACGGCGTCTGCGGCGAAATCAATGCCGCTTCGTCGCGCGTCAGGCCGCGGGCGAGCCGGTCCAGAAAGGCAACATCCTGAACCTGCAGGAGAGCCAGGTCGGCATCGATTGCCGGCGAAACAAACGCCGGTTGGCCCGGATCGATGCCGAAAGTGGTGAAACTGATATCCTTTTCGCCGCGGTCCCACGGCGCGTTGGCAATGAACAGGCCCATGCCGGCCGCAACGTCCGGATCGCCAAATGCCTGCAGCATCCATTGCCGCGCCACATTGCCGCCCTCGGCCAAGGCATTGGCATCGGCGGCGGAAATCATGATGTCAGCCTTGAAGAACTCGTAGGGGCGCAAGGTTGCCGTCGCCATCGAGTTCATGATGCCGAGCTGGACAAACACCAGCACATTGGCAAAGGCGACGCCCGACAGCGCGGCGATGAACCGCCCGCGTTTGTGGGTCAGTTGCAGCCAGCCGATCGGCAAGCGGCCGAACACCCATTGCAACAGTCGGCTCATTGCGCTGCCTTCACCTCTTGGCCCGTGTCAATCCGCGCCACAGCCTCCAGCCCGACGAAGCGCGCGGCGCGACGCGAGGATTCCTCGTCCAGCTTGACCAGGACCCGGATGACCCGCGCATCGGAATTGGCGGCGGCATCGTCCGAGATCAGGCCTTGCCGCCCGACCATCAGGCCAATGCTTTGAACGGTGCCGTTGAGGCTCTCACGCAAGGCGGCGGCAGCCAGTTCGACCGGCTGGCCTTCTGCGACGGCACTGACCCGGTCCTGCCAGACCTCGACCTCCGCCATCATCACGTCGATGTCGCCCATTTCCATGATGCCTTCGGAAGGCGGCCGCTGGCCCGGCGTGGCGTTGATGTCCAGAATCGTCCCGTCGATGGGTGCCCGCACTTCGGCGCGGGCCATGTCGAGGCGCGCACGCGCCAGTTCCGCCTCTGCCGCCGCGACATTGCGGGTGGCGACAACCACGTCGGGCTGCTCGTCCAAGGCGCTGGCGGCAAAGCGGG
>JBGSWL010000130.1:0-13853 GCA_041752455.1 Roseitalea sp. | reverse complement strand
GGCGAAGGCGGCGGGGGCGGATGTGCTGCTGGTGCCCAACGCCTCGCCCTGGCGCCGGGCCATCCAGGATGAGCGCGCGCGGGCCTTCGACCGCTGGGCGGACCTTGGTCTGCCCTACCTCTTCGTCAACCAGATGGGCGGACAGGACGAGCTGGTCTTCGATGGCGCCTCGTATGCGACGAATTCCACCCACGGCGCGCGCTGCGGCCTCGTCGGCCAGTTCGAGACAGGCTGCGCCCTCGTCGAGTTTGATCCGTCCACGAAGCAGTTTGCCGGGCTCGGGAAAGGCTGCGCGGCGGACCTTGAAGGCTGGGCGGCAGAATACCGCGCCGCGATGCAAGGCCTCGGCGACTATGTGCGCAAGAACAAGTTTCCCGGCGTCGTGCTCGGCATGTCGGGCGGCATCGACTCGGCGATCACCGCGGCGATTGCCGCCGACGCGCTGGGGCCGGACAAGGTCTGGTGCGTGATGATGCCGTCGAAATACACCTCCACCGACAGCCTCGACGACGCCAGGGCCTGCGCCGAGGCGCTCGGCTGCCGGTATGACACGATCCCGATCCATCCCGGCGTGGAGGCGCTCGGCGGCATGCTCGCCCCCGCCTTTGCGGGCAAGGCGCCGGACATCACCGAAGAAAACATCCAGTCCCGCCTGCGCGCGGTGACCCTGATGGCCCTCTCCAACAAGTTCGGCCACATGGTGGTCACCACCGGCAACAAGAGCGAGATGGCGGTCGGCTACGCGACGCTCTACGGCGACATGTGCGGCGGCTACAATGCGCTGAAGGATTTCTACAAGACGGAAGTCTTTGAACTGACGAAATGGCGCAATGCCAACATACCGCCGGGCGCGCTTGTCCCCCACGGCGATGTGATCCCGGAACGGATCATCACCAAGCCGCCCTCGGCCGAGCTGCGCGAAGACCAGAAAGACGAGGATTCCCTGCCGCCCTACCCGGTGTTGGACGATATCCTGCGCGGGCTCGTGGACCTCGAGGAAGACGTGGACGACATCCTCGCCCGTGGCCATGACGCAGCGACCGTGCGGCGCATCGAACACCTCGTCTACATCGCCGAGTACAAGCGGCGGCAGGCGCCTCCGGGCGTGAAGGTGGGCGGCAAGAATTTCGGACGGGACCGGCGCTATCCGATCACGAACCGGTTCCGGGATCGCGATTGAATATATATCGGATATGGATTAATTTATGAATGCAAGGTGGAATGCGGCGAAAGATGAACGTCTGCGGGTAACCCACGGGATCGGCTTTGCTGATGTGGTGGAGGCTCTGGAACGGGACGGCTTTCTTGTATTTCGCGCCCATCCAAACACCGAAAAATACGCGTATCAGGTACAGGTGGTTGTTGCGATCAGAGGCTACGCCTATGTCGTGCCCGCAGTCAGGGAACCCGGTGGCCTTTTTCTGAAGACCTTGTACCCGTCGCGGAAAGCAACTGCTGCATATCTTGGCAAAGGTGACCATTGATGGCGAAGCTGACGGACAAAATTTATGAAATGACCGACGAGGAAGAAGCAGAATTGATCGCTTCAACCGAACGCGGTGAATGGGTCGATGTTCCGGATCAGGAGCAGTGGAAAGAGTGGCTGCGTGAAGTCGCGCGCAACACGCTCAACCCGAAGCGCAAGCGCATTTCGATTTCGGTGCCTGAACCCGATCTGGCGCGTCTGAAAGCCAAGGCGCTGGAAGAAGGCATTCCTTACCAGACGCTGATCAATTCGCTGATCCACAAATACGTCAACGGCCGGTTGGATTAGGCTTTACACCGCGCATCCATTCCCGGATGACCGGTCATCCGACCGGAGCGAAACTTGCATCGGTCGGCTCGCCATCAAGGCCGAACCCAATCCTTGCAGGTCCCATGACCGATTTCTCCTTCATCGCGCGCAACGGGCGCTGGCTGGCCGGCGGGTTCGTTTGCACGCTGTTTTCCAGCTACGGCCAGACCTTCCTGATCTCGCTTTCGTCGGGCCATATCCGCGAGGAACTCTCGCTTTCCAATGGCGATTTCGGCTTCATCTACATGATCGCGACGCTCGCGAGCGCGGCGTTGCTGCCCTATGTCGGCGCCTTCATCGACAGGGTGCCGGTTGTGCGGTTTGCGG
This sequence comes from Roseitalea sp., assembly GCA_041752455.1. GTDB lineage: Bacteria > Pseudomonadota > Alphaproteobacteria > Rhizobiales > Rhizobiaceae > JBGSWL01. The sequence continues at coordinate 11,731 of JBGSWL010000130.1, read as the reverse complement.
TGTTTGCGGGCCTTGGCCTTGCCACGGCGATGGTGCTGATGGCGTTTGCCCATTCTGTGTGGACAGTCGGGCTTGCCATCATCGGGCTGCGCCTGTTCGGGCAGGGGCTTTTCCCGCACACGGCCTTTACGGCGATCGGCCGCTGGTACAGCGCCAATCGTGGCCGTGCCGTGTCGATTGCCGCGCTCGGCCACCAGGTCGGCGAAGCGCTGATGCCGCTGACCTTCGTCGCGCTGGCCGTCAGCTTCGGCTGGCGCGGATCATGGATTGCCGGGGCGGTCGCCATCCTCGTCATTGCCTTGCCGGTGATCCTGTGGAGCTTTGCCAAGGGGCGCGAGCCTCAAGGCCATGTCGGGGGCGCTGCCGCAGGCGCTGTTCAGGGCCGCCAGTGGACGCGTGGCGAAGTGCTGCGTGATCCGTGGTTCTATCCCCTGATGGCAGCGGTGCTCGCGCCGCCGGTGATCGGCACCATCCTGTTCTTCCACCAGGTCTACATGGTCGAGCAGCGCGGTTGGGACATCACCGGATTTTCCGTGGCAACGCCGGTGCTTGCCGGGTTTGCTATTGTCTCGACCATGGTGTCCGGGCGGCTGGTCGACCGGCTTGGCTCGGCAACCCTGTTGCCGCTAATGCTGGCGCTGCTTGGTACCGCTGCGCTGACGCTCGCCTTTTGGCATGATTTTGCAGCGCTGTTCGTTTTCATGGCGATTGCCGGCTCATGCTTCGGCATGGCCGCGACGATCTACGGTGCGCTGTGGCCGGAGATCTACGGCACCAAACATCTGGGCGCCGTACGCTCGATGATCACCGGGGCCATGGTGTTTTCCACCGCCGTCGGGCCGGGCCTGTCCGGTTGGCTGATCGACACGGGTGTCTCGTTCGACATCCAGATTGTCGCGCTGGCGCTGTTTGCCCTGACTGCAGCCGCCCTCGTCGCCCCGGTCGGGCGCCATGTGATTGCCCGTGCGCGGGCGGGCGTTGAGCTTGATCCGGCGCGGCCGGGTCTGGCATGAGACGGCCAATTCTGTCAGGAACACGCCCATGACTGTCACTGTCCGCTTTGCGCCGTCGCCGACCGGCCACATCCATATCGGCAATACGCGCACCGCGCTGTTCAATTGGCTTGTCAAGCTGCGCGAGGGCGGAACCTTCATCCTGCGCTTTGACGATACGGACACGGCGCGCTCGCGGCAGGAATATGCCGACCAGATCGCCGCCGATCTCGTCTGGCTTGGCATCGTGCCGGACCGTATCGAGTACCAGTCCGCACGGATGGACCGCTACAGGAATGCCCAACAGCGGTTGATCGCGGCCGGGCTGCTTTATCCCTGCTACGAGACCGCCGACGAGATCGAGCGCAAGCGCAAGATCCTGCTGTCGCGCCGGCTGCCACCGGTCTATGGCCGCGAGGCGCTGAAGCTCACCGACGCCGAGCGCGCCGCATACGAGGCCGAAGGCCGCCAGCCGCATTGGCGTTTCCTGTTGCCCAACCATGGCGGCGACCCGTTCGCCACGCAGCGAACCGAAATCCATTGGGATGATCTGGTGCGCGGCCCGCAGACGGTCGATCTTGCCTCGCTGTCCGATCCCGTGCTGGTGCGCGAGGACGGCACGTTTCTCTACACGTTGCCGTCTGTCGTCGATGACATCGAGTTCGGCATCACCGATGTGATCCGCGGCGACGACCATGTGACCAATACCGGGGTGCAGATGGCGCTGTTTGCGGCGCTGGGTGCGGATGCACCGCGTTTCGGCCACCACAATCTTCTGACGACGGCGACCGGCGAGGGCCTTTCCAAGCGCACCGGCGCCCTGTCGGTCAAAAGCCTTGCCGAAAGCGGCTATGAGCCGATGGCAGTTGCCAGTCTTGCGGTCCTGACCGGCTCTTCGGCGCAGGTCGAGGCATTGCCCTCGCTTGAGGCGCTTGCCGAGCGGTTCGAGATCGCGGCGACGTCGAAATCGGCGGCAAAGTTCGATCCGGCCGATCTTGATGCACTGAACGCGCCACTGGTGCATGGCAAGACGTTTTCGCAGGCCCGTCAGGCGCTTGCCGCAGCCGGTGTCGATGTGGACGATCCGCGAGCGGAAGGCCTTTGGCTGGCCGTGCGCGACAATTGCGCCAAGGTCGGCGATGCGGCGCAGTGGTGGCAGATCGTCACTGTCGGTCCGGACACGGCGGTTGCCACCGATGCCGAAGACCTCGAATTCTGCCGTATGGCCTTTGACCAGTTTCCCGAAGGCGAGGTGACGCCTGCGACATGGAAAGTGTGGACCGATGCGGCCAAGCTGGCGTCAGGCCGCAAGGGCAGGGCGCTGTTCATGCCGCTGCGCATTGCCCTCACAGGTCGGGCGTCGGGACCGGAGCTCGCAGATCTATTGCCGTTTCTGGGTCGGGAAGAAATTCTCCGCCGACGACCCTGACATTCTTGCGCCCGTCGGCAAGGTCATAGACCTCCCCGACGCTGACAGCTCCGGCGATTTCTCCTGCTCCTGACGGCGTCAACCCGGCCTTGGCATTGGCGGCCGTTTCCGGGTCAGCGGCAAGGTCCGGGCGTGAAGCAGGTATCGGAAGCGGCATATCCGGTTCAGACGTGGCGACAGTTTCACCCTCGACCGGTTTCTGCTGCGCGCTGGTCACGCCGGCAACGCCGATCGCAGACGGGTCAGCCCGGCCGCAGGTGCATTTCGGGTTGCGCCCGGCGTTCTGGTAGACAAACGCATTCGGCAGCTTGCCATAGGGCATTCCGTCAATCGACGTCATGTTGGCGATCTCTTCATCGTCGATACGCTGGGTGAAGAGAACCGTTTCGGCAGACGGGCAAAGGGCCGCGCAAACCGCAGAATCGCGAGCGACCTGACCGGGGCCTGCGCCAAACGAGACCGGGAAGAAATAACCGTCACAGGTGCGCACGCACACCGTGCGCAAATTGCCGGTTCCATTTGGTGCGACAGCAAAACCGGCGCCTCCCGGCAGGAGCGTCATTCCTGCGCGCCCGCTCACGGCCGGTGTTTCCTGCGACAGGGGCTTGCGGGCCGGTTTGACCGCCGGTTGGCGGATGCCTGGGTCGCGCCGGGCAATGACCTCGCGTTTCGGCGCAGATGATGGCGCACAAGCCGCCTCCATGCGCGACCGGATGCGAGCCAGTTGCCCGCGCGATGCGCCGCCGGACAAACGGGCTGTCTCACGTTCAAGCTTGGCAAGGTTGGCCCGCATGCGCGCGATCGTCGCGTTCAACTGCCGGCATTCGCCTGCATTGGAGCGCCCGCAGTTGGCGCGCCGTGCCGCAGATTCGGCGCGACGGATTTCGGAGGCTTGGCGCCGCGCGGCATCGGCGTACTGGCGTGCCCGGGCACTTCCGGTCCCACCACGTTGCGCTGCGGCGTATTCGGCTTTCAGCGACCGGCAGGAGGATGATTGGGCATGGGCATCGGATACGGGTACGGCCACAAGCGCCAACAGGGTCGCCGCTGCCGCCAAGGTGCGACCGAGAAACCCGGAGATGCGACGCGAAGCGGAAACCATATGCAGAACACCCTGACCCGCTCATGTCTTGGCAGCAAAATGCGGCCAAAAGATTAAGTCAGGGCGTTTCTTTCAGTTGCGCCGCTTCAACAGCGGCAATCGCGCTCATGTTCACAACACCGCGCGATGTGACCGACGTCGTCAGCACATGCGCCGGGCGGGCTGTTCCCAAAAGGATCGGCCCGACATGCAAGGCCTCGGTCATGCATTTGACCGCGTTGACCGTGATGTTGGCGGCGTCAAGGTTCGGGAACACAAGCAGATTGGCTTCTCCATTCAGGATCGAATGCGGGTAGACGCGGTTGCGCAATTCCTCGTTCAGCGCGCTGTCGGCATGCATTTCGCCATCGACGCAAAGGTCCGGGGCTTGCGCATGCAGCAATTCGACGGCCCTTCGCATCTTGGCGGCCGATGCACTGTCGCGTGAGCCGAAGTTGGAATGGGACAACAGCGCGGCCTTGGGCACGATGCCGAAACGGCGGATTTCCTCGGCGGCGAGGATCGTCATTTCAGCGATCTCCTCGGCGCTGGGCTCGATCGTCACATAGGTGTCGGTGAAGAAGGTCATGCCGCGCCCGGAAATCAGCAGCGAGAGCGCAGACAAATCGCGCACGCCTTCGCGAATGCCGACAATCGACTGGACCGTGCGCAGGTGGCGCTCGTAGCGCCCGTCCAGGCCGCAGATCATGGCGTCCGCATCGCCGCGCATCAGCGCGATCGCCGAGATGACGGTGGCATTGGTGCGCACCAGCGTGCGGGCATAGTCCGGCGTGAAGCCCTGGCGACCACCGATGCTGACCAGATGATCGACATAGTCGCGGTAGCGCGGATCATCCTGCGGATTGACGATTTCGAAGTCCTTGCCCGGACGGATGCGCAGGCCGAAGCGCTTCAGGCGTGTCTCGATCACGTCGGGACGCCCGACGAGGATCGGTTTGGCAAGCCCGTCTTCCAGAATGATCTGGGCGGCGCGCAGCACGCGCTCGTCTTCGCCATCGGCATAGATGATCGAGCGCATGCCGGCAGCCTGTGCCGCCGCAATGATCGGCTTCATCACCAGGCCTGAGCGGAAAACGAAGCGGTTCAGCCGGTCGCGATAGGCAGCCATGTCGGTGATCGGCCGGCGTGCAACGCCGCTGCGGGCGGCAGCGTCGGCGACAGCGGGCGCGATGCGCAGGATCAGCCTCTGGTCGAACGGCGAAGGGATGAGGTAATCCGGCCCGAAGATCGGGCTTTCGCCGGAATAGGCGCGTGCGGCGATGTCGGAGGGCTCTTCGCGCGCCAGTTGGGCGATGGCCGTCACGGCGGCAATCTTCATCTCCTCGTTGATCGAGCGGGCGGCGCAATCGAGCGCACCGCGAAAGATGTAGGGAAAGCAGAGGACATTGTTGACCTGGTTGGGGAAGTCGGAGCGCCCGGTGCAGATCATCGCATCGGGCCGTGCTAGGCGCGCCAGTTCCGGCATGATCTCCGGCACCGGATTGGCAAGCGCCATGATCAGCGGCCGCTCGGCCATCGCTTCCAGATATTCCGGCTTCAGGACGCCCGCCGCCGACAGGCCGAGGAACACGTCGGCGCCAATGATCGCCTCGGCAAGCGTGCGCTTGTCCGTTTCGCGCTCGTAAACCGCCTTCCAGCGATCGATCGGGATCGGCCGGCCCTTGAAAACCACGCCGTCGATATCCGTGACGATGATGTTTTCAAGCCGCGCGCCCATCGAGACGAGCAGGTTGAGGCAGGCCAGCGCCGCAGCGCCCGCGCCGGACGTGACGATTTTCGCTTCGGTCAGTGATTTTCCGGCCAGTTCCAACCCGTTGAGGATTGCCGCCGCGACGATGATGGCGGTGCCGTGCTGGTCATCATGGAACACCGGGATGTCCATCATGGCGCGCAGGCGTGCCTCGACCTCGAAGCACTCCGGCGACTTGATGTCTTCCAGATTGATGCCGCCGAAGGTCGGCTCCAGCGCCGAGACGACAGAGACCATGCGCTCGACGTCGGGCGCGTCGATCTCGATGTCGAACACATCAATGCCGGCAAATTTCTTGAACAGGACCGCTTTGCCTTCCATCACCGGCTTGGATGCCAGCGGCCCGATATTGCCGAGGCCGAGCACCGCCGTGCCGTTGGAGACCACGGCAACGAGGTTCTGGCGCGCCGTATAGTCGGCAGCCTTGTCCGGATCGGCAGCAATCGCAAGGCAAGGCGCCGCAACGCCGGGCGAATAGGCAAGCGCCAAATCACGCTGGTTGCCGAGCGGCTTGGTCGCGCGGATTTCGAGCTTTCCGGGCACTGGAAACTGGTGAAAGAAGAGGGCGTTTTCCTCAAGGTCCGATGCGCTCGGCAAGCCCTTGTCCTGTCCGCCGTCTGCCATGAAAACTCTCCCCCGACGCGTGCCCTTTGCCCGCCTTGGGTAGAGCACCGGACGGCCTGCGTCGAGTGCGCCTGCGGCAAAATGCCTTCGCCCAACCGTTTAAGGTGGCCGGTGCTCAGCCCCAGAGCGAGGGCTGCGGCGGCGAGACGGTCGAGCCGTAATAGTGCAGCGCCGGGTGCCGGTCGGCCGCAAGCAGCAGCGGGCCGTCGAGGTCGACATAGTCGGCATCCTGCGCCAGCAGGACCGCCGGCGCCATGGCGAGCGACGAGCCGACCATGCAGCCGACCATCACGCCGAACCCGAGTTCGCGGGCTTTCGCGCGCATCGTCAGCGCTTCCGTCAGGCCGCCGGTCTTGTCGAGCTTGATGTTGACGACATCATAGCGGCCGCCAAGCCCGTCGAGATCGGTGGTGACATGCGCGCTTTCGTCGGCGCAGATCGGCACCGGGTGGGGAATCGTTGCAAGGATGGCATCCTTGCCGACCGGCAGCGGCTGTTCGACCAGCGCCACGTGCAGCCGGGCGGCTTCCAGAAGGAACTCGGTGAGGTTGTCCTCGGTCCAGGATTCATTGGCATCGACAATCAGCCGGGAATTCGGCGCATTGGCAACCACCGCATGCATCCGGGCGATGTCGTCACGGTCGCCGCCAAGCTTGATCTTCAGGAGTGACCGGTCAGCGACGACACGGGCCGCATCGGCCATGGCTTCCGGTGTATCCAGCGACAGGGTCAGGGCGGTCACCAGCGGGCGGGGCGGCCCCTCACACACCATCGTGTACACATGGCGATGCCCGCGCTTTGCGTTGAGGTCCCATAGCGCGCAGTCGATGGCGTTGCGTGCCGCGCCGGGCGGCAACATGGTCAGCAGTGCCTGGTGCAGTTCCATCGTTCCGCAGGCGGCAAGATCGACCGGCGGCAGGCTGCGGATTTCATCCATCACGCTTTCGACCGTCTCGCCGTAGCGCGCATAGGGCACGCACTCGCCATGGCCCTGCATGCCGCCGCCTTCGACGGTGCAGACGACGACGGTCGCCTTGGTGCGCGCCCCGCGCGAAATGCGGAACGGAACGCGCAGCGGCCACTCCTCGACGGCGACCGAAACCGACACCGATTCGACCATGTGAACAACTCCCGGACCGTATGCGACATACGATCATAATTTGAATGTTGCGCTGCAGTTGCAGACGCCAGCGTCATTAGGCGTTAAACAGTCGAAATGCCCATTTGGTCAACCATCCGTGACGACAATGCCGGTCACGCTGCAAAACAGGCGGCGCTCAGCCTTGCGGGCGGAGCGGATTCCGCCGTGCTGACGCTGTCTGGCGAATGGATTTCAACCACGGTTGGTGCAATCGACAGTGACCTGCGCCAGGCGGTCACCGATGTCGGCAAGACCGCGAAGGGCAAGGATGTCGAGGTCAATGGCGCCGGCATTTCCGACCTCGATACCGCCGGCGCGTGGATGCTCGTGCGCACGGTGCGCGCCTTGTCGGTTGATGGAAGTGCCCGCCTGACCGGCATTGCCGACATCCATCGAACCCTTGTCGACGAGGTCGAGGCGACCTCTGCTGCAATCGAAGAGGCGGTTGCCGGGCCATCGGCCGGGCTTGTGCACCGGACGCTTGATGTCATCGGGCGCAATGTGCACGGCCTGTGGTCGGACATCCTTTTCGGCCTGCATATTCTCGGCGCTGCGGTGCGTGGCTCGCAAATGAAGCTGGGCCGCACCAGCGACATTTCGCTGGCGCCGGTTGTCGCCCAGATCGACCGCATGGGCATTCGCGCGGTTCCGATCATCGTGCTGATGTCTTTCATCATCGGCGCAATCATTGCCCAGCAGGGCGCTTTCCAACTGCGCTATTTCGGCGCCGAGATTTTCGTCGTCGATCTGGTGGCCATCCTCGTGCTGCGTGAAATCGGCGTGCTGCTGACCGCGATCATGATCGCCGGGCGGTCCGGTAGCGCCATCACGGCGGAAATCGGCTCGATGAAGATGCGCGAAGAAGTCGATGCGCTGACCGTCATCGGTCTCAATCCGATCGGCGTGCTGGTGTTTCCGCGCCTCGTTGCACTGGTGGTTGCCCTCCCGCTCCTGACCTTCATTGCCAATTTTGCGGCGCTGGCCGGCGCCATGTTTGTCGCACAAACCTATTCGGGCATCGCACCGGAAGCCTTCATTGCCCGCGCGCGCGAAGCCATCGACCTGACGACGTTTTATGCCGGCATCATCAAGGCGCCGTTCATGGCGATCATCATCGGCATCATAGCGTCCGTCGAAGGCATGAAAGTCGGCGGCAGCGCAGAATCACTCGGCGCGCGCGTCACCTCTGCCGTGGTGAAGTCCATATTCGTCGTCATTGTCGTTGACGGCCTTTTTGCCATGTTCTTTGCGGCGGTGGATTTCTGATGGATCAAAAGGTCGACACGTCGGTGATCAGCGTGCGCAATGTGCATGTGCAGTTCGGCGATCATGTCGTGCTGGACAAGCTCGACCTTGATGTGCTGCCCGGCGAGATCCTCGGATTTGTCGGTGCCTCGGGCACGGGCAAGTCCGTGCTGCTGCGCGCCATCCTCGGCCTCACGCCCAGGCAATCCGGTACAATTTCCCTGTTCGGACGCGATCTCGACGAGGTCACAGAGACCGAGCGGATCGGCATCGACATGCGAATGGGTGTGCTGTTTCAGCATGGCGCGCTGTTTTCGGCGCTGACGGTTGCCGAAAACATCGAAGTGCCGATGCGCGAGTATCTGTCATTGCCAAAGCCGCTGATGCGGGAACTGGCGATCGTCAAGATGCGGCTCGTCGGCCTGAAAGCCGAAGACGCGGGCAAGTTCCCGTCGGAACTGTCGGGTGGGATGATCAAGCGTGCTGCCCTTGCGCGCGCGCTCGCGCTTGATCCGGACGTCGTGTTTCTCGATGAGCCGACTTCCGGGCTTGACCCGATCGGTGCTGCCGACTTTGATGAACTGATTGCCAAACTGCGCGACACGTTGGGATTGACCGTCTACATGGTGACCCACGATCTCGACAGCCTGTTCACCGTTGCCGACCGGATTGCCGTTCTGGGCGGTGGCAAGATTACGGCCATCGGCCCTCTTTCGGACATGCTGGCCAACGATGATCCGTGGATCCGTTCGTATTTCCGGGGCAAGCGCGCGCGGCTGATTGAAACGCCGGTTCAGGACAAAGTATAAAGCATGGAAACCAAAGCCAATTTCGTTGCCGTCGGCGCCTTCACGGTGCTTGTGTTTGCGGCCGCTTTTGCATTCGTCTACTGGATCGCCCGGATCGACACGGGCGGCGACACGGCAAAGCTCGACCTGATGATCGAAGGTTCTGTCACCGGCCTTGCGGTCGGTTCGCCGGTCAAGTTCAACGGCATCGATGTCGGCAAGATCATTTCGCTGCGCTTTGACGCGTCGAACCCGCGCGCGGTGATTGCGCAGGCCGAGGTGCGCCGCGATCTGCCGATCACGCAGGCGACCAAGGCGGTTCTCGGCTTTACGGGTTTGACCGGCATTGCCCATGTGGAACTGGAAGGCGGCGACGCCACTCTGCCGAACGTCTTTGCGATCGCCGACGAGAGCGGCGGGATCGCGACGATCACCGCTGATCCGTCAGCCGTCAACAATCTCCTTGCAACGGCGCAGGACATCTTCACCCGCGCCGACACCATCCTCACCGAATTGGAAGGCCTTGTCGGCGACAGCCGCGAACCGCTCCGCCAGACCTTGGAAAACGCCAGCAAAGTGACCGATGCGCTTGCCGCCAATTCCGAGGGGATCGACGATTTCCTGACCGGCCTTGGCGGGCTCGGCAAGACGCTGGATACGGTCGCCACCACGCTTGATCGTTCCCTGTCCGGCATCGACAAGCTGGTCGCGGAGATCAAGCCTGAGGACATCAAGGCCGTCGTGGCTGATGTGCGCCAGTTCTCCGGCAACCTTGGTGCGCTATCTGAAGATTTTGACGAGATCCTCGGCTCCGCACGCACCACGCTCGAAGGTCTTGAAACTGTCGGGACGCGGATCGAAACAACCTTCGACCGCGTTGACGGTCTGTTGGGCGCGGTCGAACCGGACAAGGTTGCCGAAGCGGTGGGCGGGTTCACCGAGACGGCAAAGAGTGCGCAGAAGATTGCTGCCGACCTGGGCCGCCTGACCGAGACGCTGGACGGACGACGCACGGACATCGACACGATCGTGACGAATGTCTCGCAAATGGCCGAGCGCCTGAATGCCGCATCGGTTCGGGTCGATGGCGTTCTTGCCAAACTTGACGGGTTTCTCGGCGAAAATGGCGAAGCGGGTGGCGACCTGATCGCCGAGGCGACATCGACGCTGAAGGCTTTCCGCGAGGTCGCCGATACGTTGAACGGGCGTCTGGACGGCATTACTGCCGGGCTCGACCGCTTTTCAAATCGCGGCCTGAAGGATGTGGAGACGCTTGTGTCCGATACGCGGCGGTCAATCTCGCGCATTGAAAGCGCGATCACCTCGCTGGAAAGCGATCCGCAGCGGTTGCTGTTTGGCGGTGAAGGTACCGTCAAGCGCTTTGACGGCAGGCAACGGCGTTGATAGGAAACTGCTTGCCCCGGCGGGGCCTCGAGTTCGGGTTGTGCGCGTGAGACATTCGGGATCAACATTCGGCCGCGGTGGTCGCAAAGCGTTGGCACATCGCCTTGCACTCCTGGCCCTGTTCCCGGCGCTGCTGCTTCCGGCAGGCTGCGCCGCCTTGGGTGGCACCAAAGCCACGGCTGATACCTACAAACTTTCAGCAGCCCAGCCGGCCGATGTCGGATCTGTCCGGCGCGGCATCCAGGTTCTGGTGAACGAACCGGCGGCGCTCAAGGCGCTCGACTCGCAGAACATCGTCATCGAAACCGCACCGCTGACCATCCAGTATCTGGATGAAGCCCAATGGGGCGACCGGCTGCCCAAACTCGTGCAGCAGCGGCTGGCGGCGGCATTCGACGCCACTGACCGGTTCTCCGGTATCGGCCTTCCGGGACAGGGCCTTGCCATCGACTACCAACTGATCAGCGAAATCCGCGCCTTCGGCTTCGTTGCCGACCGCGGCGTCGCCGAGGTCGAGATTGCCGTCAAACTGCTCAATGACCGAAATGGAACTGTTGTCGCGCAACAGGTGTTCATGCAGGAGACTGCGGTTTCGGCGTCGGCAGGCAATGCCGCCATCGTCGCCGGGATCGACCGATCCTTTACCCGCGTTGCCGGCGAGATCGTCGCCTGGGTCGCCGGCAGCCTCTGATTCTCAGTGGACGTGAAAAGAAAAAGCCCGGCGGTGAAGCCGGGCTTTTTTCACGTCACGAACCTCGTTCGATCAGCGCAGGCGGCCGCTTGCATGTGCCAGCATCGTGTAAACCTTGCCGGTATCCGAGGTGAGGTAGGTCTGCACCATCAGGCCGTCGCGATCGTTTTTCGAGACATCGTCGAGCAGGCGCTCGAAGTCGACGATGTAGCGATCCACCGATCCGCGGAAGGTCTGGTCGCTGCCATAGCGTGCCTTGATGTCGTCAAAGGTCTTCTGGCCGTTCAGCGTGTAGAGTCGGCGCGTGAACACGTTGCGCTCGCCGCTGCGATAGCGTTCCCAAAGCTGGGCTGCCGCATCGTGATCGATGGCGCGGGCAATATCGACAGACAGCGAATTCAGCGATTCGACAGCCTGGGCCGGTGCACGCGGCGCAGCAGCCGGTGCGCTGTCGGTCGATGCACGGCGCAGGAGATCACTCACCCAACTGCCGCTGTTGTCGGGTGCTGCCGGAGCCGGCTGTTGCCGTGCAGGCGCAGCCAGCGGCGGCACAAGGTCCAGCGCG
>JBGSWL010000129.1:0-10479 GCA_041752455.1 Roseitalea sp. | reverse complement strand
CCGCGACGCGCGTCACCGTCCGCCTCGACAACGGGGCCGTCGGCCATGCCATGCAGCTTGGCCGCGACCATGGCCGCATCAAGATCGCCGCTGTCATCGACGCCCTTGCTGGTTCCGATGCGGAGATGGCCGCGCGGATCGACGATGTGATCATCGCGCCGCTTGCCCGCGACAACGCCGAACGCGACGCGCGCCGTGCTGCCGAGACGGCTGCCACGCGCGTCGATTTCTTCACAATGGTGCGCGGAGAAGACTGACATGACGGTTTCCGATACCCGTGCCGCCGCTGTTACCGGCGGCTTTGCCGATCCGGTTCTGGGCAGCCAGTCGGTGTTTCGTGCGCTGATGGATGCCATGGCGCAGCCCGGCACGATCCGCAGCATCACGACGGCGGTCGCAGGACCGGCGCCGTTCAACCGGACCGCCGCGGCGATTGCGCTCTGCCTGTGCGATGGCGACACACCGGTCTGGCTGGATCCGGCGTTTACAAAGTCCGAAGCAGCCCGCGCCTGGCTGGCATTCCATGCCGGCGCACCGGTCACCGCTGAACCGTCACTGTCCGACTTTGCCTTCCATGCCAGTGCCGAAGCGCTGATGTCGTTCGACCGCTTTGCCGCCGGGACGCAGGAATATCCGGATCGCTCGACCACCGTGATCGTTCAGGTTTCGGCACTTGAAGGCGGCGCGCCACTTTCGCTGTCCGGCCCCGGGATCAACGGCACTGCGCGTATCGCTCCGGTCGGGCTGCCGGCAACTTTCGTGCGCCTTCGCTCAGGCAACCATGCGCTGTTTCCGCGCGGCGTCGACTGCATTCTCGCCGGGCCGGACGCAATAGTCGGCCTGCCGCGCACCACGCGCGTCGAAGCCCTGGAGGACTGACCGATGTATGTTGCCGTCAAGGGTGGAGAAAAGGCGATTGCCAATGCGCACCGGCTGCTCGCTGATCGGCGGCGCGGCGATCGTTCAGTCCCGGCGCTGACACTGGCGCAAATCGCCGAACAATTGTCGATTGCCGTCGACCGCGTCATGGCCGAAGGCTCGCTGTATGATCGCGAACTGGCGGCGCTGGCCGTCAAGCAGTCGCGCGGCGACCTGATCGAGGCGATCTTTCTGGTGCGAGCCTATCGCACCACGCTGCCGCGCTTTGGCTATTCCGAGCCGGTCGATACCGGCGCCATGCAGGTCGAGCGCCGTGTCTCGGCAACCTACAAGGATCTGCCGGGCGGCCAGCTTCTCGGGCCGACCTTCGACTATACCCACCGCCTGCTGGATCCGACCTTGGCCGTTGATGGCGATCCCGAGCCCGGCACACAGCGTGACGAAGGGCCGATCCGGGCGATGCGCGTCTCCGACATTCTGGCCGGCGAAGGCCTGATCGAGGGTGATGGCCGCGCTTCGTCCGAAACCCCCGGCGACCTGACCCGCACGCCGATGGAATTTCCGATGGACCGCGAGACCCGGCTGCAGGCGCTGGCGCGCGGCGATGAGGGCTGGCTGCTTGGCCTCGCCTATTCAACCCAGCGCGGCTACGGGCGCAATCACCCGTTCGTCGGCGAAATCCGCATCGGCGAAGTGGATGTCGTCATGCAGGTGCCGGAAATCGGAATGCCCGTCGTCATCGGCCGTATCCGCGTCACCGAATGCCAGATGGTCACCCAGTTCAAGGGCTCGTCGAAAGTGCCACCGCAGTTCACCCGCGGCTATGGTCTGGTCTTCGGCCAATCCGAGCGCAAGGCGATGGCGATGTCGCTGTGCGACCGGGCGCTTCGCGCCAGCGAACTGGGCGAGGATGTCGTCGCCCCGGCGCAGGATGAGGAGTTCGTGATTTCGCACTGCGACAACGTGCAGGCGACCGGCTTTGTCGAGCACCTCAAACTGCCGCACTACGTCGACTTTCAGGCGGAGCTCGAACTTGTGCGCGGCATGCGCGCCGAGTTCGAAGCCAGCCGCGAGGCGCGCCTTCGCGAAGCCAATCCGGAATCTAACACAGAAACCATGCCGGAGGCCGCCGAATGACCAGCGCAACCACGCATCTCTCCGGCTCGCTTGCCACCTACAACTTCGCCTATCTCGACGAACAGACCAAGCGGATGATCCGCCGGGCGATCCTCAAGGGGATCGCCATTCCCGGCTATCAGGTGCCTTTCGCCAGCCGCGAAATGCCGATGCCCTACGGCTGGGGAACCGGCGGCGTGCAGGTCACGGCGTCGATCATCGGTCCGGACGATGTGCTGAAAGTGATCGACCAGGGTGCCGAAGACACGACCAACGCGGTCTCGATCCGCAAGTTCTTTGAAAAGACCGCCGGCACCGCCACGACCACGCGGACGGCAGAGGCGACGATCATCCAGACCCGCCACCGCATTCCCGAAGAGGCGCTGACCGACGGTCAAGTGCTGGTCTACCAGGTGCCGACGCCGGAGCCTCTGCGGTTTCTGGAACCGCGCGAAACCGAGACCCGCAAGATGCATGCGCTGGAAGAATACGGCCTCATGCATGTCAAGCTCTACGAGGACATCGCCCGCAACGGACGCATCGCCACCACCTATGCCTATCCGGTGATGGTCGAGGATCGCTACGTGATGTGTCCGTCGCCGACGCCGAAGTTCGACAATCCGAAGATGCACCAGAGCGAGGCGCTGCAGCTTTTCGGCGCCGGCCGTGAAAAGCGCATCTATGCAGTGCCGCCGTTCACCAAGGTTGTCAGCCTCGATTTCGAGGATCACCCGTTCGAGATCAACAAGTTCGAGGACCCTTGCGCGCTGTGCGGCGCCGAAGGTGTCTATCTCGATGAAGTCGTCCTCGATGATCGGGGCGGGCGGATGTTCGTCTGTTCGGACACCGACCATTGCGAAACGCGCCGCGACGCTGGCCATCGCGGCCTGTTGTCGGGCGATCCGGTCAAGGGAGAAGCGGCATGAGTGCGATGACCGATGACCGGCCGCTGCTGAAGGTTTCCGGCCTGTCGAAGTTCTACGGCAACCGCATCGGCTGCCAGGATGTGTCGCTCGATCTCTGGCCGGGCGAAGTGCTCGCTGTCGTCGGCGAAAGCGGCTCCGGCAAGACGACCCTCCTGAATTGCGTATCGACACGTATGCTGCCGACCACGGGGACTGTCAGCTATCGCATGCGCGACGGCGAGATGCGCAACCTCTTTGCCATGGGCGAGGCCGAACGGCGCTTTCTGATGCGCACCGACTGGGGTTTCGTGCACCAGAACCCGGCCGATGGCCTGCGCATGACCGTATCAGCCGGCGCCAATGTCGGCGAACGGCTGATGGCGGTCGGCGCGCGCCATTATGGCCAGATCCGCGAGACCGCCATCGACTGGCTCGGCCGCGTCGAGATCGCGGCGGACCGCATCGACGACCAGCCGCGGGGCTTTTCCGGCGGCATGCGCCAGCGCCTGCAAATTGCCCGCAATCTCGTCACCGGTCCCCGGCTGATCTTCATGGATGAGCCGACCGGCGGCCTTGATGTGTCGGTGCAGGCGCGGCTGCTCGACCTGCTGCGTGGCCTTGTCACCGATCTTGGCCTTGCCGTCATCGTCGTGACCCACGATCTGGCGGTTGCCCGCCTCCTGTCGCACCGCATGGTCGTCATGAAGGACGGCTACGTGATCGAGACGGGCCTTACCGACCGTGTCCTTGACGACCCGCAGGAGCCCTACACGCAGCTCCTCGTGTCTTCCATTCTCCAGGCGTAAGGCGTTTCGATATGGCCGTTCCCGTTGTCGTCTCCGATGTCGCCAAGAGCTTCACCATGCACCTGCGCGACGGGTTGCATATTCCCGTCGTCGAAGCCGTCAACTTCTCGCTTCGCCTTGGCGAATGCGCCGTGCTCGGCGGTCCGTCGGGCGCAGGCAAGTCGTCGATCCTCAAGATGCTGTATGGCAACTACCGGGTCGATCGCGGCCAGATCCTTGTCGATCACAATGGCACGCTGACCGATCTGGTCACTGCGGAGCCGCGCGTGGTGCTGGCCATCCGCCGCGACACCATCGGTTATGTCAGCCAGTTCCTGCGTGCGGTTCCGCGCGTCTCCGCGCTCGATGTGGCGGGTGAACCGCTTGTGCAACGCGGCGCGACACAGGCCGAGGCGCGCAAACGTGCCGGCGAACTGTTTGCACGTCTCAACCTGCCGGAAAAATTGTGGGACCTGCCGCCGGCGACCTTTTCCGGCGGTGAGCAGCAGCGCGTCAACATTGCCCGCGGCTTCATCACCGACCACCCGGTGCTGCTGCTCGATGAGCCGACCGCTTCGCTGGATGCGGCCAACCGCGCGGTGGTGATCGCGATGATCGCCGAAAAGAAGCAGGCCGGCACCGCGCTTCTCGGCATCTTCCATGATGCCGATGTGCGCGAGGCGGTTGCCGACCGGATCGTCGATGTCACCTCGTTTGCCGCAGCGAGAGCCGCATGAGCAAGCTTCTTTCCGAAAGGCCGTTCATACACGGGACCGCACGCGTCAAGGATACGGTGCTCGGCCGTTATACTGAAATCGACGAAGGCTGCATCGTTTCCGAATGCGAGATCGGCGACTATTCCTACCTGATCCGCCAGACCGAAGCCTGGTGCGCGACGATCGGCAAGTTCGCCAACATTGCCAGCCATGTGCGGATCAATGCCACCAACCACCCGACCTGGCGGGCAACCCAGCACCATTTCACCTATCGCGCCGGCGACTATTTTGACGATGCCGAAAACGAGCCGGAGTTCTTCGCCTGGCGCCGGGCGGACCGTGTCACCATCGGTCACGATGTCTGGATCGGCCATGGCGCGACGATCCTGCCAGGCGTGACAGTTGGCAATGGCGCGGTGATTGGTTCCGGTGCGGTGGTCAGCAAGGACGTCGCGCCCTACACGATTGTCGGCGGCGTTCCGGCGAAGCTGATCCGCCAGCGCCATGCCCCGGAAATCGGCGCCCGGATGGATGCGCTTTCCTGGTGGGACTGGGACCATGACCGGCTGCGCGCGGCACTCGACGACTTTCGCGGTCTGACCGCCGAGCAGTTCCTCGACAAGCACGGCGCATGAAGGTCTGCTGCACCAGACCACTGTCATAAAACTGCAATAAAATCGTCATGCGCAGGTCATGCGAGCGCCTTAGGCGGCACGGGTAACCGATTGCGAAGGTACCCAATGCTTGTTTATGAGAAGCTGACCCGCCGGTTCGGCAACAAGATTGCTGTCAACAATGTTTCGCTCGAGATTCCGGAAGGCCAGATGGTCGGGATCATCGGAGCGTCGGGTGCCGGAAAGTCCACCCTCCTTCGGATGACCAACCGTCTCATTGATCCGTCTGAAGGACGCATCCTTCACAACGGTATCGAAGTCTCTGCCCTGAAGGGCAAGGAGCAGCGCGCTTGGCAGCGCGATTGCGCCATGATCTTCCAGCAGTTCAATCTGGTGCCGCGCCTCGACGTTGTCTCCAACGTCCTGCACGGCCTGCTGAACAGCCGCTCGACACTGGCAACCGTGTTCAATGTCTGGCCCAAGGCCGACGTGCTCCGCGCCATCGATATTCTGGAGCGCCTCGGCGTTGCCGAAAATGCACCCAAGCGCGCGGAAGCGCTGTCCGGCGGCCAGCAGCAGCGTGTGGCGATTGCCCGCGCCCTGATGCAGCAGCCCAAGGTATTCCTCGCCGACGAGCCGATTGCCTCGCTCGATCCGCGCAACGCGCAGATCGTCATGGAAACCCTGCGTGACATCAACAAGGACGACGGCATGACCGTCATCACCAACCTGCATACGCTCGATACGGCGCGCACCTATTGCGAGCGCATCATCGGCATGCAGGGCGGCGAAGTGGTGTTTGACGGCGGGCCGAACGAGCTGACCGAAGCCGTCGCCCGCCGCATCTACGGAGCCGATGGTCTGGAGCACGCCTTCTCGGAGGCGATGACCTCGACCAGCCTGTCTTTTCCCGCTGAGCCAAGGCTGAGCCCGCGCGCCGAACCGGAAGTCCTCGCCGCACGCTGACCCAGAGATACCGGGCAGTCAGGTCGCCTGTCCGGATGTTTTGACCAAGACCACCAGATAGACGCAGGCGGATCTTCCGCCGAACCCACAACCAGGAACGGAGCATACCATGTTCAAGAAACTCCTCACCGCAACCGTTGCAGTGGCTGCACTGACGGTCGGTTCGTTCGGCGCCATGGCGCAGGAAATCACCGAGTTCCGCATCGGCATCCTCGGCGGTGAAAACGCCCAGGACCGCCTGACCTCGAACGAGTGCGTTCGCGCATACGTGTCGGAACTGCTCGGCGTCGAAACCAAGCTCTTCACCCCGGCTGACTATGACGGCGTGATCCAGGGCCTCCTCGGCGGCTCGCTCGACATGGCATGGCTCGGTGCCTCTGCCTATGCCAAGATCTACCTCACCGACCCGGAAGCCGTTGACGTCGTGCTCGTCAAGACCAACCTCGACGGTTCGGTCGGCTACCACTCGATCGGCATGGCCCGCAAGGATTCGGGCGTCACGTCGCTGGCCGACATGAAGGGCAAGAAGTTCGGCTTCGGTGATCCGAACTCGACCTCCGGCTACCTGATCCCGTCGGTCGAAATCCCGGCCGAAATCGGTTCGACCATGGAAAACGGCGCATACTTCGGTGAAGTCGTGTTCACCGGTGGCCACGAGCAGACCATCGTTGCCGTCAAGAACGGCGACGTCGATGCCGGCGTGACCTGGGCCGATGGCCAGGGCAACTGGGAAGACGGCTACAACTCGGGCGCCCTGCGCAAGGCTGTTGATGCCGGTCTGATCGACATGAACGACTATGTCCAGATCTGGAAGTCCAAGGAAATCCCGGAAGGCCCGATCGTTCTGCGTCGCGCCCTGCCGGCTGACGTCAAGGAAAAGGTCGTGGCGTTCCTCAAGGAACTGCATGCCAAGGACAAGGAATGCGCCTACAACATGGCCGCTGGTGAGACCTCTGGCTTCACCCCGATCGCCCATGAAGCCTACGAGTCGATCATTGCCGTCCGCAAGGCTGCTGGCAACTGATCTACCTTGAGTGACCGGAAACCGGGCGGCAGTGGCTGCCCGGTTTCTCCTTTGGAAACACACCCGCAGAGCTGTCATGACCGATTTTGCCGCCATGCCGACCGCCGCGATAAAGGAGGCCTACCTCCAGCAGGCGCGTCAGAAACAGCTCTACAGCGGTATCCTTTTCCTGCTGTTTGCCCTGTTGCTGGTCTCCGGCTTTCAGCTTGCCAACAGCCGGAATGCCGGCGGGTTTCTGACTGGCCTGTCGCAGTTTTTTGACTTCCCGTCCGAGGTGTTTGCCGAAGCTGCCCAAAAAGCCGCAAACCTTTCCGGGCTGATGCTGAAGTTTTTACCGTCGCTGATCGAAACCTTGAACATTGCAGCGGTTTCGACGCTGCTTGGTGCAATCGGCGCGGTGTTCCTGTCATTGTTTGCGACCCGCGGTCTGGCGCTGTATCCGCGCGCCATTCCGTTCGTCCGGCGTTTCATGGATGCCAACCGCGCCATCCCGGAAATCGTGATCGCGCTGATCCTGATATTCATCCTTGGCGGCGGCCCGGTTCCGGCCATGATCGCGATCGCGCTGCATACGGCCGGCGCGCTGGGCAAGCTGTTCTCCGAGGTCAACGAGAACGTCGATCTGAAGCCGCTTGAAGGCCTCAGCTCGGTTGGCGCCAATTGGGCACAGCGCATGTATCTCGGCGTCTTCCCGCAGGTTGCGCCGAACTGGCTGTCCTATGGTCTGCTGCGCTTTGAAATCAATGTGCGCGCCTCCGCCATCCTCGGCTTCGTCGGCTCGGGCGGCATCGGTCACGATCTCAAGCTCGCCATGCAGTGGGGCACCGGTCGCTATGACGAGGTTGTGGCAATCTTCGTCCTGCTGTTTGCGGCCATCGTCGCGATCGACCAGTTGTCGAGCCATTATCGCAACCGTCTCGTGAAAGGGCATTGAAGCCATGTCTGCATCCGCGATCGAGACCGGAACGCCGCAAACCGTCAGCGAAACGCTGCGCGCCAGCACCTTGGCTTCGTTTGACCGGCGCAAGTGGATCGCCTTTTCGATCCCGGTCGTGATTCTCGCCTATTTCATCTACATCGCGTTCGCGTTTGATCTGGCCGGTCTCGCCCAGCGCGCCCGAATGGACAATGTGCAGATCCTTCTGTCGGATTTCGTGTCCTACAAGACCCACGTGACGCGCGAGAACCGTACCGACGAAGTCATCATTGCCATCGAAGGCGAGGCAAAGGGCACCTATCCCGAAGGAAAGACCCCTGACTGGGTCGCGGTCAATGGTGACCAGGTCCGCATCGACCTCGGCAAGAACCACATCGTCACCTATGACGGCCCGACGGCCATCTACAGCCTGCCGGACTATGGCGACATCACGCTTCAGTTCGCAGACAACAAGGTGGCGCTCGGCCTGCCGACCGATGAAATCCCGCCGTTCATCAACGCCTCAGACACGCGCGTGACGATTACCACGTCCGAAGGCCGCATGTCCTATACGCGCAACCGCATCGAGACATTCAAATATGACAATGGCTGGGAGCTGTTCTTTTTCACGCTCGACAGCCCGTTCTCGGGCAAGAGCCTTGGCGAAGTGACTGCGCTTGCCCTCTGGGGCGAACGCATCGATCCGGCTCGCTCGAACTTCACGTACATGGTTTCGGAATTCTGGGACAATAAGATGTGGCGCCACAAGGACGTGATGTGGGCCATGTTCGAAACCGTCCTGATGGCGTTCCTCGGCACCATGTCCGCGGCGTTGATCGCGCTGCCGCTCGCCTTCATCGCCGCGCTGAACTTCACCCCGTCACGCATCCTGCGCTCGGCCGTGCGCCGCCTGTTTGATTTCGTGCGCGGGGTCGATGGGCTGATCTGGACCATCATCCTCAGCCGCGCTTTCGGCCCGGGCCCGCTCACCGGGGCGCTGGCGATCCTGATCACCGACACCGGCAGCTTCGGCAAGATGTTTTCGGAAGCGTTGGAAAACGTTGATGGCAAACAGCTTGAAGGCGTCCAGTCGACCGGCGCCGATCCGATCCAGCGCGCGCGCTTCGGCGTGATGCCGCAGGTGATCCCTGTCTTCCTCAGCCAGGTTCTGTATTACTTCGAATCGAATACGCGCAGCGCAACCGTGATCGGTGCCATTGTCGGCGGCGGCATCGGCCTGCTCCTGACGCAGGCGATCACCACCCAAAAGGATTGGGAAGAGGTCAGCTACTACATCGTCCTGATCATCCTGATGGTCATTTTGATGGATACGATCTCGGGTTGGCTGCGCGGCAAACTGATCGGCCGGACCACGTAAGGTTTTCGTGGACCGGTTTGTCGTTCTCCAATATTGCGGGGCAAGTCCCCGCCAACTGCCTTGTGTGCTGCATGACGTTCCAGACATCGATAAAATCGACCGGTGAGATGATCCTCACCAATGCCCGCCTTGTGCTTGAATCCGAGGTGATCGAGGGTTCGATCCTTGTTCGCGACGGCCTGATTGCCGACGTTTCCACCGGTACCATGGCGGCTGGCGAGGACATGGAAGGCGACTATCTGGTCCCCGGCCTTGTCGAACTGCACACCGATCATCTGGAAACCCACTACTCGCCGCGCCCGGGCGTGCGCTGGAACCTGACCGCCGCCATCCAGGCCTATGACGGACAGGTTGCCTCATCGGGGATCACCACGGTCTTTGACTGTTTGCGCCTTGGCTCCGATGAAGACGGCGGCTTCGGCAAGGGCGAAATGCGCGCCATGTCTTATGCGATCCAGTCGGCTCAGGCCGAGGGACGCCTTCGCGCCGAGCACCGCATTCACCTGCGCTGCGAAGTGTCGGCCGAAGACGTGCTGGAGCATTTCGAGGAGTTTTCCGACGACCACGGCGTCGGCATCGTGTCGCTGATGGACCATGCGCCGGGCCAGCGCCAGTTCCAGACGATGGATCAATACACGCTCTACTACAAGGTCAAGCGCGGGCTGACCGACGAGCAGTTCGACGTGTTCGTTGCCAACCGTCTTGCCCAATCTGCCCGCAACTCCACCCCGCACCGGCAGGCGCTTGTCGATGCCTGCCATGCCCGCGGCATCGCGCTCGCAAGCCATGATGATGCGACGGTCGAGCATGTGGAAGAGGCAAAGGCTCAAGGCGTCACGGTTGCCGAATTTCCGACCAGCCTTGCGGCTGCCGCGGCTTCGCACGCGGCCGGGATGGGTGTGCTGATGGGCGCGCCCAATGTAGTGCGGGGTCGCTCGCACTCCGGCAACATCGCCGCCCGCGACCTCGCCAAGGCCGGCGTGTTGGACATCCTGTCATCGGACTATGTCCCCTTCAGCCTGATCCACGCACCATTCGTGCTGGCCGATGAGGTGGAGGCTGTCACGCTGCCGCAGGCGATTGCCATGGTCACCGCCAATCCGGCGCGCACGGTCGGACTGACTGACCGCGGCCGCATTGCATCCGGCCTGCGTGCGGACCTCGTCCGCGTCGGCCGTAG
>JBGSWL010000128.1:0-15498 GCA_041752455.1 Roseitalea sp. | reverse complement strand
CGGCCGTCGATGTGCCGGCCAGCGCGGTGCGCAGCGGCGACATCGTGGAGATCCGGCCGGGCGAACGGATACCGGTCGATGGCATCGTCATCAACGGCCACAGCCACGTGAACGAGGCCATGATCACCGGCGAGGCAATGCCGGTGGAGAAGCTGGCCGGCGCAGCGCTGACCGGTGCAACGATCAACCAGACCGGCGCGCTGACCATGCGCGCGACAAATGTGGGCGAAGCCAGCGTGCTCGCGCAGATCATCCGCATGGTCGAGGATGCGCAGGGCGGCAAATTGCCGATCCAGACACTGGTCGACCGGATTACGCTGTGGTTCGTGCCGGCGGTGATGGCGATCGCGCTGGCGACCGTTCTCGCCTGGCTGGTCTTCGGCCCGCAACCGGCGCTCGGCTATGCGCTGGTCAGCGGCGTTGCGGTGCTGATCATCGCCTGCCCGTGCGCCATGGGACTGGCGACGCCGACTTCGATCATGGTCGGCACCGGGCGAGGTTCCGAACTCGGCATCCTGTTCCGGCGCGGCGAAGCCCTTCAGGCGCTGCAGGAGGTCAAGGTCGTTGCCTTCGACAAGACCGGAACCTTGACGCAGGGCCTGCCAGTGCTGACCGATTTTGCCGTTGCGCAAGGTTTTGCGCGCGCCGACGTGCTTGCGGCGGCGGCAGCCGTCGAAGCCCGATCCGAGCATCCTTTGGCCCGCGCCATCGTTGCGGCGGCGACGGCAGAGGGCATTGCCGTGCCAACCGCCAGCGGTTTTGAAACGCAGACAGGCACCGGCGTTTCCGGGACGGTCGAAGGGCGCGTGGTGCAGATCGGATCAGCCCGGATGATGGCGGACCTCGGTATCGATGCGACGTCGTTTTCCGATCAGGCCGACGCGCTGGCTGCCGACGGCAAGACCGCGCTGCATGTGGCGATCGACGGCCAGGTGGCGGCGTTGATTGCGGTATCCGACCCGATCCGCGACACGGCTGTCGAAGCCATCGCCCGGCTTCACCGGCTCGGCATTCGCGTTGCGATGATCTCCGGCGACCGGGCGGCAACCGCCAATGCGGTGGCGCGCCGTCTTGGCATCGACGAGGTCGTTGCCGACGTTCTGCCCGCCGGCAAGGTCGAGGCGGTGCGGCGCCTGAAGACGCAAGGGCGGCTGGCCTTTGTCGGTGACGGGATCAACGATGCGCCGCCCTTGGCGGAAGCCGATGTCGGCATCGCGATCGGAACAGGAACCGATATCGCGATCGAGGCGGCAGATGTCGTCCTGATGTCGGACCGGTTGACGGCAGTCACCGATGCAATTGCGCTGTCGCGGGCCGTCATCGGCAATATTCGCCAGAACCTGTTCTGGGCCTTTGCCTACAATGTGGCGCTTATCCCGGTTGCGGCTGGCGCGCTCTATCCGGCTTTCGGTTTACAGCTGTCGCCGATCTTTGCCGCCGGGGCGATGGCGCTGTCGTCGGTGTTTGTCGTCACCAATGCGCTGCGCCTGCGGCGGTTTGCGCCCTGAGCAAGGTTTGTCAAACCATCAGGCTGTTGACGAAGACACGCAATCACCGCACAGGCCGCGCAGTTCCACCGTCGACTTCTCAAGGGCAAAGCCTGATGCACTGGCCATGGCGGCAAGGCGGCCGGCAAGGTCCGCATCGGTCAGTTCGCCGACATGACCGCAGGTGTTGCAGATCATGAAGGCTGTCGTGGCATGGGTTTCGCAGCCCGGATGGCTGCAGGCGACGAAAGCGTTGAGGCTTTCCAGTCGGTGGACGAGGCCGAAATCCACCAGTTTGTCGAGCGCGCGGTAAACCTGCAGCGGTGCGCGAAAGCCGTTGCCGCGCAACAGGTCGAGCAGCGAGTAGGCGCTGAGCGGTTGAGTGGCCGCCTCCAGTGCCGTCATGACGAGCGACTGGTTGCGGGTGAGGCTGACCGGTTCGTGCACGTGGTCACTCATCGTCATTTGCCGCCCTTTCCATCGCCTGCCACAACCGCTCTCGAAAATAGCCGGGCAATCGGAAAAAGCGAGAGCACAAAAAGCGCCAGTGCTGCCACGACGATGCTCGGACCTGCAGGCGTATCAAATTCCAGCGAGGAAAACAGCCCGGCGATGACCGCTATCGCGCCGACCAGCGCCGCAACGATCGCCATCTGCTCCGGACCGGCCGCAAAGCGGCGCGCAGTCGCCGCCGGAATGATCAGCATGGCGGTTATCAAAAGGACGCCGACGATCTTCATGGAAATCGCAATCACGGCGGCCAGCAGAAGCATGAAGGCAAGGTCGGCGCGTTCCGGATGCATGCCCTCGGCCGCAGCCAGTTCCCGGCTGACGGTTCCGGCAAACAGCGGACGCCAGATCATCGCAAGAAGCGCCATAACCGTCGCGCCGCCGGCCCAGATGACAGCGATATCGATTTTGGAAACCGACAGGATGTCACCAAAGAGAAGGCCCATCAGGTCCATGCGCACCCAGGTCATGAAGGCAAGAACCACAAGACCGAGCGCCAGCGCCGAATGGGAAAGCAGGCCGAGGAGCGCATCGGACGAGAGCGTCGCGCGGCGCTGCAGGAACAGGAGCGCCAGAGAGACGCAGCCCGAGACGGCAAAGACGGCCAGCGTCGTGTTCACCTCGAAGAGAAAGCCGAGCGCAACGCCCAGAAGCGCTGCATGGGACAGGGTGTCGCCGAAATAGGCAAGCCGCCGCCAGACGATGAAGCAGCCGAGCGGCCCGGCGACCAGCGCAACGCCGATCCCCGCGATCAGGGCGCGGGTGAAGAAGTCGTCAAGCATCCCCTGCCCTCCCGGTCGCATCCTTGGCGTGGTGATGGACGCCGTCGTGGTCGTGGTGGCCATCACCGGGGTGGCAGCTTTCCGTCAACGATCCGTCCGCATGGCGCACCCGCCCGTCCGGCAGATGCGTGTGGTCGTGGTGGTGCTCATAGAGCGCCAGCGTTGCGGTGGCGCGTGCGCCAAACAGCGCCTTGTATTCGTCGCTTGCGGCGACCGCGACCGGCGTTCCGGAACAGCAGACATGACCGTTGAGGCAGATCACGCGGTCGGTCGCTGCCATCACCACGTGCAGGTCGTGCGAAATCAAAAGGATGCCGCAGTGCAGATCGTCACGGATCCGGCGGATCAGATCGTAGAGCGCGATCTCGCCGGTAAAGTCGACGCCCTGCACAGGTTCGTCCAGCACCAGCAGATCGGGTTTGCGGGCAATTGCGCGTGCCAGCATCACGCGCTGGAACTCGCCGCCCGAAAGGTTGCGCACTTCCGAGTGCGAAAGATGACCGACGCCGGTTTCTTCCATCGCGGCGCTGATATCGGCGGGCGCAACATGGCCGGTCAGGTTCATGAAGCGGCGCACGGTCAGCGGCAGGGTCCAATCGATTGCCAGTTTCTGCGGCACATAGGAAATGCGGTGCTTGGCGCCACGCTTCACGGTGCCTTCGTCGGGCGCGAGGATGCCAAGCGCCATCTTGGCGGTCGTCGATTTGCCCGAGCCGTTCGGTCCGATCAGCGTAACGATCTCCCCGCGATGGATCGCCATCGACACGCCGCGCACCAGCCATCGGCCGGCGCGATGCACACCAGCCTGGTCGAGCGTGACGAGGGGATCGGTCTTTTTGAGCATGGGTTTTCGGGCGATCCCGGAGCGCGGTTTTCGCGCCGATCTGTCGCAAACTCCTATGGCACAGGCTCTGGCCATCCGCAACAATGTCATGTAATAACATTACATCACATTCTGTCCGGAGACTCCCATGCCCCGTATCCGTTCCCTGCTTCTTGCCACGTCTGTGCTTGCCGTTTCTGCAGCGCAAGCCCATGCCGAGATCAATGTCGTTGCCTCGTTCAAGCCGGTGCACTCGCTGGTTTCCGCCGTGATGGAGGGCGTCGGCACGCCGGGCATCATCATCGAAGGCGCCGGTTCGCCGCATACGTTTGCGATGAAGCCGTCGCAAGCGCAGTTGCTGGAGGACGCCGATGTGGTGTTCTGGATCGGCCACGAACTGGAGGCATTTCTGGAGAAGCCGCTGGAAACGATTGGCGCCGATGCCAAATCGGTCGCGTTGATTAATTCCCATGATCTCGTGAAACTGGGCTTCCGCGAAGGCGGTGCGTTCGAAAAGCACGGCCATGACGACCACGCAGGACACGACGCTCATGACCATGGAGCGAAAGCTGAAGACGGCCACGACCATGAGAAGACAGCCGAGGCAGGTCATGATGATCATGCCGATGGCGCGTTCGACGCCCATGTCTGGCTCGATCCGATGAATGCAAAGGCCATGGTTCACGAGATCAAGGAAGTGCTGGTTGCCGCCGATCCTGATAACTCCGCAAAATATGAAGCCAATGCCGAAGCCGTCTCCGCAAAGCTCGACACCCTGATCGCCGAAGTCGGCGCCGAACTGGAGCCGGTCAAGGGCAAGGGCTTTGTCGTCTTCCACGACGCTTACCAGTATTTCGAGAACCGGTTCGGCGTGATTGCCTCGGGTTCCATCACCGTGTCTCCGGAAAGCCAGCCGGGTGCCGAGCGTATTGCCGAAATCCGTGCCCGTGTGCAGGAACTTGGCGCAGCCTGCGTCTTTGCCGAGCCGCAGTTCGAGCCGAAGCTGGTCTCGACCGTCATCGAGGGCACACAAGCGAGATCCGGCGTCATCGATCCGATCGGCGCGGAGATCGAGAACGGTCCGGATCTCTATTTCCAGATGATCCGCAACCTCGCCTCGTCCATCAAGGGATGCCTGTCCGAGGCGAGTTGAGCTGAAGCCAAACTCGAATCAGCGCTACTCCAACCGCGCGGGAAAGCCCGGCGCGCGAAGGTCGGTGCCGAGCATGTCTTCCAGCAGCTTGGCGATCATCGGCGACTGCGCCTCGCCGCCATAGGCGGCCTTGGCGGCGATGTAGGTCTGCTGCGTCATGCTGGCCAGATCAAGCGGCACGCCGAATTCGCGGCCGAAGGTCATCGCAAAGCCGAGATCCTTCAGCGCCAGATCGATGTTGAAGGCGATGTCGTAGGAGCCGTTGAGGATCAGCGCGCCTTCGGTCTCATGCACGAAAGATGTGCCCGACGATGCGGCAATGGCATGCCAGGCTTGACCAAGATCGAGCCCGCCGCGCTTTGCCAGCATCAGCGCTTCTGCGCAGGCCTTCAGATGGATGAAGGCCAGCATGTTGGTGATGACCTTGATGATCGAGGACGAGCCGAGCGGCCCCATGTGAAACACGCGGTTGCCCATGGCCTCGAAAGCCTTCCAGTGCAGATCAACGAGATCCTTGTCGCCGCCGGGCAGCATGGTGATCTCGCCGCGCGCCGCCAGATGCACGCCCCCGGTCACCGGCAGTTCGAGCATCCGCACACCATGCGCATTTGCCTTGGCGGCAAACGCCAGCACTTCATCGCGGCCGAGCGTCGACATCTCGATCCAGCTTGCGCCCTTAGGCATTACCGGAAGGATGATGTCGAGAACCTTCTCGCTGACCTGCGGCGACGGCAGGCAGGTGATGACATGGTCGACGCTTGCGGCGAGCTCCGCTGCCGTGTCGGCCCAGGTCGCCCCCTGCGCCACCAGCGCGTCACCGGCTGCCCGGTTGATATCGGTCACGGTCACCTTGAAGCCGGCTTTCAGCAGGCAGCCCGCGCAGGCAGCCCCGAGATTGCCGAGACCGATATATCCGTAGTGCATTTCTGGTTCTCCGTTGGCGAAGGCCGCCCGATCAATTGAAGAAGATGTTGTATTTGGCGCGGATCGCCTGATCGATTGCCGGGTCGATCACGTTTCCGGCTTCCGCAAGGATCTGGTTCTTGCGGGCGATCGCCGCATCCAGAAGCAGCGGCTGGCCGGCTTCCTTCCATTCCTTCGGGCTCATCCGGTTGGCGGTTTTCGGGTAGACATATTCGGTCTGCATCAGCTGCAGCGTCTGGTCCGAACCGAGGTAGTGACCGGGACCGCCAAGGCAGACCGACTTCATCGCCTCGATCGAGGTCGAGTCCTCGTTCACGTCGATGCCGCGCACCAGCCGCATCGCCTGGCCGAGCAGATCATCGCCGAGGACAAGGCTTTCAAGGCAGAAGCCGAGAAGCGAAGCGTGCATGCCGACCGCTTCGTAACAAAGGTTCAGCCCGGCAAGGCCGGCAAGCGCATTGGTGATCCCCTGCTCCCACCCGGCCTGCATGTCGGGAAGCTTGCTGTCGGAAATGCCCGACGCTGCGCCACCAGGCAGATCATAGAACCGGTGCATCTGTGCGCAGCCGGCCGTCAGCAGCGCCTGCTCCGCCGACCCGCCGGACATGGCGCCGGTGCGAAGGTCCGACACGAAAGGCCAGGTGCCGAAGATCGCCGGTGCGCCCTTCTGCATCGCGTTGACATAGACGACGCCCGCGAGGCACTCGGCGACCGCCTGCACGATGGCAAGCGCGATCGGCGCCGGTGCCGTGGCGCCGGCCTGACCCGCCGACAGCAAAAGCACGGGCATGCCGCGCCGCACGCACTCTTCCATGACGAGGCAGCTTTCCTCGGCAAATTTCATCGGCGGCACGACGAAGCAATTGGAGTTGGAGACAAACGGCCGCTCGCGCCATTGCGCTTCGCCGCCCGCCACCATGTGGATCACGTCGAAGCATGCATCCAGATGCGCCACTTCGCTGAACGAGGTGCCGACATGCTTGGTCGTACCGGCCAGCGAACCGTAGAGCGTGTTGATATCCATCTCGTGATTGTCGAGGACATCGCGGCACACCATGGTGCGCTGGTAGAAGTGGATGTTGTCGAGGTGGTGGACGAGGCGCGCCGCATCATAAAGGTCCTGCGCGGTGGAATCGCGGTACTCGTTCTTCACCGGATCGACGATGTGGACGGCAGCGCCAGCGGTTCCGAAGTAAACCTTGGAGCCGGACAGGTGCATGTCGTGACGCGGATCGCGCGCATGCAGCGTGATGTCGCGTGCCGCAACGGCCAGCATGTCCTCGACCAACGCGCGGGGAAACCGGATGCGGCCATCATCGCCGAGGATTGCGCCGGCACCGGTCAGGATTTCAACGCCGGACGCGGGAGCCTGCGACAGGCCGATGACTTCCAGCGCTTCCAGTGCGGCCTGATGAATGCGCGCAACGCCCGCTTCGGTGAGTGGCTTGTAGGAGCCCCCCGACATGCCCGGACGGACCGGGCGAATGTTGTCGGCCAGCGGCGCGGCACGAAGCGCACGCCGTGCATCGCGTCCGCCGGACCGGGCAGCCCTTGGTGCGCATACCGCACCTGGTGTTTCGGTTGTCGGCACGGTTTCAAGCACTGCATCGGCCATGGACGTTCCTCCTCACAGCCGACAATGATGATGATGTCGGCGACAGATACGGGGTCGAGCGCAGGCACCAATTCGGACAGGAACCGTCCGTCACTGGCGCACACGTTCGGATTTGGGATCATGGATCGGCGTCAGCGATGCCGACGCGGCGACGCGGCGGCCGGCCACTTCGATTTCGTAAGCGGACGCCAACATTTCGGCCGCCGTCTCGTCGGTCCGGCACGGCACATAGCCCATGCCGACGGCGGCGCCGACATGGTGACCATAGGCCCCGGAGGTCAGGTAGCTGACGATGGCGCCATCGCGCAGGATCGGCTCGTTGTGGTAGACCATGACGTCCGGATCGGCGAGCTTGAACTGCACCATGCGCCGCGACAGGCCTTCTTCCCGCTTGCGCAGGACGGCATCGCGGCCGATGAAATCCGCCTTGTCGGTCTTGACGGCAAAGCCGAGGCCCGCCTCCAGCACGTGATCGTCACAGGTGATGTCATGGCCGAAATGGCGGAACGCCTTTTCGATCCGGCAACTGTCCATCATGTGCATGCCGCAGAACTTCAGGCCGAGGTCTTCGCCCTTCGCCGCCAGCGTTTCGAAGACATGGGCGCACATGTCGGCGGAGATGTAGATCTCCCAGCCAAGTTCGCCGACATAGGAAACGCGGTGGACACGGGCGAGACCCATGCCGATCTCGATCTGCTGCATCGTGCCGAACGGATTGGCAGCGTTGGAGAAATCGTTCGGGCTGACCGCCTGCATCAGGGCGCGGGCATTCGGACCCATCACCGCCAGCACGCCCTCGCCCGCCGTCACATCGGTGATGACGACATTGCGCTCGCAGACATGGCGCTGCAGCCAGACCTGATCCTTCAGCCGGGTGACCGCCGGGGTGACGACGAGGTAGGCGGTTTCCGACAAGCGCGTCACTGTCACGTCGGCCTCGATGCCGCCGCGCCGGTTGAGGAACTGGGTGTAGACGATCTTGCCGGTCGGCACCGACATGTCTGCGCCGCAGACATGATTGAGGAACGCCTCGGCGTCGCGTCCCTCGACCCGGATCTTGCCGAAGGATGACATGTCGTACATGCCGATATTGGTGCGCACGGCGCGGTGCTCGGCGGCCTGGTTGGCAAACCAGTTCTGCGGTCCCCACGCGTATTGATAGTGCCGCGCCTCGCCTTCATCGGCAAACCAGTTGGCGCGCTCCCAACCACCGATTTCGCCGAAGACAGCGCCGCGTGCTTCAAGCTGGGAGTGGAACGGCGTGCGGCGCACGCCCCGGGCCGTCGCCTTCTGGCGGTAGGGGTAGTGGTCGCCATAGAGCAGGCCGAGCGTCTCCTTCGAGCGTTCGAACAGATAATGGCGATTGCCCTGGAACGGCTGGTTGCGCGCCACGTCCACATCGCCGAGGTCGAACGGCTTTTCGCCAGCGTCCATCCATTGTGCAAGCGCCATGCCCGCGCCACCGGCGGACTGGATGCCGATGGAATTGAATCCGGCGGCGACCCAGAAATTGTCAACTTCCAGCGACTGGCCCAGATTGTAGGCATTGTCCGGCGTGAAGCTCTCCGGCCCGTTGAAGAATGTATGGATCCCCGCACCGGCGAGCAGCGGCAGACGATGCACCGCCTTTTCGAGGATCGGCTCGAAATGATCGAAATCCTCCGGCAACTGGTCGAAGCAGAAGTCATCCGGAATGCCGGCCATGCCCCACGGCTTGGCGTTTGGTTCAAACGCGCCGAGCAGGTATTTGCCGGCGTCTTCCTTGTAGTAGGCACATTCGTCGGGAACCCGCAGCACCGGCATCTGGCCAAGGCCAGGGATCGGCTCGGTGACGATGTAGAAGTGTTCGCAGGCGTGCAGCGGCACGTTGACGCCCGCCATGCGGCCGACTTCATGGCCCCACATCCCGGCGCAGTTGACGATGTGGTCGGCGGCAATCTGCCCGGTTACGCCGTTCTGCTCATAGGAAACGGACACGGCCCGGCGCCCTTCGACAGTCACACCGTTGACCTTGACGCCTTCGGCGACGGTTGCGCCGCGAAGCCGGGCGCCCTTGGCCAGCGCCAGCGCAATATTGGTCGGATCGCCCTGCCCGTCGGTCGGCAGCCAGACGCCGGCTTTCACCCCGTCGATGTTGAGATGCGGATAGCGCGCCGCGACCTCGTCCGGCGACAATTCCTCAACCGGAACGCCAAACGCGCGCGCCATGGAGGCTGCGCGGAACAGCTCTTCACGGCGGGCATCCGTCAGCGCCACCGAGATCGAGCCGACCTGCTTCATGCCGGTTGCAAGGCCGGTTTCGGCTTCAAGACCCCGGTAGAGATCGGCGGAATACTTGGCGAGACGCGTCATGTTGGCGGATGACCGCAATTGCCCGATCAGCCCTGCCGCGTGCCATGTGGTGCCGCAGGTCAACTGTTTGCGCTCCAGCAGAACCACATCGCGCCAGCCAAGCTTGGTCAAGTGATAGGCGACCGAACAGCCGACCACACCGCCGCCAATGATGACGCATCTTGCTTTGTCAGGCAGACCAACCACGAACGACGCCTTTCACAGTGTCAAAGGATGCAGGCCGGGACTGACCCGGCCGAGCCGATTTTCACGCGCGCAAGCGCTCGTTGGCGGGATCCCAGAGCGGCTGGTCTTCCTGCACAACGGCGCGAACGCGTTCGCCATAGATTTCCACTTCGATTTCGGTGCCTGCGACGGCCAGGTCGGCGCGCAGCATTCCCAGTGCAATCGAGGCACCGACCCGGTAACCCCAGGCGCCCGAGGTCGTTTCGCCGACGATCTTGCCGTCATGCCAGAGCGTCGACATGTACGGCGCATCGCACTCGCCGGCATCGACGATGAGGGTGGCAAACCGCTTGGGGACGCCATTTTCCATCTGCGCCGCCAGCGCCGCCTTGCCGGGAAAATCCTGCGGCTTGTCCAGCTTGATGAAGCGTTCCAGCCCGCCTTCGAGCAACGTGTAGTCGGTCGACAGATCGCCCTTCCAGGCACGGTAGCCTTTTTCGATGCGCAGCGCATTGAGCGCCCACATGCCGAACGGCTTCAAACCGTGCGGCAAACCGGCCTCAAGCAGCAGGTCGTAGATCGCGGCGGTGTCATTGATCTTGGAGTGGAACTCCCAGCCCAGTTCACCGGCAAACGAAACGCGCACCAACTGCACCCAGATGCCGCCCACCTGCGCCGACTGATGCGTAAGCCACGGCTGACTTAAATCGGCATCGGTCAGGCTTGCAAGGATGTCGCGCGACTTCGGTCCGGTCAGGATCTGGCAGCCGAAGTCCTCAGTGACGTTGCCGAGGGTGAACTCGGCATCGGCGGGCATGTGCCGCTGCAGCCATTCCATGTCGTGCCACTCGGCAACGGCTGCGGTGATCAGGAAGAAGAAGTCGTCGGCGAGCCGCATCGCCGACATTTCGGTGACGATCCGGCCGCGATGGTCGGCAAAGTAGAGGAGGCCGATCCGACCGACCTTGGGGATGGCTCCCGTGCACAGGCTGCGCAGGAACTCGGCAGCGCCCGGCCCCTGCAGCCGGTAGCGGGAAAAGCCGGGCAGATCGAGAAGGCCGGCGGCATCGCGCACGGCTTCGCATTCCTGACGGATGCGCGGTTCCCACGGTCCGGCGCGATTCCAGGTCTGGGTCGCTTCGTCGGACGTGTCGTCGCCCGGCGCGGCAAACCAGTTCGCGCGCTCCCAGCCGGCATAGGCGCCGAACTGCGCGCCGAGCGCCTTGACGCGTTCATGGGCCGGGGAAACCCGGCGGTCGGGTGCGGCGGGCCAGCGATGCCACGGAAAGTGCATCGCATATTCGTGGCCATACACTTCCATGCCCTTTTGGATGCAATAGTCGCGGTCGGTATGGCCGGTGAAGCGGCGCGGGTCGCAGGACCACATGTCCCATTCGGTGCAGCCTTCGGTGACCCATTCGGCGAGCACTTTCCCCGCACCACCGCCCTGCGCAATGCCGAATGTGAACACACAGGCCTCGAAAGCGTTGGGCACGCCCGGCATCGGCCCGATCAGCGGATTGCCGTCCGGCGCATAAGGGATCGGTCCGTTGATCACCTTGGAAATCCCGGCCTGTGCCAGAAGCGGCACGCGGGCCATCGCGTCCTCGATGTAGTGTTCGAGCCGGTCGAGATCATCCGGGAACAGCTGGAACGAAAAATCCTGCGGGAACGGATCGTCCGGCGTCACCCAATGGGCTCGGCAGTTGCGCTCGTAGGGCCCGAGGTTGAAGCCGGTCTTTTCCTGGCGGAGATAGTAGGACGTATCCACATCGCGCAGCAGCGGCAGCTTGTGGCCGACCTCTTTCGTCCAGGCATCGATTTCCGGGATCGGTTCGGAGAGGAGATATTGGTGGCTCATCACCATCATCGGCACGGTGCGCCCACCATAGGGCTTGAACCATTCGCCAACCGTTTGCGCATAATAGCCGGCAGCGTTGACGACGACCTCGCAGGTGATGTCGCCCTTCTCGGTGTGGACAATCCATTCGCCATCCTTGCGGCTGACGCCGGTCGCCGGCGTGAAGCGCAGGATGGTTGCGCCCATCTGGCGCGCACCCTTGGCCAGCGCCTGCGTCAGCTGCGCCGGGTCGATGTCACCATCGGCGGGATCATAGAGCGCACCGGCCAGATCATGGGTTTCAAGGAACGGGTACTTCTCCTTGATCGCATCGACACCCAGAACATCGAGGGCCATGCCCTGATAGCGGCCCATGCCCTTGGCGCGCTGGAACTCCTGCATGCGCTCTTTCGAATGGGCGAGCCGGATCGAGCCCGTGACGTGGTAGTTCATCGGGTAGTCGACCTCGTCGCCGAGGCGCGCGTAGAGTTCGGTCGAATAGCGCTGCATGTTCATGATCGACCAGGAGGTCGAAAAGGTCGGGCAATTGCCCGCCGCATGCCAGGTCGAGCCGGCGGTCAGTTCGTTCTTTTCAAGCAGAACGCAATCGGTCCAGCCGGCTTTGGCGAGATGGTAAAGCGCCGAAACGCCGACGACGCCGCCGCCGATGATCACCACGCGCGCTGTCGACGGAAACCCGCTCATCGCCTGCCTTCTCCTGATGTTGCGGAGCGGAGTATTGCCATGGTTCCCAATTCTTTCAATTTCCCGTATCCAGCATTATTGATCGCAAACGCCGATCAGGAGGCCCCATGCAGATCGAACTGATCGAGACCTTTTTGGACCTCTGCGACACGCGCAGCTTCAACCGAACCGCCGACCGGCTTGGGGTGACGCAGTCTGCCGTGTCGGGGCGGATCGCGGCGCTTGAACGGGCGGTCGGCGCGCGCCTGTTCAACCGGTCGCGCTCGGGCACTGACCTGACCACCGAGGGCCTGCGGTTCGAGCCGCATGCGCGCGCCTTGCGCCATGGCTGGGCGGAGGCTCTGCATGCCACCAAGCTTTTCGGTACCGGTGCTGCGACCATGCGCATCGGCATCCAGCACGATCTGGTGGATGACAGGTTTCCTGACCTGATCGCCCAGTTCCGCGCGACATTGCGCGATACGGCGTTCTTTTTCGAGGCCGATTATTCGGTGCAGATGTGCACCGACCTGATCACGGGTGCGGCGGATCTTGCGATCCTGTTTTCACCACGGTCGCATCCCGATCTCTATTTCGAGACGATCGGCGAGATCAGCTACCAGATGGTCTCCAGCGACACCGGCCGGTTGGCGGATGTCGCGCCGGAGCGCTACATCCTCGCCAATTATTCGCCAGCCTTTGCCTATACGCATGTGGCGTTGCATCCGGGCCTGACGGCGGTATCGCTTTCCATCGGACAGAACGCGGCGATGGTGGCGATGTTGAGAGCGCTTGGCGGATCGGCCTATGTCTTGAGCCAGCATGCCGATGCTCTGATAGCGGACGGCGCGTTCCGGAAGGTCGAAGATGCACCGGCGATCACCCAAACGGTCTTTGCCAGCGTCAACATGCGCAACCGGCACCGCAGCGCATTCCGCCGACTTGTGACGATCCTCGGCGATCACTTCCAGTCGCCGGTGCCGCGCCGGACACGGCGCAGCGAGCGCCCGGACCGGCAGGTCACATCAGCTTCGGAATGATCGCGCCGGGATGGCCGATGACCTCAGCGGCCTGATTGTGCGCCGCCATCAGGCACTCGGCCTCGTTGTGGCCGGCAAGCTTGGCGCCAAGATAGGCACCGTTGAAACTGTCGCCGGCGGCGGTCGTGTCGACCACACGGCTCGCCTTGGGGAAGGTGATGTCCGGCGACAGCGCCTCGCCTAGCGGCAACGGACCGGCTGCGCCCTGCTTCAGCGCGCCCTCGGTCACGCCAAAAGCATGCATGCGCGCCAGAACGCCCGCCGCATCGGCATCGCCGAACAGTGCCATTTCGTCATCAACCGACGGCAGGCCGATGTCGGTGATCCGCCACGCTGTTTCCATGGTGGCCCTTGCCGTCACTTGGTCTTCCCACAGGCGCGGGCGGTAATTGCTGTCGAAGGCGATGCGCGCGCCATGACCGGAAAGATGCGCCAGCAGCGCAGCACGGACTTCCGGCGGCAGGATGGCGAGCGTGATGCCGGACAGGTAGATCAGGTCGCAGCCTTCCAGTTGCGCAAAACCGTCGGCAAACAACGTGCGCGCTGCCGACTGGTTGCGCCAATAGGAAAAACTGCGTTCGCCAGCCGCATCGACCGCAATCGAGTAGATGCCCGGCAGCTTTCCGTTGGTATCTCGGCGGATGCGCGAAACACCGACGCCCTCGCTCGCGATGAAGTCCTCCATCCGGTCCGACAGGGCATCCTTGCCGAGCACGGTGACGAACTCGACGGTGCCCGCATCGCCGAGCGCGCGGGCGAGGTAGATCGCGGTGTTCAGCGTGTCGCCGGCAAAGCCGATCTGGCGTTCCGGGCGGTCGATTGTGAGTTCCACCATCGCCTCGCCGACGCAGGCAATCCTCAGTCCGCTCATGTCCGTTCTGCCCTCATCTTGCGCACTTGCTCACATCACTGCCCCGATCTGCCAGGGCACAAACTCGTTGTCGCCAAGGCCGAGGCGTTCGGACTTGGTGGCCGCGCCGGATGCGGTCGCGATGATCGCCTCGAAGATCTCGGCGCCCTTGTCGGCAATGGTGACGCCTGAAGAGAGGATATCGCCGCAGTTGATGTCCATGTCGTCCGGCATGGCCGCATAGAGCCGGTCGGAGGTCGACAGCTTCAGCGTCGGTGCCGGTTTGGAACCGAAGGCCGAGCCGCGCCCGGTGGTGAATACGATGATCTGCGCCCCGCCGGCGATCTGCCCGGTTGCGGACACCGGATCATAGCCCGGCGTATCCATGAAGCTGAGGCCGGCGGATGTGACCGGTTCGGCATAGTCATAGAAGGCCTCAAGCGGAGTGGAACCGGCCTTTGCGACGGCCCCAAGGCTCTTTTCCAGAATGGTGGTCAGCCCGCCCTGCTTGTTGCCGGGCGACGGATTGTTGTCGAGCGAGCCGTCGTTGGCCGCCGCATAACGCTCCCACCAGGCAAGGCAGGCGGTCAATTGTGCGGCGATACCGGGACTTGCGGCGCGCGCCAGCAGCAGTTGCTCGGCGCCATAAATTTCCGGCGTTTCCGACAGGATCACCCCGCCGCCGTGAGCAACGATGAGGTCCGATGCGCGGCCTAGCGCCGGATTGGCGGTGATGCCGGAAAATCCGTCCGAACCGCCGCATTGCAGGCCGATCCGCAGCGCCGAAACCGGGCATGGTGTTCGCGTCACCCGGTTGACCTCCGGCAGCAGCGTCCGCACCGCCGCCTTGATCGCATCGATGGTCGCCCGCGTGCCGCCGGTCTCCTGGATGGTCAGTCCGTGGAACCGCTCGGAGCCTGCCGCGCCAAAGCGCGCTTTCATGCGCGCCAGCTGCATGACCTCGCAGCCAAGGCCGACAAAGATCGTCGCGGCGACATTGGGGTGGGTGGCATGGCCCCACAGCACGCGCTCGAGAATATCCGCGCCACGGCCGGTCGCCGCCATGCCGCAGCCGGTGCCGTGGGCAAAGGCGGTGATGCCGTCGACATTTGGAAAGTCGGCGAGAGCGCCTTCGGCGACCAGTTCGTCGGCGGCACGGCGGATGACCGTTGCCGAGCAGTTGACCGTGGCGCAGAGCGCTATGTGGTTGCGCGTGCCGATGCGGCCATCGGCGCGGCGGTAGCCCAGGAATGTGCGCGCCGTATCAGGCACG
>JBGSWL010000127.1:0-7411 GCA_041752455.1 Roseitalea sp. | reverse complement strand
GCCGTCACCGCCCTGCTGGCCGCCCCCCAGCGCTCCATCCACATGGTCGGCGGGCGCATTACCCGCTCGCTGGCCGACTATTTCTTCACCCACATGCAGGTGGTACGGCCGGGGCTGACGCTGATCGCCTCCAACGCCAATTCCTGGCCGCATTATGTGCTGAACATGCGCGCTGGCGATGTGCTGGTCGCCTTCGACATTCGCCGCTACGAGCACGACATCGTGCGGCTGGCCGAGATGGCGCATGAGCGCGAGGTGAAGTTGGTGCTGTTCACCGACCAGTGGGGATCGCCGGCCGCAAGGAGAGCGGCGCACAGTTTTCACGCCCGCATCGAGGCGCCGTCGGCATGGGATTCGACCGTCGCTTTGCTTGCTGTGGCCGAATCGCTGATCGCCGCAATTGAGACCGCCACCTGGGCGACGACGCGCGAGCGCATGGCGAAGCTTGAGGAGCTTTTCGACCGCACGAAGCTGTTTCGGAAGTTTGTGTAGGCTGGTAGCAGAGGGCGGACTTGAACCGCCGACTTCCGGGTTATGAATCCGGCGCTCTAACCAGCTGAGCTACCCTGCCACAGGTCGTTGAAGACTGCACCGCAGCCGCCAAGGTCGGGCGGATATAAGGGGCAGTGCTTCTCCCTGTCAAGCAACAAGGGCCATGGGTGTTCTGCGGCACTGCGCGCCTTGCCAGGCCCGTCCGCCGAAGCTACCAGAACCGCAGTCGAGCAGCAGGAGAGACAGCGTGACACAGCGACCGGCGACCGCCGTGATCGGCTGCGGCTATTGGGGCCGCAACCATGTGCGCACGCTTGCCGGGCTGGGCGCGTTGGCCGCCGTTGCCGACGCCGATGCCGTCTGCGCCGGCGAAATAGGCGCAGCGCACGGCGTTCCGGCGCGCAGTGTCAATGATATGCTCGCCGATCCGGCCATCTCTGCCGTCGTGCTGGCGCTGCCGGCCGAACATCACGCCCGCCTTGCCATGGCAGCGCTGGATGCAGGAAAGCATGTGCTGGTCGAAAAGCCGGTGGCGCTTTCGTCCGCCGATGCCGACCGCCTCACCGGGCGCGCCCGCCAGACCGGGCTTGTTGCGATGACCGGGCACATCCTTCGCTATCACAACGCGTTTCGCGCGATCGCCGAGCGGGTCGAAGCCGGTGCCATCGGCGAGGTGCGCCACATCCAGAGCCATCGCCTCGCCTTCGGCAAGTTTCATGCGCGGTTCGACGCGCTGTGGGATCTGGCGCCGCACGACCTGTCGCTGATCCTCAGCCTTGCGCCAGACGTGCGCCCGTCTGTCACCGGCATCAGCCATTCGCTGACCGGCGGGCAGACCGACATGGCGCATCTGCATCTCTCGTTTGCGGACGGACCGAGCGCCCATGTGTTCGTGTCGCGCCACCACCCTTACGGCGAGCGGCGGTTCGTGGTGACCGGCGAAACAGGCATGCTGCTCTGGGATGATGCGCGCGATTGGCCGGAAAAAGTGACGCATTTTGCCCACCATGCGCGCAAGAGCGCGCAAGGGACATGGGACTTTGCGCTCGGAACCGGCGAGGCGGTTCCGGTTGCGCCGAACATGGCGCTGACCGACGAGCTCGATCATTTCCTCACTTGTATCGAGACCGGCCAGCCATCGCTGACGCCGGTTGCGCAGGGCGCCGAGGTGGTGCGCATCCTGGAAACGGCGCAAGGCGCCAATCACCACGGGTAACACGGGCAGCCGAGGTTTGATTTCCCAGCGCTTTTCAGTTGCCTTGGCGCGCGCTAGTTGACGCGACTGGGGTGACGAGGCCAAATTACAACAATTGCCGCACGCAAGCGGCGGGGGACACCATGCAATTCATTGATCTCGGTGCGCAGCGCGCGCGCCTCGGCCCGGCGCTTGAAACCGCCATTACCGATGTGGTTCGATCCGGCGCGTATATTCTGGGGCCGCAGGTCGCCGAGTTTGAAAAACGCCTGGCAGACTATGTCGGCGTCAAACATGTGGTTGCCTGCGCCAGCGGCACCGATGCGCTTCTGATCCCGCTGATGGCTTGGGGCATCGGGCGTGGCGATGCGGTCTTCGTGCCGAGCTTCACCTTCGCATCGACCGCTGAAGTCGTGGTGCTGGCCGGCGCCGAGCCGGTCTTCGTCGATATCGAGCCGGACACTTACCTCATGGATACGGCTTCGCTTGAAGCGGCCATCGCGATGGTCATCGCCGAAGGGCGCCTGACGCCGAAGGCCATCATTCCGGTCGATCTGTTCGGTCTCGTCGCCGACTATGACGCTGTCGGCAAGATTGCCGCCCGTCATGGCCTGAAGGTCATTTCGGATGCAGCCCAGGCGATGGGCGCCATGTCCGGCGGCGTCAAGTGCGGCGCCTTCGGCGATGTCTCTGCGACCAGCTTCTACCCGGCCAAGCCACTCGGCTGCTATGGTGATGGCGGTGCGGTGATGACCAACGACGACAGCATCGTCGACATCCTTCGCTCCGTCGCCTTTCACGGCAAGGGTTCCAGCCAGTATGACAATGTGCGCATTGGTCTGACCTCGCGCCTCGACACGATCCAGGCGGCGATCCTCTTGCAGAAACTCGCCATTCTCGAAGATGAAATGGAAGCCCGGCAGGTGGTTGCGGCGCGTTACGAAGACGGGCTGCGCGATGTGGTCAAGACCGCGTTCATCCCGCAGGGCCAGCGTTCGGCCTTTGCACAATACGCCATCGAGACCGCCGACCGCGACGGCCTGAAGGCGCATCTGGGCTCCAAGGGCATTCCTTCGGTGATTTATTACGTCAAGCCGCTGCATCAGCAGGAAGCCTACAACCGCTTCCCGGTGGTCACGGGCGGCCTGCCGGTGACGGATTCCAAGCCGGGCACTATCCTGTGCCTGCCGATGCACCCGTATCTGTCCACAGACGATCAGGATCAGGTGATCTCGGAAGTGCGTGCCTATGTGGCGCAGGCGCCGTCGCGCATCGCTGCTGAGTAAGCTGTTGATGACCGTCAGGCGGCGGTCGTCTCGGTTGCTGCGGGCGTCACGTCCTTGAGCGCGGCAAGGCGGCGCTCGATTGCCTCGTCCTTCAGGGCGGCGTCGATATATCCACCGCCAAGCACCCGCGCGCCGGCGCCTTCGCCGTCATAGAGGACGCAGGCCTGTCCCGGCGAGACGCCGTCTTCACCATCCGGCAAATCGATCCAGACAGAACCGTCTTCGAGCGTCAGCCGGGCCGGACGCGGTGGCCGCGTCGAGCGCACCCGCGCAAACAGATCGATCCCGCTCGCCGCCATGTCAGACAGGGCGCCATCGCCGACCCAGTTGACTTCGCGTAGGCGCAGGCGGCGGGTGTCGAGCGCTTCGCGCGGGCCGACAATCACCCGCCGCGTGCGTGCATCGATTCGCACCACATAGAGCGGTTCGCCGGTCGCAACGCCAAGACCCTTCCGCTGGCCGATCGTGTAGTGGAGGATGCCTTCGTGGCGCCCCAGCACGGCACCATCGATGTGCACGATCTCGCCAGCCAGCGCCGCATCGGGCCGGAGCCTGGTGATGATGCCGGCATAATTGCCATCGGGCACGAAGCAGATGTCCTGGCTGTCCGGCTTGTCGGCAACGACGAGGCCCATGCTTGTGGCAACGGCGCGGGTTTCGTCCTTGGTCATTTGCCCGAGCGGAAAGCGCAGATAGTCGATCTGCGCCTGCGTCGTGGCAAAGAGGAAATAGGACTGGTCGCGGCGCGTGTCGGCGGGGCGATAGAGGGCGCGGCCCGCACCATGCGGGCGCGACAGGATATAGTGACCGGTCGCTAGGCAATCGGCGTCCAGATCGCGCGCGGTCTTCAACAGGTCGGCGAACTTGACGGTCTGGTTGCAGGCGATGCACGGGACCGGCGTTTCGCCGGCGATGTAAGCGTCGGCAAACCGGTCGATCACCGCTTCGCGGAACCGGCTTTCATAGTCGAGCACATAGTGGGCGATGCCGAGCGTTTCGCAGACGCGGCGTGCGTCATCGATGTCCTGGCCGGCACAGCACGACCCTGTCCGGCGCGCGGCGGCGCCATGGTCATAGAGCTGCAGGGTGATGCCGATCACCTCGTAACCTTCCGCCTTCAGCAGGCCGGCAACCACCGAGGAATCGACGCCGCCGGACATGGCGACAACGACGCGGGTGGCAGCGGGAGCCTTGGCAATGTCGAGCGAATTCAGCATCGGCGGTCTCTGTTTCACGCCCGATATAGGCCAGTTACGCGCCCTCTGAAAGGTCAACGAACCTTACCAAGACATTAGCGGGCTCTTAGGCGTTTTTTAAAGCTGCTGACGTAACGTGTCTTGTGTTCAGGTCGTCAGTGTTGAGTGTAAAATGACCGATCAAATTAGACCGCGTGTCAAATATGTTATCGGACCCGATGGGTCACCGCTGACAATCGCCGATCTGCCGCCGCCATCGACGCGACGCTGGGTTATTCGTCGCAAGGCGGAAGTGGTTGCCGCCGTTCGCGGCGGGCTGTTGAGCCTTGAAGAGGCTTGCGAGCGTTACCGTCTGACGGTCGAGGAATACCTGTCGTGGCAGGCCTCGATCGATGACCATGGCCTTGCCGGCTTGCGCACCACACGCATCCAGCAATATCGCCACTGAGTTATTTCAGGTTTTTGCAACGCCGCGCGCCACAAGCTGCGCGGCGATTGCGCTTGCGATGGTCGAGGTGGCAAAGAACCACAGGCCCGGCAATGTGATCGCCGTTGCCAGACCTGAGGTCTTGGCGGCGAAGATTGCTATGGCGACCAGCATCACGTCCAGCATCGACCATTTCGACAAAAGCGGCAGGGCACGCATGGCAAAGCGATGCCAGCCCGAGGCCGTTCCGGCCAACTGGTCTGCCAGAACCAGCTGCAGGGCGATGATCTTGGCGGCCGGAAAAATGATCGATACGATGGCAATGATGGCGGCGAGCAACAGGTCGCCCTCTTGCCAAAGGCCCGTTGTCATGTCGAGCAGCGATGGGCGCTGCTTGAGGATGAACAGCCGCTCCAGCTGGATCAACGGCTGGCTGATGCCCAACGCCAGGCAGAAGGCTGCAATGATGTTGAGAATGGCTGGTAGCGCGCGCATGAAGCGGGCTTAGGACTGCGCCTCAAACTGCGCAAGTCCTCGAACTGCGCAAGTCTCTGTCCACAAGTCTCGCCGCGCGGGCGGCAACCCAAAAGGGGAGGGCGGCGCCGGATTGCGGCGCCGCGCATCGGTCAGCCGATCATCGCCTGCTTGTCATAGGCGCGCATCACCGGCGCTTCGTCGATGGTCTTTCTGGCTTCGCGCACATCGAGACGCTCGGCCTTCTGCAATTCCGCCTCGGCATCCATCAGTTCATCCTGGGCCCGGCCAAGCTGGTCTTTCAGGTCACGGGTGGAATTGAACAGGTTGTCGCGCCGCGTGCGGGCAGCCTTGGCGAAGGTCGGATAGGCAAAGTGGTTCACGTCAGTGATACCGCTCTTGCGCTCTTCATTGTTGATCTGGACGTCAAGTTCGCCCGCCATACGCTCGAATTCGGCAATCATCTGTTCAAGCTGGCCCACCTTGCGGTGTTTCTCGGTCACATTGAACTGTTTGAGCCGAATGAGATTGTCCCTCGGTTTCATACGCAATACTCCAAACACAAACACCGGAACGACCGGAACACGCGGACGGGCGGAACGCCGGCCACAGGCGCCGGTAACCTTTCGTTTACGTCCGTCGTTAATGATAGGCGTCAACCTTTAAGGGCGGGTAAACTCGTCAGAGTGCCGACCGGTCTTGAAGGGAGTGAAGCAGGTCTTTGACGTTGCAAGACCTGCAGGCGCCGGACATTCCGGTGGGGGAAATCTCCCGTCCTGCAGGACCCTGTTGATTTTCAAGGGTTTGCGCATGGAGATTAATTTAGGTTCACACCTTGCGTCCAAGAATCAGGATTTGTTAACCATTTACGGGCAGGGTGATTTGCGAGGATGTGAGCCAGCCGGGACGGGCCGCCGCACGCTTCCGAGCCGGACAAGGGGAAAGACATGCGGGTTTTGCTGATCGAGGACGATAGTGCGATCGCACAGAGCATCGAATTGATGCTCAAGTCCGAAAGCTTCAATGTGTACACCACTGATCTCGGCGAAGAGGGCGTGGATCTCGGGAAGCTCTATGACTACGATATCATCCTGCTCGATTTGAACCTCCCCGACATGTCGGGCTACGAGGTTCTTCGTGCTCTGCGCCTCTCCAAGGTCAAGACGCCGATCCTGATCCTGTCGGGTATGGCCGGCATCGAAGACAAGGTCCGCGGCCTCGGTTTTGGCGCGGACGACTACATGACAAAGCCCTTCCACAAGGATGAGCTGGTTGCCCGCATCCATGCCATCGTCCGCCGCTCGAAGGGCCATGCCCAGTCGGTGATCACCACTGGCGACCTGATCGTCAACCTCGATGCCAAGACTGTCGAAGTCGGTGGCCAGCGCGTTCACCTGACCGGCAAGGAATACCAGAT
The DNA here is from genome assembly GCA_041752455.1 of Roseitalea sp. Taxonomy (GTDB): domain Bacteria; phylum Pseudomonadota; class Alphaproteobacteria; order Rhizobiales; family Rhizobiaceae; genus JBGSWL01. Next base: position 924 of record JBGSWL010000127.1, on the reverse strand, counting down.
GCTGGAGCTGCTTTCGCTCAGAAAGGGCACCACGCTGACCAAGGAAATGTTCCTCAACCATCTCTATGGCGGAATGGACGAGCCCGAACTGAAAATCATCGAAGTGTTCATCTGCAAGCTGCGCAAGAAACTCAGCTTGGCGTGCGGCGGCGAAAATTACATCGAAACCGTGTGGGGCCGCGGCTATGTGCTGCGCGACATGGACGAAGACGAACTGGACGAAGCGCAAGTCGCCTGACTGGTCTCCGGCGGGGTTGCAAAACATGAAAAGGCCCCGGGGACGGGGCCGTTTTCCTATTTTTATCACAGTACTCTCTTGTCAAAGGATGAATGTTGACCAAACTGGTTGTGGCCCGACTGTATTGGTTGCCAAAAATGCACCGTCCAAACTGTCATAGTTGCCAAAAACACCGTCAAGTACGATGTTTGATGCTGGTGCTTCAGCACGGTAATCCAGCACTCCTGTTTGCTTATTATATCCTAATATTTCGATATCCATGTCATAAGGATTACCCGACAAATTTATTCCAAAATCGCCGTTCTGGAAATCTTCAATATTTATAATTGATCCGTCCGGTGTATTTATGTAAAATATTGCTCCAAATGGCGAGTCAGTGTAGTATGTGTATCTTACTCCATTGCCGTCAACCCAGCCATAGTCAGATATGGTGTCAACGCGAGTCGGCTCATCGGGTTCACCGTAAATACCCAGAATCTCGAAATCAATGAGCTTGATCGGCCCACCAGACAGTAGATATCCGTTCCAGTAAAGCCGGTCACCTGGGTCACTGTCGCTCAGAGTGAACTCCTCCTGGCTGACATTTTTTACTATGAAAATCTCGTCATCGCCAGCGCCACCGATCACTGATGCATTGGAGTTTTGGACAATAAGTCGATCATCTCCCAATCCCCCATCAATGACTT
>JBGSWL010000126.1:0-2266 GCA_041752455.1 Roseitalea sp. | reverse complement strand
GGCTGGCGCAGCGGCCTGCACTGGAACCGGCGGCAACGCCCGCAGGGTCGGGTCGGACGGAACGCGCAGGTAACCGGCCGTCGGCGAACCCAGATTGGCCGGCGCGTTGCTACCGGAACCGGGAATGTCGCCATAGGCATTGTTGACGCGCGGCTGGTTCAACGGTGGCGGGATCTGCCCGTATCCGTTGTTGGTGCGCGGTGGGACCAAGGGCGGCGGAATGTCGCCATAGCCGTTGTTCACGCGCGCCGGGATCAACGGTGGCGGAAGGTCGGCATAATTGTCCGGCGGGATGGTCGTGTAGTTGCCTTGCGGCCGCAGCGGCAGGGTGCCGTAATTGCCGTCCGGGCGCAGGTTGGTCGGGACACCGGTCGGAAACTGGCCGTAGCCCGTGGCTGCCACAGGCGGAAGGTCGGCATAGTTGTCCGGCGGAATGGTCGTGTAGTTGCCTTGTGGCCGCAGCGGCAGGGTGGCGTAGGTGCCGTCCGGGCGCAGGTTGTCCGCTGGCAGGGTGCCATAGTTCCCGTCTGGCCGAAGGTTGTCCCCCGGCAGGGTGCCGTAGTTGCCGTCCGGTCGCAGGTTGGGCCGCCCACCGGTCGGAAACTGGCCGTAACCACTGACTGCCGCAGGCGGAAGATCGGCGTAGTTGTCCGGCGGGATGTCGGCATAATTTCCTGCCGGCCGAAGCGGCAGGGTGCCGTACGGCCCGTTCGGGTTGGCGGCAGGCAGTTGCGGCGCCGGGCCATATTGCTGTGTTCGTGCAATCGGCGGAAGCGGCCCGTAATTGCCGGTGTTGGGCAGCGGCGGTTGCGCAATGCGCGGTGCAGGCCGGAACGGCTTGGCAATCGATTTGCCAAGCTTCTTGATCTTGTTGGTCAGGCCGTTGACGAGAACCACCTCAGCCCTGGCTGCGACGGATGGCCTGTCCGGCGCAGGCATTGCAGCCGACGCCTCGTGCATGGCCGCAAGGCCGGCAATGGCAACCGAGGCCAGAAGAGCGAGCGGCTTGGCCGTCATTGTCCACCGCCTGCGTCAGCCGGGAACACGATGACCTGTTCCGCGGCGGTATCGTCGATGCGATAGGCGTCGAGCCACTGATCATTCTGCGCCAAGCGCCAGACCACGCCGGGAGGCGTATCCTGCTGCATCTGCTGGTTCGGCTCCAGCGTCGCCAGATAGACCTGTTCGCCATTCCGGTCGTCGGCAAAGACATCGAGCGGTGCGCCGGACCGGTTCTGGATGATGAGCGATATCATGGTTGCGACCGCTGGCGCCGCGGCCACCGGGCGCAACCCGCCTGCCGATGGTCTCGGCGCTGCCGCGATCGTCGGCTGGCGCGGCAAGTTTGCAACTGGCGGCAGACCTGCCGAAGGAAGCGCCGAATAGCCGGCATTGCCGCCAACCGGCAACGCGCCATAGCTCTGCCCGCCTGCGTCATCACCCCGGTCGAAAACCTGCCAACGGGCCGAAAGCCAGCTTGGTTCGACCGGCCCTGCCTGCGGCGCGCCGCTTTCGATGTGGATATAGACATCTGGCTGGTCGACACTGCGAATGCGGGCACTGTTGCCGTCCGAAGGCTCCAGCTGCCAGCGCGCAGCCCCGCTGCCGTCGCCCGCCGCGCCAAGCGCCAGCTGACCGCCGGACAGCATCACGCTCTGCCCGTTCACGCTGAGCAGGAATGTGCCGTCATCGCCGTAGTCGGCGATCCATCCGCCATCCTGCGCCGCGCCGCCGATGTCCAGCGGCTGGCCCGTCCAGACACTGGTGATCCGGTAGCTGAACGGCTCGGCCATCGCCGATATGGAGAACAGGCCCAGGGCGCAAGCGCCTGCGACCGCGAGGATGCCACGAAAAATGCTCATTGCTTGATCTCCGTGCAAATCGGCATGTTGTAGGCGACGACCACTTCGGCGACACCGGTCGGATCGAGCGACTCCCAAGGGAAATTGTCGGCGATGCCGTCCTGCGCATCGGCGCCTTCCATGGCGACCTCGATGGCCGCGTCGATCTGCTCGTCGCTGATGCCCTTTTCCAGTTCGGCCACGACCATGTCGCGCACCGTCTGCTTCAAGGTCTCCTGCTGGATGGTCGAAGTGATGTTGACGAAGGTCGTCACCAGTGCGGCCGAAACCGCAGCGTCAATCGCCAGGTCCTGAGCCACAGCCTTGCCTGCGGCTTTGGCGCTCTGCGACAGGCCGATGCGCATGGCGGCCCGCACCTTGGCGCGAAGACCCGCCTTGGCAGCCGTCCGCGCCGCCACCTTGGC
>JBGSWL010000125.1:0-11416 GCA_041752455.1 Roseitalea sp. | reverse complement strand
CCGCGCTGCGCGGCGGGTTTGCGACGCACATCGTCACCAACCAGTCCAGCGCCGAGGCGATGCTCGCCCTAGGCTGCTGAGCGGCGTTCCGGGAACAGGGCCAACAACCCGTCGGCGCTGGCCTTGGCGACGCCGCGCTCGGTGATCAGTCCGGTGACTAGACGCGCCGGCGTGACATCGAAGGCCGGGTTGCCACCCGGTGTGGCATCCGGCGAAATCTGCACGAAATGAGTGCTGCCATCGGCGTGGCGGCCATAGACGTGGGTTACCTCGCGCCCGTCGCGTTCCTCGATCGGGATCTCCCGGACGCCATCATTGACGGTCCAATCGATGGTCGATGACGGCAGCGCCACATAGAACGGCACGCCATTGTCATGGGCGGCGAGCGCTTTCAGATAGGTGCCGATCTTGTTGCAGACATCGCCCTGCGCGGTGGTGCGGTCGGTTCCGACGATGACGAGATCGACCTTGCCGTGCTGCATCAGGTGGCCTCCGGCATTGTCGACGATCAGGTGGTGGGGAATGCCGTGGCCGGCCATTTCCCAGGCGGTCAACTGGGCGCCCTGGTTGCGCGGACGGGTCTCGTCGACCCAGACGTGGACGGCGATGCCCTCGTGCACAGCCTGATAGATTGGCGATGTCGCAGTGCCCCAATCGACCGTTGCCAGCCAGCCCGCATTGCAATGCGTCAGAACATTGACGGGCTCGCCGGGCTTTTTGGAAGCAGCGATGGCGCGGATGATCGAAAGTCCGTGGACGCCGATCATCCGGTTGGTCTCGACATCGCTGTCGGCGATCTGCCCTGCCATTGCGTAGGCGATATCGGCGCGATCAGCAGGCGCAACCGCCATCAGGCCGCCGCGCATCGCGTCCAGCGCCCAGCGAAGGTTGATCGCCGTCGGCCTCGTCTCGTGCAGCACATCCCAGGCTTCGTTGAGCGACGCGTCCGAAGGATCGCGCTCCATCTGGGCTGCGACGCCATAGGCGGCCGTCGCGCCGATCAGAGGTGCGCCGCGAACCCACATGTCGCGAATGGCCACCGCGTACTGGTCCAGCGAGCGGATCGTTGCGATCTCGAACCGGTGCGGCAGCCAGCGCTGGTCGATGATGCACACATCGCCGGTTGCCGCATCACGCCAGATCGAGCGGTAGTGGGTGTCTCCGACCTTCATGTTGCATCACCTTGCTCGATCCGGCGGGCAAGCGCCACGATGGCATCCATGCCCGAAAGATGGCGCCGGTTGACCACCAGAAGCTGGCCGAACTTCAGGCACCTTGTTTCCAATCTCGCGCGCAGATCTTCATCGGCGATCGTGTCGAGTTCGGCAACGTGGGCAAGGCCAAGGATGCGGCGGTGCATCTCGATGCCGGCAAAACCGGTGAGGTCGGTGAAGATTTCGTCGAGCAATTGTTGCAGCGCCGCTTCGCTGGCCAGATGGTGCCCCTGATCTTCGTACAGTGTGCGCGGATAGAGGATGCCGGTGCGCTCGGTGCGCCAGAGCAGCGCGAACTCGTCGCAGAATGTCGCCCAGGTTTCGCGGGCGGTTGAGAGGATCCACTCCTGATACTGCGCGCAGCGATCCGGTTCGGCGATGTGTGCGCTGGCTGCGTGATAGGCCATCAGGTAGTTGGCGACCAGCATGCCGATGTCGAAGCCGAGCGGTCCGTAGAAGGCAAACTCCGGATCGATCACCCGCGCTTCACCCGGCGTCGCCATGATGGAACCGGCGTGGAGATCGCCATGGCACAGCGTCTCGCTTCGCGCCGTGAATGCGCGCTTCAAGTGCTGGACCTCGACCTTCAGCCGCTCGTCAGCCCGCAGATGTGCAACAACGCCATCCAGTTGCGGCGTGGTGTAGCGGTTCATCGGCGCATCGAAATACGGATCGGTGAACACCAGGTTCTCGGTGATGTCGCAGAGTTCGACATTGCCGGCAAACAGCGCGACGTCTGCCTTCTTGTCAGGCGCTGTCATCGATAGGTCGGAGCCTCGGAACGCGGTGCGCGCGCAGAACCGGCCCATCACACCGCCAAGACCCTCGACGGTCTGCCCCGACATCATGTGATGGCGCAGGATGATGTGCGGCTGGAGCCGCTCCATGATGATCATCGCCTGCTCTTCGTCAAAATGAAGGAGCGCAGGCACCCGGCCCGGATCGCGCGCCGCCTGGCGTTTCAATGCGTGGTATTCAAAGAAGGCGCGCTTCAGCGGCAGCGGCCAACTGTCGCCCACAAGGCGCACATAGGGCAGCGCCTGCTTGACGATGACAGAGCCGGCAGGCCCCTCGACGATGAAGACAAGGTTCAGGTTGCCGTCGCCGACCTCGCGCACATCCCAGGCGGACGAAGGCTCACCGACGGCTGCCTTCAGCGCCTCAAGCCCGCCAAGGCGAGCGGGAAGCGTTTCCTGAGACAGGGCTTCATAGGCGGCCAACTCATCCTCCCCTTGCATGCGACGGCATGCACATCCGCACGGCGGCAGCAACTCGTGCCGGGATGCTAGGGGCTCAAAACGCCATTTGTCAATACTGCTTGACTTTTGTCAGATCGGGCGATGAGATGCCCTCGGGAGGAAGTCATGGGCCGCAGTCTTTGCCAGATCGAAGGCCTCGAAAAGGCGTTCGGCGACAACCGCGTCCTGCGGGGGCTTTCGCTTGATCTGAATGGCGGCGAAGTGACGGCGCTGATGGGGGCCAACGGCGCCGGCAAATCGACGCTGGTGAAAATCCTTTCCGGTGTTCACAGCCGCGATGGCGGCACGATACGCCTCGCCGGCCGCAATTTTGCGCCCGACAGTCCGGCCAACGCCATTCGCCAAGGCGTGGTGACGGTGCACCAGTCGATCAATGATGGCGTCATTCCCGATCTCGATGTCGCCTCCAACCTGATGATCGACCGGCTGGCCGAGCCCGGCTACGGCTTTTTGCTGCGCCGCAAGCATCTCTTTGCGGAAGCGCGCAAGATCGCCGATCGCATGGGGCTTGATCTCGACGTGCGCCGCCCTGTTTCCGAACTCGGGGTTGCGGACCGGCAACTGATCGCGATCGCACGGGCCATGTCCCACCAGCCCGAATTGCTGATCCTTGACGAGCCGACCTCGTCTCTCTCGGTTGCGGAAGCCGAGCGCCTGTTCGACCTGATTGATCTACTGAAGCAGCGCGGCGTTGCCATTCTCTACATCTCGCACCGGATGTCGGACATAAGGCGCATCGCAGACCGTATTGTCTCGATGCGGGACGGCGAGATCTCCGGCATCTTCGAAGGTGACGACCTTGATTACGAAGGCGCCATGCATGCCATGCTGGGCCATCGGATGACCGATGTCGACATCACGGCGCCACAGGCTGGCGACATGGTTCTGGAACTCTCGGGACTGCAACTGCTTGCAGATTCCAAGCCATTCGATTTCCGGCTTCGGCAAAACGAAGTGGTTGCCGTCACCGGTCTTCTGGGCAGCGGCAAGACCGCCCTCGCCCAAGCCCTGTTCGGTTTGAAGCGCCCGCACAGCGGCTCCATGAAACTTTACGGCAAGAGCTATGCACCGGCCAATCCGGCAAGCGCGATCGCGTCCGGCGTCTTCATGTCTGCGAAAGATCGCACCAGCAATGCGGTGGTCGCCGACTTCAACGTCGCCCGCAACATGAGCCTGCCGTTCCTGCGCAGCTTTTCATCACTGTCTTTCATCAACCGCGGCGCCGAAAAAGCTGCCGCGCGCGGGCTGATCGGCGATCTCGCCATCGTCTGCCAAAGCGAAACCGACGGCATCGGCACCTTGTCCGGCGGCAACCAGCAGAAGGTGATGCTGGCGCGCTGGCTGGCGCGCGACTGCCAACTTCTGCTTCTCGACGAGCCGTTCCAGGGCGTCGACATCCGTTCGCGCCGCGATATCGGTGCCAAGGTGCGCCAGACCGCCCGCGGCAGGGCGACCCTGGTGTTTGCCGCAGAACTCGACGAGGCGCTGGAGGTTGCCGACCGCATCGTGGTCATGCACGACCATGCGATCATCGCCGATTTTGCAAACCGCAATGTCGATCTCAATGCGATCCTTGCCGCCGTTGCCGGTGGCCGGTCGGACAAGGCGGAGAGGCAAGCGGCATGACGACGAACACGGAAACCAGTGGCGCAAAAACGCCGATGACCGCTTCGGTTTCGCGGCGCTCGAGCGGCACCCTGCTCGACATGGCGATCCGCTATGGTTTTCTGGCTCTGCTGGTCGGCCTCCTCATCTTCTTTTCGATCTTCGCCGACGGGTTTTTCGGGCCGCGTTCGGCGGTGTTCATCTTCCAGTCGGTGGCAATCACCGGCATCCTTGCGCTCGGTGTCACATGCACACTTGTCGTCGGCGGTTTTGACCTGTCGATCGGGTCGGTCGCCACATCCTCGATGATGCTGTCAGCCTATATGATGGTGGTGCTGGAGCAGCCTGCGGCGGTTGCAATTCTGGCGTGCCTTGCGATGGGCGCGGCGATCGGCCTGATCAACGGCCTGCTGATCGTCCGCTTCAAGGTGCCCGATCTGCTGGCGACGCTCGGCATGATGTTCCTGCTCGTCGGCCTGCAGCGCATCCCGACCGAAGGCCGCTCGATTTCGACAGGCATGACGCTTCCCGACGGCTCGACTGCCGACGGGGTTTTCTCGCCGCTGTTCCTTGCCATGGGCCGTCACCGGTTTGATCTGGTGCTCGACAATCTGGTACCGATCTCGGTGGTCTTCCTGATCGCCATCGGCATCATCGTCTGGGCGTTTCTGGAACTCACCCGGCAGGGGCGGCTGATGTATGCGATCGGCTCCAACGAGCGCGCCGCCGCGCTGACCGGCACCAATGTGGAGCGCTACAAGGTCGCCGCCTACATGATCTCGGGTGTGTTGGCATCGATTGCCGGCATGCTGCTGGCGGCCCGCCTCGGCCGCGGAGACATCGCGTCGGGCACCAATCTTCTGCTGGATGCGGTTGCGGCATCGCTGATCGGCTTTGCCGTGCTGGGTGCCGCCAAGCCGAACGCGTTCGGCACGGCGATGGGCGCGCTTTTCGTCGGCATCCTGTTGCAGGGCCTGACGATGATGAACGCGCCTTACTACACCCAGGATTTCATCAAAGGCGCGGTGCTGGTGATCGCGCTCGTCTTCACGTTCTCGCTGTCGGCCCGACGGGCCGGCAGTCATTGAAAACCCATCATGTAAGGGAGGAAACACACATGAAGGTACTCCGCAGAACCGCACTGGCAATGATTGCTGGTGCAACGGCCCTGATCGGCTCGACAGCCCTTTCGGCCGCACAGCAAATGCCGGCGCCGCTCGACAAGCCGGGCGATGTCAAGATCGCACTCGTGCGCTATCTGTCGACCGGCGACTTCTTCCAGGCCTATCTGTCGGGCGTGGAAAAGCAGGCCGCCGCGCTCGGTGTTGACCTGCGCGTCTTCGACAGCCGCCAGGATGCAGCACTCCAAGCCGACATGGTCGACCAGGCCATCGCGCTTGGCGTCAACGGCATCATCATCCAGCACGGCCTGACGGAATCGATGAAGGAAGCGGCGCAGCGCGCGGTCGATGCCGGCATCAAGGTTGTCGCCTTTGACGTCAATGTCGAGAACCCCGCCATTCCCCAGATCGAGCAGTCGGATTACCTGCTCGGCAAGCTCGCGCTCGAACAGGCGATCAAGGACAATGGCACCGAGTGGAAGGCCGGGTACGTCTATGTGCCGGGCATTGCTCCCCTCGACCGCCGCCATGTGGCTTGGGAAGAAGTGAAGGCGGCCAATCCCGGTATCGTCGAAGTTGCCCAGATGGGCACACTCGACAATCCGATCGCCAACTCGAATGCGAACCAGGCGCGCTCCGTGCTGCAGGCCAACCAGGACATCACCGTGTTCTTTGCGCCCTATGACGAATTCGCGAAGGGTGTGAAGATCGCCGTCGACGAGGCCGGCCTGTCGCAGGACATCTCGATCTATTCGGCAGACGTTTCGACCGCCGACATCTCCGCCATGCGTGAACCGGACAGCGCCTGGAAGGCGACGGTTGCAACCAACCCGGCGGTCGTTGGTGAAGTGTCGATGCGCGCGCTGGCGATCATGCTGACCGGTGGCGATCCGGGTGCGCAGGTTGTCGTTCCGCCGACCCTGATCACCCAGGCGTTCCTCAATGAAAACGACATCAAGAACATGGAAGAGCTTTCGGTGAAGATGCCGCAGTTTGCCCATGCCGATGTCGCCATGACCGAATGGATGCCGCTGCCGGCGCGCTAAGGACCACCAATCAGCGAGGGCCGCGCAAGACGCGGCCCTCTTCTTCTGAGGAGACACACGATGCTGAAGACCATCGATCCGCGCATCACGCCGGAGCTCATGGATTGCCTCATCCGCCTCGGCCATGGCGACGAAGTGGTGATTGCAGACCGCAATTTTCCGGCCGCATCGACGGCAGCCCATTGCATCATGCCCGAGGTCATCCGGATGCCCGGAATGTCGGCGAAGGAAGTGGTGGAACTCATCACGCAGTTGATGCCGATCGACAATTTTGCCGACTATGGCGCGCTGCGCATGGAGGTGGACGGCCAGCCTGACCTCGTCAACGAATGCCACGCCGAGGTGTTCGATGTCCTTCGCAAGGTGGCGCCGGAAGGCGCGCACCTCCTCGGCATGGAGCGTCAGGCGTTTTATGCACAGGCGCGTGAAGCATTTGCCGTCATCGCCTGTTCCGAGGAGCGGCCTTTCGGCTGCTTCATTCTGAGGATGGGTGTGGTGTTTCCCAACTGATCAGGACGCGCTGACCGCATCCACCGCATCGCGCATCTCGCGCACGGCATCACCGATCTTGTCTCCGGCGCGCAGCAGGCTGCCGCCGAGCAGATAGACCACGTCATCCCCGTACATAGTTGCAAGGTCATGGGCGCGCTCGACGCTCATCCCGCCGCCGGGTGACGGCATGATAGGCTGGCCGATACCTCGAACATCCCGGCAGGCATCGGCAATCGACAGGCATTCCTCGCGGGAGAAGCCGAACCGGCCGCCGACATTGGGAAAGACCGAAATGTCCGAGCCGATCAGCCGCTGGATGGTTCCATACATCATCGCATGGGTGAACCCGTTGTCCGGGGTCAGGACAAACGGCCCGGTGAACGACGGATGAGTCATGATCGGCAGGCCAAAGCCCGGATCATTTGAAAGATGCTGCGACAGGCCGTAGCCGAGCAGGCCGGGCATGACGAGAACGCCGCCCGCGCCTGCAGCCTTGGCCTGATGGGCTTCTTCGACCGGGTTTCCCGAAAACCCGCTGATATTGACAAAGTACAGTGCCGATTTGTCATGGCGGACATTGGCCTCGCGCACAGCGTCTGCCACGCGTGCGAGCCGTTCGGCAAACGGCGCCATGGTCTGGTTGGCAAGGCCGTGATCATCCTTGATGATGTCGGCCCCGCCCTCGACGCACCGCGCGGCAATCGCTGCGAGTTCCTTTGCCGTCGAACCCTGCGGCTTGATCACCGGCGATATAAGGCCACCGTGGGCCCGCCGTGTCAGCCGACGCAGACCCTCGATCCCGAAACGAGCGCCGGCAAAGCGGTTGGAGACGACAGGACCCGGATCAAAACCGGTGACGGCGATCCCCTGCTGGATCGACGAATTGCCGAACATGACATTGAGCAGCTGGATGACTTCGGTGCCCGCACTCTCCGGGCTGTAGGAAATCACCGTTTCGAAGACGCCCGCGCCGACGGGTTCGATGCTTTCCACCTGACCGACGATCTCGTCGCGGATCGGCCCATCGGGCACGACATCGTCAGGGATCTCGACCGTCTGTTCCAGCGCGATGCCCTTGGCGCGCCCGGCAGCGGTTGCGGGATCGGCGGCGATGATCCGGTAGGTGACGCGGAACCGGTCTTGCGGCTTCATCAGAGCGCTTCGGCCTTGATGGCGGAATGCACCGCCTCGAGGCGGACACCGGCGAGTTCCTGCTCGGTGATGCCGGTCGAATGGCCGATCAGCCGCTCGATCCCCGCGACCAGCGCTGCTGCGTCCAGCCCGTAATACTTCATCAGGTAGGGCTTGGAGCCGCCATGGGCATAGGTATCCTTCAGGCCGAGCCGCACGAGTTTCTTGCCAACGCCATGATCGGCCATGATCTCGGCGACGAGCGAGCCGATACCGCCCTCGGTGAGGTGGTTTTCAAGGACGATGACGCCCTTGGTCACCGATCCGATATGGTCGAGCAGCGCATCCTCATCGAATGGCTTGATCGTGTTGATGTGGAGATGGCGGATCGACACACCGGCATTGGCGAGCGCCTGGCGCGCCCGGAGCGCCTCCTCGGTCGTGACGCCGGACGTGACGACGAGAATGTCGTGACCGAGCGCCAGTTCGCGCATGCGCCCGACTTCGATCGGCGTGTCGAACAGGCGCGGAATGGCGCCGCGCAGCACCCGGCAATAGACCGGACCGTCGATGGAGTCGGCGGCGGCGCAGATGCTCTCGACTTCGGTGGCATCGCCGGTTTCAAGGATCGTCATGTTGGGGATCGAGCGCATGACCGCAATATCCTCGATTGCCTGATGCGTCATGCCGCCGGGCGTCGTGATCCCCGGCAGGAAGCCCATCAGCCGCACCTTGCGGCGCGGATAGGCGACCGACGCCACCAGCTGGTCATAGGGCCGCCGGTAGAGGAAGACGCCGAAGGAATGCAGGAACGGCCGGTAACCGGCCAGTCCGAGGCCACCGGCAAAGCTCATCATGTTCTGCTCGGCCATGCCGAGCGACAGGAACCGGTCCGGATGGCGGTCGCGAAAACCGTCGATCTCGCAGGACGACGTGAGGTCGGCCGACAGGCACAGGACATCCGGATTGGCCAGCGCGTGCGCTTCGAAGGCCGATGCATAGGGGCGGTTGACCATTTCCACCATGTCAGTGGCTCCCTTGCGACAGATCGACGGGCGCAATGCCGAGTTCGGCGGCGATCGCCGCATTCATTTCGGCGCGCTCGTCTTCGCCCTTGAAGCGGACATAGTGCAGGCGCGGGAAACGGCGGCGCAGGAACTCCATGCCCTGCGTCGGGGAAGAACGCGCGAGAATGATCAGCGGCTGGCCCTCATGCGGCAGCGCCTTTGCCTGACGCAACGCACCGAGATCATGGGCGTCGACCTCGACGCACACGGCGCCGAAATTGCGGAACTTGGCGGTGATGTCGCGCACCTGCATCACCGTGTCCATCGCGCCATCGCACTGCTGGTCGTTGACGTCCATCAGCGCCCAGAGGTTGTCGATGCCATGGTGGGCTGCGGCCTGCACGGCCTCCCAGGTCTGGCCTTCCTGCACTTCGCCATCCGACATAAAGACGCAGACCTGACCGGTATCACCGCGCCGCTTGCGGCCATAGGCGAGCCCTGCGCCGGTCGACAGGCCGATGCCAAGCGTACCGTTGTGCACTTCCATGCCCGGCGAATGTTCCGCGCCGATCATTTCGACCGAAGATCCGTCCTTGTTGAACATTTCAAGGCCCTCCGGATCCATCCGCCCGACCTCGATCAGCGTCGCATAGGCGACCAGCGCGTAATGGGCCGGGGCGATGAACAGCCGGTCGTGGTGCGGCGTGACCGGTCCGTTGTAACCGGCGCCGGTGTGATAGTCGGGATTTTCCGCGGACGGCACGCCGGCAAACGGCTTTGGCACGGCCGGAAGCGTCGGATCGCCGAGGTTCAGCGCCTCGTTGTAGAGAAACGCCAGTTGCTCGGCGGCCGAACAGGCCTGGCTCAGATAGCCGCCATTGTTGCGCATGGAATGAACGAAAACACGGCGCCGTATGCCGAGCGCAATCTCTTCGGTTGTCTTGTCGTTTTGCACGGCGGACCTCCCTGACGGGACCACAATCCGGGATTTTCCTGACATATGTCAAGCATATTTGTCATTTGTCAGCGAGATGTCATGTGCCGGCGGCGAGCATCCCGTTTGAAAGCATTCACCTACCAATGGGAAACAGAAACACAGAAATTTACTTGGCGCACTGGTTCGCAGTTCTCGACAACGATGTGTTTTATGACTAAAGAAAGGCACCCCCATTCAAGGAAATGCCAAATGACTGCCATCGCCAAGTCGGAAAAGGCTCTGTGGCTGCGTTTCCTCCAGTTTCCATTGGTCCGCATTCTGGTTCTGGGTGGTGGGTTGATCTATCTGATGGGCCGGACCGAAGGCTTGGTCAGTCAGGTCAAGGATAACCCCGCACTGGGCGTCGTCATAGCGCTTGGCATGGGCCTGGTGGCCTTCGCGATCTATACCGCCTGGGGCAGGTTCATCGAGCGGCGCGAGGTGACCGAACTGTCTCTCCCGGGCGCTCCCCGTGAGTGGGCGATCGGCGCGCTGATCGGTGTCGGGCTCTACACGGGCTGTGTGCTGGCGCTGATGATACTCGGGATCTACCGGATCGAAGGGCTCAATCCCGTTTCCTACATGATCCCGGCGATAGCGCTGGCGTTGAAGTCCGGCATCTTCGAGGAGCTGATATTTCGCGGCGTGCTGTTCCGGTCGGTCGAGGACATGGCCGGCAGCTAGATCGCGATCATCGTGTCGTCGGCGGTGTTCGGCTTCCTGCACCTTATCAATCCGGACGCCACGTTTGCCGGTGCGACCTATATCGCCATCGAGGCGGGCCTGCTGCTGGCTGCCGCCTATCTCGTCACGCGGCGCCTGTGGATCGCCATCGGGTTTCACATGCTCTGGAACTATGCCCAGTCAGGGATCTATTCGGGCATCGTGTCCGGTGCTGTTGCGGAACCCGGTCTGATCAAGCCCGAGATCGAAGGCTCGACCTTTCTGACCGGCGGAAATTTCGGCATGGAACAGTCGGTGTTTGCGCTGATCCTGTGCACCACTGCCGGTGTCATCATGCTGGTGATGGCCGTCCGCCGCGGCAACCTCGTTCCGGCACCGTGGAGCCGCAAGGCGTAAGCGGCATTTAAACCTGAATGAGCGGGCCAAACTCCATGGAAACCACACACATGGCCAAGCCGAACCTGCTGTTGAAAATCCTGCAATTCCCGCTGGTCCGCCTGCTCATTCTCGGCCCGCTGCTGTTTGTCGCCATCGGCGTCAGCAACGGCTTCATGTTCACGTTTGCAGCAAAACCCGCCGTGGCTCTTGCCGTCGCTGCGGCCATGGCGGCAGTTGGGCTGGTCGTTTATTGGGCCTTTGTGCGCTTCATCGAACAGCGCCCGGTGCGCGAACTGTCTTTGCCGGGCATAGGTCTCGAACTCGGCGCCGGCATGCTGATCGGCGCCGGCCTCTGTGTGGTCTTGGTCTGCCCCCTGAAAAGTGGTCCTCCCTGATGTATGGCTCTTGAGCCGATGGAGGACTTACGAAATGCCGAGAAAGAGACACAGCGCGGAAGAGATCGTCACGAAGCTGCGGCAGGTTGACGTGCTGATTTCGCAGGG
>JBGSWL010000124.1:0-29531 GCA_041752455.1 Roseitalea sp. | reverse complement strand
CGCCCGCGCCGGGCTGACCGCGTTTGCGATCTTCCTGATTTTCGCCTCGGTCGTCGCCGTCCTGTGGATCGGCGCGAAGGCCGTGCTTGCCGGCACGATGACGCCCGGCACGCTCGGCCAGTTCCTGCTCTACGCCGTCTTTGCCGCAGGCGCGCTCGGTGCCTTGTCAGAGGTCTGGGGCGAACTGCAGCAGGCGGCCGGCGCTGCCGAACGCCTCACGGAGCTTCTGGCAGAACAATCGGCAATCGCCTCGCCTGAAAACCCGGTCCCGTTGCCAGTCCCGCCGCTCGGCACATTGGCCTTCGAAAACGTGACTTTCGCCTATCCGACAAGGCCCGACGACGCAGCCGCCGAAAACCTGACATTTGCCGTCGCACAAGGCGAAACCGTCGCCATTGTCGGGCCGTCCGGTGCGGGCAAATCGACGATCTTCGCCCTGTTGATGCGGCAATACGATCCGGCCCACGGCAGCGTGCGTCTCGACGGCATTGACCTGCGCGATGGCGATCTTCAGGCACTGCGCCAGCGGATGGCGATTGTGCCGCAAGACGTCACCATCCTTTCGGGAACCGTTGCCGAGAACATCGCCTTCGGAAAGCCCGGCGCAACCCGCGCCGAGGTGGAAGCCGCCGCCATCGCGGCGCAGGCCGACACCTTCATCCGCGAACTGCCATCCGGATACGAAACCCAGGTCGGCGAGCGCGGCGTCACCCTGTCCGGTGGCCAGCGCCAGCGCGTCGCGATTGCCCGCGCATTGCTGCGCGATGCGCCGATACTGCTGCTCGACGAAGCGACGTCTGCGCTCGATGCCGAAAGTGAAACGCTCGTCCAGAAAGCGCTTGAAACCCTGATGGAAGGCCGCACCACACTGGTCATCGCCCATCGCCTCGCCACCATCCGCAAGGCCGACCGCATCCTCGTCATCGATCGCGGACGCATCGTCGAAGAGGGTGACCATGCGTCACTGTCGTCGCGCAAGGATGGCGTCTATGCACGGCTTGCCGCGCTGCAATTCAACGCGGGACGCGCTGCCTGACCGTTCGATCAGCGTTCGGTCAGCTTCAGTTCGATGCGGCGGTTTCGCGCCCGCGCCTCGATGGTGTCGGTTTCGTCCAGCGGCTGAAACTCGCCAAAACCGGCGGCGACAAGCCGATTGGCCGGAACGCCCTCGCTGATCAGGAACTTGACGACAGATGTCGCGCGCGCGCTCGAAAGTTCCCAGTTGTCCTGGTAGCGCCCGGTTCCAGACAGCGGAATGTTGTCCGTATGGCCATCGACGCGCAGCACCCACTGGATGTCGTCGGGGATCTCTTTGCCGAGATCGATCAGTGCCGCGGCCAACTTGGCCATCTCGTCGCCGCCATCGGGATTGAGCTCGGCGGCACCGGAGTTGAACAACACCTCTGACTGGAAAACGAAACGGTCGCCGACAATGCGGATATTCTCGCGGTCCGACAGGATCTCGCGCAGGCGCCCGAAGAAGTCGGACCGATACCGGTTCAGTTCCTGGACACGCTGGGCCAGCGCGACATTCAGCCGACGTCCAAGATCGGCGATCTTGGCGCCGGCTTCCGCGTCGCGCTGTTCGGAGACATCCAGCGCGCTTTCCAGCGCCGCGATCTGGCTGCGCAATGCGGCAATCTGCTGGTTCAGCAGTTCCACCTGGCTGAGCGCCCGCTGGCTGAGATCGCGCTCGGCGTCCAGCGCATCGGTGAGCGCGCCGATCTGCGTCTGCGCGGAATTGCCCGCGCCGGTACCGGCATCGAGCAATTGTTGCAGCCGTGTGCGCGCGTCCTGCGAAGCGGCAAGCGAGGCTTGCAAGGCAGCCAGTTCGTCCGAAGCGTCCTGGTTGTTGGCCTGTTCGAGCGCCAGAAGCTCGGTCAGTTCATTGATTTGCGTGTTCAGGCGGTTGAGCACGGCATCCTTGCCGGTGATTTCCTGCGACAACAGGAACTGCATCAGCACGAACACCGACAAGAGGAACATGATCGCCAGAAGCAGCGTCGATAGCGCATCGACAAAGCCCGGCCAGTAGTCGACCGGCGCTCCGCGCCTTCGGCTGCGAGCGAGCGCCATGGCGTCAGCTGCCCTTTTCGAGGCGTGACAGCACATTGGCGAGGCGATCAAGGGCCTCGCGCACCGCCTTCTGGTCCTGCGATTGAGCGTCTACCCAGTCGCGCATCATCTGCTGTTCCGCCCGCATCGATTTGACAAGGCCGTGCACGCCCTCGGCAAGGCTTGCCAGCGCCTGCTGCTGGCGCGGCGTCGAGGTATCCTGTGCGGTCGCCGCAAGCTTTGCGGTCAGGCGGTTGATCTGTTCGCTGTCCACGGAGGAACCGGCCGGCACCAGGCCGCCAACATCGACCTCGGTGACCGACGAGAGCCAGTTTTCCAACTCGGTGTAGAAGCGGTTCTGTGCCCGGCCGGCCTGCAGGTCGAGAAAGCCGAGGACGAGCGACCCGGACAAGCCAAAGAGCGAGGACGAGAACGCCGTGCCCATGCCGGCAAGCGGCTCGGAAAGGCCGAGTTTCAGCGCATCGAGCACGTCCTGCGTATCGCCGGTGCCGATGTCGAGCGACTGGATGGTGGCGCCGATCGAACCGATCGTCTGCAGCAGACCCCAGAAGGTTCCGAGCAGGCCGAGAAACACGAGAAGCCCGATCAGGTAGCGCGACGTGTCACGCGCCTCGTCCAGCCGTGTGCCGATGGAATCGAGTATGGTGCGCATCGACAGCGTGGTGATCGCCATTTCCTGACGACGCGACAGGAGTGCGCGCATTGGAGCAAGCAGGACCGGATCGCGCCGCTCGGCGCGCGCCGTGTCACCGATCTTGAACGAATTGACCCAGGATACTTCCGGGAAAAGCCGCACCACCTGCAGGAAGGCCAACACGATGCCGATGAGAAGCACACCCAGAATGAGGCCGTTCAACCCCGGATTGGTCATGAAAGCCGACGAAATCTGGCGATAAAGGATCGCAGCCAAAAAGCCGACGATGACCAGGAAGATCACCATCGACAGCAGGAAGACCTGAGGATTGGACAGGCGGTAGGGGTCGAAACGCCGCCGCGCCGCCGCAGCGATCGTGGCGTCCTGCATCCCTGTCAAGCTCATGCCGGCGTCTCCCGTCACTATGGCGGTGCAACCCGCGGACCTGTCGCGATCTTACGGTCAACTGTGGCAAAATTGAAAGGACCGCAGCGCTTGTTAGCTTGCGGTCTTGAAGGGCTTGTGAAGGGTCTCGAGCAGCTGGCGATGGATCAATTCATTGCCGGCGACGATGTTCTTGTGCCCGAAAACGTCAAGGCCGCCAGCCTTGTCGGTGACGATACCGCCCGCTTCGCGGATCAGCACGATGCCTGCGGCCATGTCCCATGGCGACAGCCCGTCTTCGAAAAAGCCGTCGAACCGGCCCGCAGCCACATAGGCAAGGTCAAGCGCCGCAGCGCCGGTGCGGCGCACGCCGACACAGGCGTTCATCACATGGCGCAGTTCGATCAGGAACTCGCCATGGTCACCGCGCCCGATATGCGGAATGCCGGTGCAGATGACCGTGTCGGTCAGGTCGCGGCGCGCTGCAACGCGCAACCGGCGATCATTGAGAAACGCACCACCGCCGCGCTCGGCCGTGTAGAGTTCGTCGGTTGCCGGGTTGAAGATCAGCCCGGCGACCAACTGGCCTTGGCGCTCAAGCGCGATCGAAACACAAAAATGCGGAATGCCGTGCAGGAAGTTGGTGGTCCCGTCGAGCGGATCGATGATCCAGCGGTGCTGGCCGTCGGTGCTGGGGATTTCGCCGCCTTCTTCCATCAGGAAACCGTAGCCGGGCCGGGCCCGCGACAGCTCCTCGAAGATCATCTTCTCGGCCTTGAGATCGGCCTGGCTGACGAAGTCGCCCGGTCCCTTGACCGAAACCTGCAGGTTCTGCACTTCGCCAAAGTCGCGCGCCAGCCCCCGCCCCGCCTTGAGGGCAGCGGTAACCATCACGTTCATCAGAGCCGAGCGTGCCATTGTTGTTCAGTGCCTGCTTGTTTGAAGGAAGGCCGCGTCTGTCAGTCAGTCGGCGCGGCGCAGATAAGTGATTTCGTTGGTGTCGACGATGATGCGTTCGCCGGCGGTGACAAACGGCGGCACCATGACGCGTACGCCGTTTTCCATGATCGCCGGCTTGTAGGAAGACGCCGCCGTCTGGCCCTTGACCACCGGGTCGGCCTCGACGACTTCAAGCACCACATGGTCCGGCAGGCGGATGCCGATCGGGCGCTCTTCATGAAGTTCCACCGTCACCTTCATGCCATCCTGCAGGAACGCAGCGCGATCACCGACAAAGTCCTTGGCCAGTTCCAGCTGCTCGTAGGTCTCGTTGTCCATGAAGATCAGCGCATCGCCCTGCTCGTAGAGAAAATTGAAGTCCTTCTGCTCGAGGCGGACGCGCTCGACGGTTTCCGACGAGCGGAAGCGTTCGTTGAGCTTGGTGCCGTCGATCAGGTTCTTCAGTTCGACCTGGTTGAAGGCGCCGCCCTTGCCGGGCTTGACGGCCATCGTGCGGACCGCGACCCAAAGACCGCCCGCATGCTCGATCACATTGCCGGGGCGGATTTCATTGCCGTTGATTTTCATGTCATGTCACCTGGAGAAGAGCGACCGCGGCCTGTGGCCGACCGCGACGTGCGCAAAGTGTTGCGCACCCATGACCACACTTGACGAAAGGTTTCAAGACTGGCCTTGAAGGATCGTCGGTCGCGTCAGCGTTCGGCAAGCCGATTGGCCCGTTCGATGCCCTTTTGCTGTGCCTCGGTGGACAGGCCGAGCCAGAAGTCTTCCAGAGCCGCATCATCATAGCCGGCCCGGCGCGCCAGCACTGTCCATGCGGCCGCTTCGACCTCGTCCGGCTCGATACCGATGCCACCCCAGTAGAGCTTGGCGACTTCGGCCTGCGCCACGACATTTCCGGCGCGCGCAGCCCTGTGAACGAGGGCAAACCCGCGTTGCAGGTCCCGCTTGCCGTCAATGCCTTCGAGAAAAAAGAAGCCGAGATCCAGTTGTGCGGTATCGAAACCCTGCCGGGCCGCTGCCTCGAGGAACCGCCTTGCCAATCCCGCGTCGGTACCGCCGGGCGCATCGCCTTCAAGATGGTAGCGTGCGACCGCATATTGTGCGTCCGGGACGCCGGCTTCCGCAGCCGCAAGAAATAACGGGTAAGCCTCGTCGCGCGCTGCTTTCCCCGGTCGTTCCGACAGGATCAACTGCGCCAGGTTGAACCGCGCCAGCGCATTGCCCGCTTCTGCTGCGGCTTCCATGAACGCGCGCCCTTCGGCCGATTTCGCATCACCGGCAAGAAGTGTCAGCGCATGACGGAAGAGGGCCTCGGGATTTCCCTGTTCGGCGGCCATGGCGTACCACTTCTCCGCCTCGGTCTGGTCCACGGCAACGCCGAGGCCGCGCGAATAGATCTCCCCGAGCAGTGTCTGGGCCGCTGCATCACCGGCCTCGGCGCGCGGCAGCGCCAGATTGCGCGCGGTGACGAACAAGCCTCGCTGGAATGCGCCGTAGGCCGGATCATCCGGCGGCGCTCCGAACCGCGAAGGCACCGGCAGGCCGCTTTTGGTACCCTGTTCGGGTTCTCGCGATGCCTTGGCCGGCACCTCTGCGTCGGTCTCAGCCGCCGGTGCGGTGGTTGCAGGCGCGGTGGCTTCCTCGGCAAGCGACAACCCGGCCGCTGCGAACAACGTCACGCCCGCAAAGGTCAACGCACCGGCGAGGCGGGCAAGGTGTCTCATGCGGACTCCGGCAACGGGTGACGGGCAAGGATCTGGTTGGCAGTTCGAACGGCCTCGTCGGGTGCAACGCCGTCACCAAGGACGGCGCGCGACAAGGCGACAAACTCGGCGCCGGACGCTGCCGTGGCGTCAAGCGTGGCAAGATCGCTGCCGCCCATGATGATGGCCGGGATCTCGATGAACTGCGCCCACCAGGTCACCATTTCGACGACCTTCGGATGAGCTTCGCCATGGGTGTCGCCGCCAATCTTGCCGAAAAACACGTAGTCGGGCCGCGCTTCTCCGACGCTGAGCGCCTGGTCGCGGCTTTCCCCGGCCGAGGTGCCGACCATCATGCGCTCCTGATAGGTCTCGACCGCAACGGCAACCTGCTTGCCGCTGCCGCGCACATGGATGCCCTGCGCATTGGCCCGCGCAGCGATGCGCGGCTCGCAGACCGCAACGACCGGAACGCCGAACGGCGCGGCCGCACCGACCATTGCTTCCACAAGATGCTGGGCCTTGTCCTCGTCGTCGGTGCCGGGATCGACCATCACCGCAGCCACATCACCGGCGCCCAGCGCAAGCGCAAGCCGGTCGGCCAGATTGTCTGCAGGCAGATCGCCCGTGACAATCAGAACGAGGCGGCAGAATTCAGGTTTCTTGGCCATTGGGCATCCGATGCGGTTGGCATTTATGGAAACGACAATCGCGACGCCAATATGGCAGTTGTCACATCTCAGCAATGTCCGACTGCAATCCTCGGTTTGCCAAGACGTAAGTTATATCTTACCCTGAGACCATGATGGATGACCCGTTCTACGCCATTTCCGATCCGAACCGCAGGCATCTGCTGGAAGAACTGCGTCGTGGGGCCAAGACGGTGAATGAACTGGCGGACGGACTGCCGATTTCGCGCCCGGCCGTATCCCAGCACTTGAAGGTTTTGCTGGATGCCGGCCTCGTCTCGGTGCGCAGCGAAGGCACGCGGCGCTTCTATGCGGTGAACGAGGCCGGCTTCATGAACGTGCATCTTTGGCTCGACCAATTCTGGTCCTGAGCCAGCCGATCGAGGCTTTCGAAAACCCGTCGGTCAGTGGCGCGTCTGCGCGCTGATCTTCTCGATCTCTTCTTTCAACCGCAGTTTTTCACGCTTCAGGGCCGTCAGCACCGACTGGTCGGGAACCGGTCGCGACATGTGGTCGTCAATCTGGCTTTTGAGGGCGCCGTGCTTGCGCTTGAGTGCATCGAGATGACCGTCGAGTGACATGAGAAACTCCCTGTGTTTGGTGTCGGGTTGAAAAAGGTGACATGAAATCCGGCTTCTGTCGAACAGGCCGTGGTAGCATTTTGCAGCAGCCAGAAATGTGCTAGAGGCGCGCTTCCCACCGACAGGACAGCGCGTCCCACCTTCGGAAGACAGACATGGAAGACCAGGATCAGGCCGATATTCACATGGCCTATGCGCGCCTCCGGCAGGACCACGCAGATTTCGACGCCGCCATCGCCGCCATGGTGCAGGCCGGGTGCAACCCGCTTCAGATCCAGCGGATGAAGAAGAAAAAGCTCGCCATCAAGGACATGATGCAGCGGCTGGAAGACCAGATCATTCCGGACATCATCGCCTGAGGCGCTCCGCCTGTGGATAACGGGGACTACCGACACATGGACACGCCTCTCGTCGCCATCATCATGGGCAGCCAGTCGGATTGGCCGACCATGCGCCATGCTGCCGACATTCTGACCACGCTTGGCGTTGCCCATGAGGCCCGCATCGTTTCAGCGCATCGAACGCCGGACCGGATGTTTGCCTTTGCCCGCTCGGCCCGCGACGCGGGGTTCAAGGTGATCATCGCCGGCGCCGGCGGTGCAGCCCACCTGCCAGGCATGGTCGCCGCCTTGACCTCGCTGCCGGTGCTCGGTGTGCCGGTCAAGAGCCGCGCCTTGTCCGGTCAGGATTCGCTGCTCTCGATTGTCCAGATGCCGGCGGGCATTCCGGTCGGCACGCTGGCAATCGGCGAAGCGGGCGCGGCCAATGCCGGGCTTCTGGCGGCTGCCATCCTTGCCAATTCCGATGACGCGCTTCGCCAGCGACTGGACGATTGGCGCGCAGCCAATACCGCGCGCATCGCCGAATTTCCCGACGATGAGGGCACCGAACGCTGATGCTGGCGCGCGGCGCAACGATCGGCCTGATCGGCGGCGGGCAACTCGGCCGGATGCTGGCGATGGCCGCCGCACGGCTTGGTTTTCGCACCGTAGTGCTCGATCCGGACGCGAACTGCCCGGCGGCGCAGGTTTGCAACCTCCACGTCATCGCGGCGTTTGATGATCCGCACGGCCTGCAACGCCTCGCCGAGACCAGCGATGTCATCACCTTCGAGTTCGAGAACGTCGATGCCGATGCCATCGACCGGCTTGTCGGCGAAACGCCGGTGCATCCCTCGACTGCGGTGCTGCGGATCAGCCAGGACCGGCTTGTAGAGAAGCGGTTTCTCAACGATGCCGGCCTTGCCACCGCACCGTTCGAAGATTGCCCTGACAGCACGGCCCTTCAAGCAGCATTGTTCCGTTTTGGCGGCAGCGGCATCCTGAAGACGCGCCGCTTTGGCTATGATGGCAAGGGCCAGGTGCGCTTTGCGGGAAACCATAGCGACCCTTCGCCCGGTGAAGCCCTTTCTATGTTGAACGATGCACCGGCCATTCTGGAAGGGTTCATCGATTTTTCCTGCGAGATCTCGGTCATTGTGACACGCGGGCAGGACGGCACGACGGTCTGCTTCGAGCCAGCGCGCAATGTCCACCGGGACGGCATATTGGCGACCTCGACGGTGCCCGCAGGACTTGGGCCCGACGTCGAAGCGGCGGCGATCAGCGCCGCAAAACGTCTGGCCGACCGGCTCGGCTATGTGGGAACGCTCGGCCTCGAGTTCTTCGTGGCCTCCGACGGCGCGTTGCTCGCCAACGAATTTGCGCCGCGCGTCCACAATTCCGGCCACTGGACGGAAGCGGCGGCAACAATCAGCCAGTTCGAAATGCATGTGCGCGCCATCGCCGGTTGGCCCCTGCCCCAACCGATGCGCCACAGCGACTGTGTGATGGAGAACCTGATCGGTGACGCCATCCTCGCCCTGCCGGAACACGCCGACAACCCGAACTGCGTCATCCACGACTACGGCAAGGCCGAGGCACGCGCCGGGCGCAAGATGGGCCATGTCACGGCAATCAGGGCCAAAAGCGCCATATGACGGGCGACGGCAGGAGTTGACAAGCGCCCCGTCCTGCCTGTAACCACCCGCAACGGATTAGGCGCGCCATGACGGCGCGTTTTTGTTTGCCCTTCGGCCCATCTTTGCCGGCTGGGCCTCCCGACCAAACGAGCAAGACCATGAAGATCAAGAACTCGCTGAAATCGCTCAAGGGGCGCGACCGCAACAACCGTCTGGTTCGTCGCAAGGGCCGCGTTTACATCATCAACAAGCTGAACCCGCGCTACAAGGCCCGCCAGGGCTGATCGCGCCGCGGCAACTTTTCGTTGCCGCCGCCAGTGCAGATTTGTGTTGACCTCGCGCATGTCGGACATATCTTTCCGGCATGCGCTTTTTCTTGTCCGCAATTCTGATCGGTTCGCTCTCTCTGGCAGCGCTGCCTGCGCTCGCGCAGGATGCGCTCGAGCCTGACCTGCTCGATCCGGAACTGCCGCTCGTGAAGCCGGTCCAACCCGATGGCGAAGCGATCCAGCCGCCGGTCGGCGATGTGCCGATTGCCGGCTCCACCAATACGGACCGCATCGACGATCTCTTCGGTCAACTTGCAAAGCTTGCCGACCCCCGCCGCGCCAAGCCGGTTGCCGACTCGATCTGGTCCGAATGGTTCCGCTCCGGAAGCCCGACCATCGACCTGATGCTGCATTGGTCAAATGAAGCGATCAAACGCGAAGACTACAACATCGCCATGGACTTCCTCGACCAGATCGTGACGCGAGATCCGGCGTTCGCCGAAGGCTGGAACCGCCGCGCCACACTGCACTACGCCATGGACAACTATGCCAAGTCGATGGCCGACATCCAGAAGGTGCTGGATCTGGAGCCGCGCCATTTCGGCGCCCTGTCCGGCATGGCGATCATCCTCGAGCGCTCGGGCAACAAGCCGGCGGCACTGGCCGCCTGGGAGCGCGCGCTGGCCGTCTATCCGGCCATGGAAGAGGCACAAACGAATGTCATTCGCCTCAACGACGAACTGGCCGGCGAGCCGACCTGAGATCTGCCACTTTTCCCGAAAAGCAAAAAGCCCGGAACCGCCATGCTTAACATACTGACGGCTGCCGTCCTGTTTCTGGTCGCGCTGCTTTTTGTACTCGCCGGGATCACCCGCATCGGCGTCTGGCAGATCGAACGGCGCTTTCCGCCTGAAGGTCAGTTTGCGACCGTCAACAATACGCGCATGCACTTCGTCCATGTGCCGCTGACGGGTGAAGCAAATTCAGACGCCCTTCCGGCCATCGTGTTTCTGCATGGTGCCAGCGGCAACCTGCATGATGCGATGATGATCTGGCGCGACAAGCTGGAGGGCAAGGCACCACTGGTTTTCGTCGACCGTCCCGGCCATGGCTGGTCGAAACGCGGCCCATCCTCCAATGCGTTGCCCGACGGGCAGGCGGCGACGATTGCCGCCCTGCTCGATCATCTCGGCATCGACAAGGCGATCATCGTCGGCCACTCCTTCGGCGGAGCGGTGACGGTGTCGTTTGCGCTCAATCATCCCGAAAAGACGGTCGGCACCGTGTTCATGTCGCCGGTCAGCCATCCGTGGCCGGGCGGGATCAGCTGGTACTACGACCTGACGGCGCTGCCGGTCATCGGGCGCATCTTCTCCGAAACACTGGCGCTACCGGCGGGCTATTCGCGCATCGATGGCGGCACGGCCTGCGTCTTTGCACCCAACAAGCCGACGGAGAACTACACCGAGCGCAGCCATCTGCCGCTGCTGTTTCGCCCCTTGCATTTCCGGTCCAATGCGATCGACGTTGCCGGGCTCTACGACCATGTGAAACGCATGTCTTCCCGCTATCCGGAAATCGCCACGCCGTCGGTCATCATCACCGGCGACCGCGACACGATCGTGCTGCCGTCAATCCATTCGGTGGGGCTTGCGCGTGATCTTCAGGACGCCAAACTGCTGCGCATCCACAACCTTGGACACAAGCCCGATCACGTCGTGTCCGACGTTGCATTGGCCGCCATCGAGCACGTGGCCGGGCGCACGGTCGATCTGGATGCCTTGGCGGCCGCGGCGACCGCCCGGCTTGCGGGCGATGCCTATGGCCCGCTGGAGCGGTGCCTTGATGATGGGGAAATCCGCGCCGAATTCGAACGGTCCGGCTACGTTTCGCCCTGACCCTGTCAGATCCCCGACAGGCCGTCGGAACCGATATACGCGATGCGCAGCATGTTGGTGGAACCGGGGGTTCCGAGCGGCACGCCGGACATGATGATGATCCGGTCGCCGGGCTTTGCGAAATCTTCCCGGAAGGCGATGCGGCAAGCCCGGTCGACCATGTCATCGAGGTCCTTGGCATCTTCGGTGATCACGCAATGAATGCCCCAGCAGAGCGCAAGCCGCCGCGCGGTCTTGGCAACCGGCGACAGCGCGATGATCGGCATGCTCGGCCGCTCACGGGCGGCGCGAAGGCCGGTAGTGCCAGATGACGTGTAGCAAACCACCGCCGAAAGCCGCAGCGTCTCGGCAATCTGGCGGGCAGCCGCCGAGATGGCATCGGCCCCTGTCGGTTCCGGATCGGCGCGCTGCGCATTGATGATGCCCGGATAGGTCGGGTCGCGCTCGACCTTTTCGGCAATGCTCGACATCATCCGCACAGCTTCGACCGGATAGTCGCCAGCCGCCGATTCTGCCGACAGCATGATCGCGTCAGCGCCTTCAAACACTGCCGTCGCGACGTCGGACACTTCGGCGCGTGTCGGCACAGGCGCGCTGATCATCGATTCCAGCATTTGCGTGGCAACAACCACCGGCTTGCCAGCCTTTCGGGCACGCCGCGTGATCTGCTTCTGGATGCCGGGCACCGATTCGAGCGGCAGTTCGACGCCGAGATCGCCGCGCGCCACCATCACCGCATCCGACAATTCGATGATTTCATCGATCCGTTCGACAGCTTGCGGCTTTTCGATCTTCGAAAGCAGGGCAACACGGCCCTTGGCGATCTTGCGAACTTCCGCCAGATCTTCCGGGCGCTGGATGAACGACAGCGCGACCCAATCGATGGATTCAAGCAGAACCGCATCGAGATCGAGCCGGTCCTTCGGCGTCAGTGCGCCGACCGGCAGATCCGTATCCGGCAGGCTGACGCCTTTCTTGTCGGAAATCTTGGTTCCGGCGACCACCTTCGTGCGGATCGAGCGCCCGTCGCAAGCTTCGGCCACAAGGGCGAGCCGGCCATCATCGATGAGCAGCCGGTGACCCGGCTGGACCGACGACAGGATTTCCGGATGCGGCAGGTGCACGCGGTCCGTGTCGCCCGGGGTGGTATCATCGTCGAGCGTGAAGGTCTGGCCGACCACCAGTTCGACCTTGCCTTCGGCAAATTTGCCGACGCGGAGCTTCGGCCCCTGCAGATCGGCCAGGATGGCGATCGGACGGCCCATCCGGGCTTCCACCGCCCTGATCCGCCCGACGAGTTCACGCATCAGATCGTGGCTGGCGTGGCTCATGTTGATGCGGAAGACATCCGCGCCGGCTAGATACAGCTTTTCGATCATCTCTTCGGATGATGATGCCGGACCGAGCGTTGCGAGGATCTTGACCTTGCGACTGCGTTTCACTGCGTAATCCCCTGGCTGACGGTCGGACCGTCCGGTAGCGTTGTTTCGGGTGCAGGTTCAGCATCGATGAGCTGCACCATCCAACTCTGCTGGTTTCCTGTGTCATATTCACGAAAGCCGGCGCGTTGAAAGCCGCGCGCGTAACAATCGTTGACGCCTGTGATCTTGAATTCGCGTTCGGCGACGCACATCGAGATCGGCCCTTCCCAGCGACCACCGCGCAAGGCGTCTTCGGCGTAGAGGTAGTAATAGCGGGAGGCGAGCGGCCCTTCGATCAGCGTCTTGCACTTGGCCGGCTCCACATGCCACCAGCCTTCGGTGATCCAGCCGGTGCGCGCACGGTAGCCGATGGAAACGCCGACCAGTTCCTGCGTTGCGTTGCAGACGCGAAAATCCGCTTTTGCCGCGACCGTGCCGACCGCAAGAAAGCCGGCAACCGACGCCAATAGCCCCAGCGCCACGCGAACGCGGTTGCGCACGCGATGTCCATCGGACGTGGAAAATATGTGCGTCGCATCGTGCGTCAGACGAAACATTCCCGTCTTTTGGCATGACTGTTTGCATTGTCAATCGAAAGCAGGGCTGCCGATGCTTGCAGAATGGTGGACAGGCGCAACGAAAAAACCCTAGCCTTGGCAGAGCGACAGCCGTGACTTGCAAGGAGGCAACCATGCCGATGCCCGACAAGATGACAACAACCGAACTGGAGGCTGCAGCGTTCAGGCGGTTGGTCCACCATCTCCAGACCCGCACCGACGTCCAGAACATCGATCTGATGAACCTTGCCGGTTTTTGCCGCAACTGCCTGTCCAACTGGCTGAAAGATGCAGCCGATGGCCAAGGCATCGCATTGGAAAAGGAAGATGCGCGCGAGCATGTTTATGGAATGCCCTATGCGGATTGGAAAGCGCTGCATCAGACCGCCGCGAGCGGCGAGAAGGTTCAGGCCTTCGACCGCAACCGGCCTTCCCACGACTGACGGCGACCAGCGCCCGTCAGCCCCCGACAGGCGGCACTGGCGCGACCGGAGAGACGTCTGCAAGTGGCGAGACTTGCGGTGAGGCAAAATAGCCGGCCCGGCCCGGTCTTGCCGGGGGGGCGACGCCGTCTTCCACCAGTCGCTGGCGCACGGATTTGGCCACAAGGGGATTGTTCGGCTGAACCGGAGCCGACGCGCCGATGGTTTCACCAAGCAGTGTGCCGGCGCCATCAAGATCGGGGTCGAGCAGCGCTACGGGATTGGTGCGCACCAGATCCGCTTCCGTCTGAAGCGGCGGCAACTTCATGATCGGCAGACTGTCCGGCCCAAGCGTTGTCAGCAATGGCGAGGCACTGTCGCCGAGGATCTGCTTGATCTGGCGCTCCACATAGAAGGCAAGCTTGCGCTTGCCGGCGGCGGTCATGTTGATGCCATCCTCTGCACGAAGACGCACGGTCTGTCCCTTGATATCGGCACCGGTGGTCAACACCCCGCCTTCCGCATCGACAAATCCGTCCCAGATGTCGACGAATTGGGCGCCGCCGCCGGCAGCCTCCGTCTCTGTCCGGAAGACTTCGTTGAAGACCAGCATGTCTGCCGACATGGACCGGAACCGGAACGGGGGCGCTCCGGTCCAGACGATTACCTGGTTCGGCCGCTGCGCCGCAGCCAGGAACGCCTTGACCCGGCGAGTGTATTCGATCTTCCACTCGTCCGACAAAACCTTGCGGGTGCTGCCATCGACACGCATTGCCTGCCGATCATTGGAGCCGATCATCACCACGAGGATATCGGGATTGACCGCATCGAGCATGCCGCCGATCTGCCCGGTCCAGTCGAAATAGTCGTCGCGCACAAATCCGGACGAGCCATTGGTCTGCGCCGAAACCACCACATTGGCCGTACCGGCGAAAGCATCTTCAAGGCCGGCACCAAGGCCTTCCGCCATGAAATCGCCGACCACCAGCACCTTGCGCGCGTCAACCAGCTTTTCGACAGGCCCCGAGGGCTGAGCGATTTCGGTTGACCCTCCGGCAGCTGCGGGCGCCGAAGCCGGTGCGGTTCGACGCGTGGGTTTGGTTGTGGTCGCGCGGCGTGGCGCCTGCTTGGCTGCCGGTGTGTTGCGGCGCGGTTGAACTGTCCGCGGCGGTTCGGCGTTTTCGCGCTGACGCCGCCGCATGAACAATTCCAGCAAAGTCTGAGGTTGGTCCCGCGCCTGCGCCATGGCCGAGCCGCTCAAGCCGGGCGCCGCAGGGGCGACCAGCATGGCGGCGAGAACCAGCGCTGCAAGCAACCAATGAACAAGACGCGTTCGCAAGGAGAAGATCGTTCGCATCAGACAGCCCGATTGTGCCGGGCTTGCCATCGTCAGCGCCGACGCAAGACCTCTAGCACTTCAAGCGATGGATATCCATCCTGCGCAAGGCCGTTGCTGGCCTGGAACGCCTTGATCGCCGTTCGCGTTGCGGGGCCGGGCTTGCCATCGACCGCATCGTTGTAGAAGCCGGCCCGCTGCAGCCGTGCTTGCAATTCCTCGGCTTCGGCAACCGACAACCTCGTGAAAGGCCGCTTCCAGTCGCGGGTAGGCGCCGGAAATCCGGCGATCTGGTCCGCCAGCAGTCCGACGCCAAGCGCATATTTGTCGGCATTGTTATAGCGCTTGATCACGTTGAAGTTCTTGACCATCAGGAACGCAGGCCCATCCCGACCTTGCAGGATCTTCAGTTCGGCCTTCTGGTTGCCACGCGGAAACGGCTTTCCGTTGGCGCGGCGCACGCCCATCTGCTCCCACTGGCTGAGCGAAGCTGTCCCGGCCGGAAACTTGCGGCCCTCCGGCAGCACGACTTCGTAGCCCCAGGTCTGGCCACTTTCCCAGCCGTTCTTGGCGAGAAGGTTGGCAGCAGTCACCAGTGCATCAGGCACCGAGTTCCAGATATCCTTACGCCCGTCTCCATCGCCGTCACGCGCGTAGGCGATATAGCTTGTCGGGATGAACTGGGTGTGGCCCATGGCGCCGGCCCACGATCCGGTAAGCCCGTCCAGCGACACATCCCCGCGTTCGACGATCTTCAGCGCCGCGACCAGTTGGCCGCGCGCAAATTTGGAGCGGCGCTTGTCCGCATAGGCAAGCGTGGCGAGGGCCCTAGGGACATAGTGCAGGCGCTCCGGCTGTTTCAGCGCTTCGCCATAGCTCGACTCCATCGACCAGATCGCAAGCAGGATATGCTTGGAAACGCCTGTCGAGCGCTCGATCGACTCCAGCAACCGGCCATATGTGCGCAACAGCGCCTGGCCTTCGCCGACGGTGCGCTCATTGACCCGCGAATCGATGTACTGCCAAGCCTCGTCCTTGAATTCCGGCTGGAAACGGGCCTTGCGCAGGACTTCCGGATCCGGCGTCTTCACATTGGCAAAGGCCCGGTCATAAACAGCGCCGGAGACACCGCCGGAGACTGCAGTCTTGCGGAAGTCGCGGATGAAGGCCTGAAATCCGGCGTCCGCATAGGAAGAGGCCGTCGAGACGAACAGCCCGCAGCCAGCAAGAATCGCCGACGCCAGCCACTGTCGTGCCGAATGTTGGACCTTGTTCATGCTTTCGCTCCTTTCGCTGTGTTGAGCTCGCCCGCCGCGCACGACGAATCTGTTGTTGCCGATTCCCGTGGCAGGAATTCGGCAGTCATCGTTGCAATCTCAGACCGACAAATGCGCTTGCCGAATTGGTCTGCTCTGCCGGATCCGACGAGAATGTATGTTCGTAGAGCAACCGACCGGTGAGGCCGAGATATCGGTTCATCCACCAGGTTGCGCCAGCTTCGGCTGTCGCCGTGAGCGTGTCGGCCGAACCACCGGTGACATCTTCGTATTCAAGGCCGGTCGCTGCGGTCAGATCAAGATTGGCGCGCGCCTTGTGGGTGATGCCGATGTCGGCCGCGTAGGTGATCGAACCGCTGTCTGCATCTGATGTGCCGGGCGCAATGGCCGTTGCCAACCCGAACGTCACGTCGGATCCGCGACGCGGTGACCAACCGATGTCGCCCTGCAGGGACAGGCCGGCGATATCGGCAAGCGCCGTATCGGTGATGTTTTCAGCCGCATAGCCGATTGCCAGTTCGCCGTTCAGCTTGGGGCCGAAATCGAACGCCGTTCCGGCGCGCAGGGCATAGCCGATGCTGTTGCGGTCAAACCCGCCCGTATCCGGCCGGACATCCATCACCCGGCTCGACGTTTCCACTTCGACAAACGGCGTCAGAACCGGCGACACCTGATAGCCGGCGCGAACGCGCAGGCCATAACGGGTGAAATCGAGATCGCCCTGGTCGATCGATCGTCCATCGGTCAACTTTCCAGCTGCGTTCAGCTGGCGCTGCACATTGGCTTCAGCCTCGCCGATGAACGGGCCGAGGGTGCGGGCAAGCGCGACTGCGCCTGACAGCGTCTGCACCGCGCTTTCGCCATCAGCGGTGACACCGGGAAAAAGGATCGGGTCGATCGCATCGGACACCGCCTGCGAGCCAGGATCAGCCGTCGCGAATGAATAGCCGAGCGTCGTGGTCAGTGTCGTGTCGGAAAAGAGGTCAAGCCGCAGCGCCGCTTCCGCATCAATCGTCGGCGTGTCATCGCTGATCCCGCCGACAACGAACGGATAGCGCCCGGCGAGTTCAAGATCGAGCGCGTGGCGGCTCCAGTCCGACCGCGCCAAAAGGACGATGCCTGCCTCGGTGATGGTGCCGCCGGATTGCTGCTCGGTATAGGTCACCGGAGGGCCCGGATCTTCGGCGTTTGCGCGCGTGATCGAATGGCCTATGCCGAGGTCGAGCGTGGTCGTCAGATCGAACGTGCCGACGCGAAGGCCGACAGGCGCAAACGGGTCTTCCTCCGGTTCGCCAGGCCCGCGCGCCAGCGGACGGGCAGGCCGGGCACGGCGCGAGCGCAACAGCGCGTTGTCCTCGTCATCCTCTTGCTCTGCGCCCGCCACCCCGGCGCCGACAACGGTACCGGTGATCAATCCGGCGACCGGATCGCTTTCGACATCTTCGGGCGGCGACAATTGCAGCGAAAGGTCCTCTTCGTCCGCACCGCTGCCGAACACGGGGCGTGCTCCGGGAAGAGGCGGTAGCGTTTCGGTCGACTCGGCCGTTGCAGCTGTCGAAGACAAGGCCTGTCGTTGCAGCACAAGCAACTCGTTGTTGACACCGCCACGAAGCTCCGCCGATGTCTGCTGGGCGCGGGCAAGGTTTGGCATCAGCATCGCGAAAGCGCAGGCGGTCGCAAACGCCGTGGGCTGCCAAAAGGCTGGTGATGACAGGTTGAAACGCCGCAAAATCTCTGTCCGCTAGCAACAATGGTGAACAAGACGTAACCAAGTCCGGTTAACGAAGCGTTGCAGGCGGCGCCAAGTCCCTGCGCTAAGCCCGCCTTGCACATGGACTTTGCCGCGCCCTTGGCCTAACCGGGCAAGACGCAAAACGAGTTCTTGTGACCCTGATGACCGCAAGCGATCCGACCCAATCTGCCCTGCGCACCCTGGCCGCCGAAACCGGTGGCCTTGCAGCCCTTTCCGCCGCATTGTCGAACGGACTTGCTGCGCCGTTTGCCCGCGCGGTCGAAGTCGTACGGTCGGTCGGCGGCCGGGTGATCGTCACCGGTGTCGGCAAGAGCGGCCATATCGGCGCCAAGATCGCATCGACCTTTGCCTCGACCGGAACACCGGCCTATTTCGTCCACCCGGCCGAAGCCAACCATGGCGACCTTGGCATGATTGCCCGCGATGATGCGGTGATCGCGTTGTCCTGGTCCGGCGAAACGCAGGAGCTTGGCGGCATCATCACCCATGTGCGCCGGTTTGCCATTCCGCTGATTGCCATCACCGCTGGCGAAACATCGGCGCTCGCCCGCGAGGCCGATGTCGTGTTGTTGCTGCCAAAGGCGGAGGAAGCCTGCCCGCATGGCCTCGCACCAACCACATCATCGGTCATGCAACTGGCGCTCGGTGATGCGCTCGCGGTCGCGCTTCTGGAGCAGCGCGGATTTTCAGCCGATGATTTCCGCGGCTTTCATCCGGGCGGCAAGCTTGGTGCCAGCCTCAAGCGCGTCGGCGATGTCATGCACCGGCAGGACCGTCTGCCGCTGGTGGCCGAAGGTGGCTCGATGCGCGAGGCTATCGTCCAGATTTCACAGAAGGGTTTTGGCTGCGTCGGCGTCATCAATCGTGACGGGCGGCTGGTCGGTATCGTCACCGATGGTGACCTGCGCCGCCACATCGATGCAGACCTCTTGGCCATGACGGTCGATGAGGTGATGACCCGCAATCCGAAGGTCATCGATCCGGACATGCTGGCAGCCACGGCCCTGACCATCGTCAACACGGCGGCGATCACGGCGCTGATGGTCGTGGAAGACGGCATACCGGTCGGTATCGTCCACTTGCATGACCTGCTCCGGATCGGCGTGGCCTGACCAAGCCGATCCGCACAAACCCGGCAGTTAAACCCAGCCCTGCAGTTCGCGGCGCACCAGCGCCTCGATGACGCTCATGCCTTCCGGTGAATCATTGAGGCACGGAATGTGCGTGTAATGCGTGCCACCCGCCTCGTGGAAAATCTCGGCGCCTTCGCCAGCGATTTCTTCCAGCGTCTCAAGGCAATCGGAGACGAAGCCCGGATTGAAGGTCGCGACCTTGGTGATGCCTTCTTTCGGCAGGGCTTCCAGCGTTTTGTCGGTGTAGGGCTGCAACCATTCTTCCGGCCCGAACCGCGACTGGAAACAGGTCATCAGCCGGCCCTTGTCCCAGCCAAGGCGCTGTTCGAGCAGGCGCGATGTCTTGTAACAATGGCAGTGGTAGGGATCGCCGCGCTTGAAATAGCTTTGCGGAATGCCGTGATAAGAGGCGATCACGCGCTCGGGCTCGAAGTCGAGCGTGGCAAGATGGTTTTCGATCGAGCGCGCCAAGGCCTCGATGTACACCGGCTCGTCATGATAAGGCGGAACGGTCCGCAGCGCCGGTTGGAACCGGGTCTTCTGCAGCGATTCAAACACCTTGTCGTTGACGGTGGCGGTCGTTGCCGCCGAGTATTGCGGATAGAGCGGAAACGCCAGGATGCGGTCGCAGCCCTGCGCCTGCAGGCTTTCCATCCGCGAGCGGATCGACGGATTGCCGTAGCGCATGCCCCAATCGACGATCACATTGGGGTAGCCCGAAAGCGCCGCGCCCAGTTTGTCGCTTTGGTTGCGCGTGTAAGTGCGCAGGTAGCTCTCATCGAGTTCCTTGTTCCAGATCTCTTCGTACGCCTTGCCGACGCGGCCCGGCCGCGTGTTGAGGACGATACCGTACAGGATCGGGTACCAGAGCGCTTTGGGCCATTCGATGACCCGCTTGTCTGTGAGAAACTCGGCGAGATACCGCCGCATCGAGCGATAGTCGGTGGCATCCGGCGTTCCGAGATTGATCAGCAAGACGCCGACCTTGTGAATCCTGACCGGGGGATGCTCGGGCGGCAGTGGGCCGACCTCTTTTGCGACAGCGCGGTCGAGCGACGTCTGGATGTTCATCGGCTGTCCTCGAACAAGATGAAAATGATTATGGTTCTAAAGTAACGACTGGCGTCCCTGTTTCAACCCGTCAGTGACACCATGTTGTCGCATGCTTCTTTTTCGCGCAGGCGGCAAATGAAAAGCCCGGCGCACGCATTGCGCCGGGCTTTGGCTGAAGAAACAACGATCAGTTGGCGGGGACGACCAGCGGTGCACCGATCACCAGACCACGGGCCCGGTACTCCGGATTGGCTTCGTCGAGCTTCGGCCACATGGTTGCATCGCCATAGAATGTCTTGGCGAGATCCCAGTAGGTGTCACCGGCCTTGATCATGTAAGGCTCGCCGCCGACCTTGGCCGCCATCGTGGTTTCGGCGGTCGCGCCAGCAGCCGGGGCTGCCGGAGCTTCGGTTGTGGTTGCGGCAGGTGCTTCGGTTGCGGCAGGTGCTGCAGCAGTAGCCGGTGCTTCAGTTGCTGTCGGCGCTTCGGTTGTGGTTGCCGCAGGAGCTTCGGTTACTGCCGTTGCTGCAGCTGCCGCGTCTGGTGCCGGAACGGCCGGACCAGTGGTTGCCAGGGCATCGGCCGGAAGCGTCGTCTGCGGAATGGTGACCACCACGTCTGCAGCAGGAGCTTCGGCTGTTGTAGCCGCAGGGGCTTCAGCAGCCGCAGGGGCTTCGGCAGGCGCTTCTGCAACGGCAGGTGCAGCCGGAGCTTCGGTGGCTGCCGGGGCTTCCATCGCAGCGCTTGCTGCC
Organism: Roseitalea sp.; assembly: GCA_041752455.1. Taxonomy (GTDB): domain Bacteria; phylum Pseudomonadota; class Alphaproteobacteria; order Rhizobiales; family Rhizobiaceae; genus JBGSWL01. The sequence goes on along the minus strand of JBGSWL010000124.1, from coordinate 8,670 downwards.
ATCACGCGCCCGTCGATGACCGGCGTGTAGGGATTGTTGGCAGCAAGATAGTCGGCGACCACCTGCTCGAGGCCGGGGCCGAAATCATAGGCGTCCATGCCGTTGTCGCGGAACATGGCATAGCCATCGCCGCCATTGCGCATGAAGTTGTTGGTCGCAACGCCATAGGTCGCTGCCGGGTCGATCGGCGCCTTGGTGCCATCGGCTGCAACCACCATCACGTCGGAGATGCGCTCACCGACCGGCTTTTCGGCGTCAAACACGTAGGTAAGGCCGGCGACTTGGGGGAAACGGCCGGAACCGTCGGCAACTTCACTGACGCCGTTTTCAAGCGCCATCACCACATCGGCGCCGGTCAGTTTGAAGGTTGCGAGCGTGTTCTGGAACGGCAGCACGGTCAGCACTTCGCCCATCGTCACGGCGCCTTCGTCGATCGAAGCGCGCAGGCCACCACCGTTCTGGATGACGATCTGCGTGCCGTTGGCACGCGTTGCGTCAAGCATGGCATCGGCAACGAGATTGCCCATCGAGCATTCCGTTGCGCGGCAAACCTCGCGGCTGCCTTCGATGGCGGCTGTCGACATGCCGACTTCCATGGCCTTAAGGGCCTCGATCGGCGCTGCCAGCTCCGTGACGCGGGCGGCGAATGCGGCGTCCGGGGTGACCGATGCATCAATGAGGTGCGGTTCGCCTTCGGCCGAGACGACTTCGCCGGCATCGTCGAACACGACGCGCAGTTCGCCGACATATTTCGAATAGGCATAGGCCTGGACGATCGGCACATTCTTGCCGGACGGATTGGCGACCATCACCGGATACTTGTCGGCAGCGCCTTCGCGCACATTCGACAGCAGCGTATGGCTGTGGCCACCGACGATCACGTCGATGCCATCGACAGCCGCTGCGATTTCCTTGTCGCGCGGCAGGCCGACATGCGAGACGAGCACGATCTTGTTGACGCCTTCGGCCTGCATTTCTGCGACGGCGCCTTGGAGATAGCGGATCTCGTCGATCAGCAGGATCGAAGGTCCGGGCGATGATGTGACGTCGGTATCCGTCGCCAGAACCGAGACGATCCCGACCCTTTCCCCGCCGATATCCTTGATGATGTAGCCCGGAACACGGTCCGAGATCGGCGAACTTGCACCCGCCAGCGTGTTGCCGGAAAGCACCGGGAACTTCACCTCATCGAGGAAGGCGGCAAGGCCTTCAGGACCATCGTCAAACTCGTGGTTGCCAAGTGCCATCGCGTCAAAGCCGATGCCGTTCATGAATTCGGCGGCAGCCTTGCCCTTGTAGGTGGTGTAGAACAGCGAGCCTTGGAACTGATCGCCCGCGTCCAGAACCAGCACATTGCCGCCGGCACCGGTCAGCGCAGCGCGGCGCTCGTCGATCTTGGTCTTCACACGGGCAATCCCGCCGAAGCATTTGCCTTCGGTTTCGTCTTCCGCAGAGCAGGTCGAGTCAAAGGCGTTGATCGCCTCGATGCGCGAGTGGAAGTCGTTGATGTGGAGGATGTCGAGCGTGAAATCGGCTTTTGCCACGCCGGCCGAAAGTGCCAGCATGGAAACGCCGAGTGTTGCCGAAAGAATCGTCTTTTTCATGATCCGCCTCCAATGATTGGGTAACCGCCATGTGCGCGTTCCCCGGTTATCGGAATGCAGTGTGTCAGGCATTTGACAGTGCGGTCAACGCCTTTGCAAAGAGGATGCTGAGCCGACGTGTTGCCGGCTCAGCATCACCCGATCAGACCCCGGCGCGGCGGAACAGCTGGAATTGCTGGCCGCCATCATTGGTGCAATTCAGCGTCGACGCGTTCGCCAGAATGCAGTTGGCGCGGATGGTCGATTGACGCACCAGCGAGAAGTAGTTGAGCGACAGCGAGTTCGAGCCGGTGTAAACATAGCTGCCTTCGGCAAGGCGGTTGCCTGTGTCATTGGCTGTCGAAACGAAACTGCCGGATGTCAGCGTTGCGGTTGCAACCCCGCTCGCATCTGCCCAACTGCCATCGGCGAAAGCCGGACGTGAAGCAACATTTCCGCCGGCTCCTCCGGGCGGCGGACCATCGATCACGCAACCCGACAGCGCTGCTGCTGCAAGCACCAGCGCGCACATTGACTTTGCCAGCTTCGGACCAGCAAAGCGGCTCATTTCTGTACGGATGAACATTGTACCCGTCTCCATTCCTTTACGTCCCCACCGGCATCACAATAGGCGATTGCAGCGTCCGGTAGAAGCCCTGTTTGACTGCACAGCACAACCTCAGCCAACGAGGATGTTGCGGAATTGCCACGGGTCGGACGTGTCGATGTTTTCCGCAAAAAGTCCGGGGCGATCGGTCAGCGGTGTCCAGTCCGTATAGTGCCCGCTCATCGACGCAAGATAGGGCCGCTGGATATCGAGGCAGCGGCGCCAGTCCATCTCGTCGGTGTCGACGATACCGGCGTCGGGATTTTCCAACGCCCAGACCATCCCTGCAATCACCGCGGAGGTCACCTGAAGGCCTGTCGCATTCTGGTAGGGCGCAAGTTCTCGCGCTTCCGAAAGTGCAAGGTGGGAGCCATACCAGTAGGCGTTTTTCTTGTGCCCGTAGAGCAGGACGCCCAGTTCGTCGGCACCATCGACCAGTTCGTTTTCGTCGAGCACATGGAGCTTGACCTGCGGCATGCCCGCTGCGCCGAACATTTCGTGCAGCGACAGGATCGCGTCGTTGCAGGGGTGATAAGCGTAGTGGCAGGTCGGCCGGTAGGTCACCTTGCCCTTCTTGTCGCGCACAGTGAAATAGTCGGCAATCGAGATCGCCTCATTGTGCGTCACGAGAAAACCGAACTGTGCGCCAGGCGTCGGGCACCAGGTCCGCACCCGCGTGTTGGCGCCGGCCTGCTCAAGAAAGATTGCCGCCTTGCTGCCCTTACGGTGCTTGCGGGCATTCTTCGGCTTCCATGTTTCGTGTGTGCCCCAGCCCAGTTCCGCCGGTTGCTGGCCTTCGGAGATCAGGCCTTCCACCGACCAGGTGTTCCAGAACGTGTCCATCGGCTTGGGCGCCTTGGCGCGCTGGGTGTCGCGTTCGGCCACGTGGATGCCCTTGACGCCAACCTTTTTCATCAGTTTGGCCCAGCCCCCGCGGTCTTTGGCAGAAGGCTCGTCGACGGTCAGTCCGGTGTCGGCGGCTATGTCGAGTAGCGCCTTCTTGACGAACCAAGACACCATGCCGGGATTGGCGCCGCAGCAGGTGACGGCCGTCGTGCCGCCGGGCGAACGGCGCTTTTCCGCCAGAACGGTTTCGCGCAGCGCGTAGTTGGTGCGCTCGGCATTGTCGGCGTTGCGGTCATAGTAGAAGCCGAGCCACGGCTCGGTGACGGTATCGATGTAGAGGACACCAAGCTCCCGGCACAGCTTCAGAAGATCGAGCGAGGATGTGTCGACCGACAGGTTGACCATGAAGCCCTGCCCGGGACCATTCGTGAGCAACGGCGTCAGCAGCTCGCGGTAGTTCTCACGCGTCACCGCCTCGCGGATGAAGCGGACGCCGTGCCTTTCCGGAATCGACGCGTTGTCGCCTTCCGGGTGCGGATCGATCACCACCATGCGCGATTTGTCGAACCGGAAGTGCCGTTCGATCAGCGGCAACGTGCCCCGGCCGATCGAGCCGAAACCCAGCATGACGATCGGTCCGGAAATTTCTCCATGCACCGGCCATGGATCGCCGGCGCTTGTTGTGTTGGCCATGGCCATATCTCCACAAAGCGTCAGTTGTGGAGTGCGGCTTAGGCGCGATGGGGCGGCGATGTAAAGGTTATTCGCCGTCGCGGCATCCCGCGGCGGCTGAAGTGTCCAGGTATCGCCGGTTCAGCCGTCCAGCTTTTCAAGCTCGTCGATGATCGATTCGATCACGCCAAGGCCCTTGTCCCAGAACGCCGGATCGCTGGCATCAAGGCCGAAGGGCGCCAGCAATTCGCTGTGATGCTTGCTGCCACCGGCCTTCAGCATGTCGAAATAGGCCTCCTGAAAGCCGCTCTCGGCATCCTGGTAGACCGCATAAAGCGAGTTCACCAGACAATCGCCAAAGGCATAGGCGTAGACGTAGAACGGTGAGCGGATGAAGTGCGGAATGTAGGTCCAGAAGTGACCGTAACCTTCAGTCAGGGCAATCGCGCTACCAAGGCTTTCACTTTGCACGGCCAGCCAATGGCCGTTGATGTCCTCGACGGTCAGTTCCCCGCCCCGCCGAGCCTCATGGATGCGCCGCTCGAACAGATAGAACGCGATCTGGCGCACGACCGTGTTGATCATGTCCTCAGCCTTCTGGGCCAGCATGGCCTTGCGCTCGGTGCGGTCGCGCGTTGCGGCAAGAAGCGACCGGAAGGTCAGCATCTCGCCAAACACCGATGCTGTTTCGGCAAGCGTCAGCGGCGTCTGCGCCAACAGTGCTCCCTGCCCGGCAGCGAGGACCTGATGGACGCCATGCCCCAGTTCATGGGCAAGCGTCATGACGTCACGCGGTTTGCCCTGGTAGTTCATCAGAATGTAGGGATGCGCCGATGGCACCGTCGGGTGCGAGAATGCGCCGGGCGATTTTCCCGGTCGAAGCCCGGCATCGATCCATCCCTTGTCGAAAAAGCGCCGGGCGATGTCGGCCATCTCCGGTGAAAACCCGTGATAGGCCGAAAGGATGATCGAGCGCGCCTCGTCCCACGGCACATCGCGGTTGGCGGTCTGCGGCAACGGTGCGTTGCGATCATAGGCCTGCAACTGATCGAGGCCGAGCCAGCGCGCCTTCATCCCGTAATAGCGGTGCGAGATCGACGAAAAGCGGCCGCGCACGGCCGCAACCAGCGCATCGACCACGTCGCGCTCGACGCGGTTGGACAGGTGCCGCTGGTCTGCGACATCGGAGAAGCCGCGCCAACGGTCGGAAATTTCCTTGTCCTTGGCGAGCGTGTTGGTGATCAGCGCAAAAACGCGCGCATTGTCGCCGAAGGTTCGGGCAAGCCCCTCGAACGCAGTTTTTCGGACAGTCCGGTCATGGTCCTGCATCCGGTTGAAGGCCGGTTCCAGTTCCAGCGTCTCGCCATCGATGGAAAACCGCAACCCGGTCAGTGTCTCGTCAAACAGCCGCTGGAACGCGTTGGCCGAGGTCTGCGCCTTTTCCATGAAGAGCGTCTCGATCTCGTCGGCCAGTTGGTACGGCTTTTCGAGCCGCAGATCGATCAGCCAGGGGCGGTAGCGGGCGAGCAGGGCGTCGCGTCCATAGGCCGCTTCCAGGGTCGCATCGTCGATCCGGTTGAGTTCGAGGCCGAAAAACAGAAGCTGCGCGCCGATCTCCGTCAGGAACTGCTGGTTGTCGCCATAGAACTTGGCGTGCTGCGGATTGGACGTATCGGCTGCGTAGACGAGGCCGGCATAAGACGCGATCCGGCCCAACCGGTCCTCGATCGCCTCGAAGGCGGCAATTGCGGTGCCGAGATCGCCTGCCTCCGCCGCTTCGCCAAGGCGCCCTTTCCAGCGTGCCGCAAAGGCCTCAGCATCATCGCGCGAGCGGGCGCGGTCGGCACCGACCTCTGGACTGTCGATCCCCGGATAAAGATCATCGAGGTTCCACGAGGGCAAATCCGACGGACCTTGACCTGCGCTTCGCTCGGCCATGGCAAGTGTGGCTTTGACTGTCTTGCGACGAAACAGGGCTGACATCGTCATCGTCGGATTTTCCTAAAATGCGAGCAAAGGGTTTAGGGCGGGATTCAGGCGCTTGTGCCAACTTGGTTCAAGGATTTTCGCGTCCGGGGCATCGTTAGGAACGACACTTCTGACACTGTATCGGGACCACCACCAGAGTAAGTCACAAAGCCCATGTTGCAAGCCGCAGACGCACCCATTCTCGTCGTCGATGACGACCCTGTCCAGCGGCGGCTCGCTGAGGCGGCCTTGCAACGCCAGAATTTCCACGTCGAGACCGCCAGCAACGGCCACGAGGCGCTCGATCGCCTGTGTAACGGCGGCATGCGTTTTGGCGTTGTGGTGCTCGATGTCGTCATGCCGGACATTGACGGGATGACCGTGCTCAAGACGTTGCGGCAAAAGGGCATAGACACGCCGGTGATCGTCCAAACCGCGCAAGGTTCGATCGATCTTGCCATCGAAGCGATGCGCGCCGGGGCATTCGACTTCATGGTCAAGCCTGTCACCCCCGGACGACTTGCCGATGCCGTTACAAAAGCTCTGATCGTTTCCGGGAAGGCCGCCGAACCCCAGGCGCGCCAGCGCCCGGAACGGCCCGGCATGCGCCGTGACCTCATCGGCTCGAGCCCGGAAATGGAGCGGGTCAGGCATCTGATTTCCAAAGCTGCCACAAGCGACATTCCGGTCCTGATCGAAGGCGAATCGGGGACCGGCAAGGAACTGGTTGCCCGCGCCATCGCTGCCGGCGGAACACGCGGACGCAAGGCGCTGGTCGTCGTCAACTGCGGCGCCATTCCCGACAATCTGGTTGAAAGCATTCTTTTCGGCCACGAAAAGGGTGCCTTCACCGGCGCCACTGAAAAGCACATCGGCAAGTTCGTCGAAGCCGATGGCGGAACATTGTTCCTCGACGAGATCGGTGAACTGCCGTTGGCAGCCCAGGTCAAACTTCTGCGCGCGCTGCAGGACGGCCATGTGGAACCGGTCGGTGCACGCTCCGGCCGGCGCGTCGATGTGCGCGTGGTTTCGGCGACCAATCGCGATCTGCTCGCTGCCGTGCGCGAGGGCCGCTTCCGCGAAGATCTCTACTATCGGCTGAGCGTCTTCCCGATCATCACGCCGACGCTGCGCAACCGGCCGGGCGATGTCGCCGAACTGGCTCGCCATTTTGTCGAGCGGCAAACTGCTGCCGCAGGCGGTGGCCCGGTGCCGCAAATCACCGAACGGGCGATGGATGTCCTGTCCGCCTATGACTGGCCGGGCAATATTCGCCAACTGGAGAACACGATTTTCCGGGCAATCGTTCTCAATGAGAGCGGCGCATTGGACATCGAGGACTTTGCCCAGATCGCAGCGCAGATTGCGCCGCGTCTGGTGGTCCATCCGGCCCCGCGCATGATCTCGCCGATGCCGTCGGTCAGCGAGATTACGCAGGCTCGCCATGAAATCCAGGCGGGCTCGGCAGCCAATCACGTCGCGTCGGTGCAGCCACCGTCGGATCCGTTCCGCAGCCCGGACGGGCACATCCTGCCGCTGGCAGAGCTTGAAGCCCGCGCCATTGCGCTCGCCATCACGCAGTATCGCGGACAAATGAGCGAGGTGGCCCGCCGCCTCGGCATCGGTCGTTCCACGCTTTATCGCAAGCTCAAGGAATACGGCATCGAGGCCGACGCCTGATCGGCGAGGCGCTTGCGCTCGATCAATGGCTTTTGTTCATTCAATGGTAACCCTGATTGCACGGAGCCACCTGGCTGTCGCCATCGCCACGCAAAGAACGCAATTGTCGTTGACATTTTACCGGGTGGCAAAGCTGTTCAAGCGGTTGGTCAGCCGAGCTTGTGATTGATTTCACGGTTCGGCGATGGCACTACGCGCTAAGGAGCGGTTAACCATGTTGTGGGACGGTTTCGGTTCGAGCCGAGAACTGCGGGACAAGACGGAACGGATGCTTTGATCCATACCGCTGAAGACATGACCGGAAACGCGATGTCCAACGCGCGTGACGGGCGCTTGCTGCAAGCGCGCTGGATGCGTCGTTTGGCGGTGGTGCTTCTTGCGGGCATGCTGTTTGCCGGTGCATTGGGCGGTGAAGCTGCGGCTGAAACCCGGACCCTCAACCTCTACTACACCCACACCAAGGAAAAGATTTCCGTCGCCTACAAGAAGGACGGAAAGTACATCAAGGGCGGGCTGGAAAAGCTTAATCGGTTCCTGCGCGATTGGCGCCGCAACGAGCCGACACGGATGGACCCGGTCCTTTTCGACCTTCTGTGGGAAGTCCAGAAGCGCACCCGCGCCAAGCAGCCCATTCACATCGTCTCGGCCTATCGCTCGCCTGCAACCAACGACATGTTGCGCCGGACACGTGGCGGACAGGCGACGAAGAGCCAGCACATGCTTGGCAAGGCGATCGACTTCTACATCCCCGGCGTCAAGGTTTCGACAATCCGTGAAATCGGGTTCAAGCTCGGCGCCGGTGGCGTCGGCTTTTATCCGAAGTCCGGCGTTCCGTTCGTTCATCTGGACACTGGGAACGTGCGCGCCTGGCCGCGCATGAGCCGCTCGGAGCTGTCGCGCCTGTTCCCGGATGGCAAGACCTTGCATCTGCCGCCTGACGGCAAACCGCTACCAGGCTATCAGCAGGCGCTCGCCGAATACAATTCGCGCAAGCGCTCCGGTTCCACTGTCGCGATCGCCAGTGCCGATGGCGGACGTGATTCCAACGACCGGCCCAAGAACCTTTTGGCCGCACTCTTCGGTGGCGCCGATCAGGAAGAGGACGAGGTCGAAGCCACTGTCCCGACCCCGCGTCCGAGGGAAACCGTTGCGGCACCCGAGCCAACTCCTGCACCTGCCACTACCCCTGCGGCTGCTCCAGCGCCCGCGCCGGAAACGCCGGGCACACTTCTTGCAAGCCTGCCCAACTCGGCCATGCCCATTCCGCAGGCCGCGCCGCGTCGCGCCGCGGCTGGCGCAGGGGTTCCGGTTGCC
>JBGSWL010000123.1:0-10614 GCA_041752455.1 Roseitalea sp. | reverse complement strand
GCCGCGCGGCGCGCCCGCGCCGTGCGCCTGCCCACAGGCCTCTCGCCCCTGCTCGTCGGACTTCGCCGGATTTTCGGGCGGCACCTGTTTTCCTCGATCACCAAGCGCATCCTGATCCTCAATCTTGCGGCGCTCGGCCTTCTGATGTCGGGGATCCTCTATCTCAACCAGTTCCGTGACGGGCTGATCGACGCGCGTGTCGAGAGCCTGATGACGCAGGGCGAAATCATCGCCGGCGCGATCGCCGCGTCGGCGAGCGTCGAGACCGATGCCATCCTGATCGATCCGGAAAAGCTCCTGGAACTGCAGGCCGGTGAAAGCATCGTCCCCAATGTCGACGGCCTCGACAGCCTTGCCTTTCCGATCAACCCGGAACGGGTGGCGCCCGTTCTGCGCCGACTGATCTCGCCGACGCGGACCCGCGCCCGTGTCTATGATCCGGACGGCAACCTGATTATCGACAGCCGCCATCTTTATTCGCGCGGGCAGATCCTGCGCTACGACCTCGGCCCCGTGGATCCGGCGGACCGCTCGCTCTGGGACCGGGCGCGCACCGGCATCAACACGTTCTTCCGCCGCGACGACCTGCCGATCTACAGCGAACAGCCCGGCGGTTCCGGCACCAACTACCCCGAAGTGATGCGGGCTTTGGCGGGTGGCCGCCAGCAGATCGTGCGTGTGTCGGAACAGGGCGAGATGATCGTTTCGGTGGCCGTGCCGGTGCAGCGATTCCGCGCCGTGCTTGGCGTGCTGCAATTGTCGACGCAGGGCGGCGACATCGACAAGATCGTCGAGGCGGAGCGGTTTGCGATGTTCCGGGTGTTTGCCGTCGCGGTGATCGTCAACGTCATCCTGTCGATGCTGCTTGCCAGCACGATCGCCAGCCCGTTGCGGCGGCTTTCGGCGGCGGCCGTGCGGGTGCGCCGCTCGATCCGTGCGCGCGAAGAAATTCCCGACTATTCCGGCCGCTCCGACGAGATCGGCAATCTGTCGGTGGCACTGCGCGACATGACCAATTCGCTCTATTCGCGCATCGAGGCAATCGAGAGCTTTGCCGCCGATGTCAGCCACGAGTTGAAGAACCCTTTGACGTCGCTGCGATCAGCGGTCGAAACCCTTCCGGTTGCGCGCAACGATGACATGCGCCAGCGCCTCCTGAATGTGATCCAGCACGATGTGCAGCGGCTCGACCGGCTGATCACCGACATTTCCGATGCCTCGCGCCTTGATGCGGAACTGGTGCGCGAGGACGCAAAGCCGGTCGACGTGCAGGCACTCCTCAACAAGCTCGTCTCGCTTTATGCCGACAGCCATTCCCACCCGGTGGTGCCGAAGCTGCACGTGGCGCGCACGACCGGCGGGAACCGCTACAAGATCAACGGGCACGAATCCCGGCTCGGCCAGGTGATCTCGAACCTTGTCGAAAATGCCCGCTCGTTCGTCTCTCAGGAGAATGGACGGATCGATATCCGTCTGTCGCGTTCCGGGCGGCACGTGATCATCACGGTCGAGGACAATGGCCCCGGCATTCGCGCCGACAGCATCGAAACGATTTTCGCGCGGTTTTATACGGATCGCCCCGGGGCCGAGCACTTCGGCAAGAATTCCGGCCTCGGTCTCTCGATCTCGCGCCAGATCGTCGAGGCCCATGGCGGCACGCTGACCGCTGCCAACATTCCCGATCCGCACCGGCCGAACGAACCGGCAGGCGCGCGCTTCATCATCCGGCTGCCGGCGGAATGACCGGCGACGATCAGCCGGTGCATGGCACCTGCGTCGCGATCAACGGGCACGGCGTGCTGATCTGCGGCGTATCGGGCGCAGGCAAGACGGTACTTGCCCTTGAACTGGTGCGCCGGGCGCGGCGCGGCGGGCATGATGCAGGGCTGGTCGCCGATGACCGGACCCTTCTGGACTTGCAGGACGGCGCACTGGTCGCCTCCTGCCCGCCTGTGCTTTCCGGTCTGGTCGAGGTGCGCGGCCATGGAATTGCCGACGCCACCGCCATCCTGTCAGGACCGGTTCCGCTTGCACTTGTCGCGGAACTTGTTCCCTTGCCACAGGCAGTACGCCTTCGCGACAATGCAACGGTGACATTGCGCGGGATTGCCTTGCCACTGCTGAAACTTCCCGAAGGCCCTTCGCCAGGGGCCGCCAATGCGGTTTTGACCAGCCTTGGCCTGCCACTCGACCTTTGACCAAGGTGAGCCCCACGAAACCCCGGAAAGCTTGTCAAAGCCTCGATTTGCTGGTCAAGATGATGAAAACAGGTGACGCCGGACCGGCATTGCAGCACATGCAGACCAGAACACTACCCACGGGCAAGGAACAGGTGACGGGACACAATCGCTCATGATCGGCGTCGTGCTTGTCACCCACGGCCAACTCGGCGCTGCGTTCCTGCAGGCGGTCGAGCACGTAGTCGGTCCGCAGCGGCAGTTTGAAGCCCTGTGCATCGAGGCAGACGACAACATGGAAAACCGGCGCGATGACATCCTTGCCGCGGTCGCGCGCACCGACACCGGGCATGGCGTCATTCTTGCCACCGACATGTTCGGCGGCACGCCGTCCAACCTGTCGATTTCGGTCATGCAGCCCGGCCGCGTCGAAGTGATTGCCGGTGCCAACCTGCCGATGCTGATCAAGCTGGCCAAGGCGCGCGAAGGCGGTGACATGGCCCATGCTCTGGAGCAGGCCAGCGAAGCGGGCCGCAAATATATCAACATCGCCAGTCACATGCTGAGCGCAAAATGAGCGGCCACACCTCGGACCGCCGGTAGGCCATGACCTCAGAACCCCAGCAGTTTTGCGCCGCCTTCGAGATCCTCAACAAGCGGGGCCTGCATGCGCGCGCGTCATCAAAATTCGTGCGGCTCGTCGAAAGTCTTGATGCCGAAGTGACCGTTACCCGCGATGGCACCAGTGTCGGCGGAACATCGATCATGGGACTGATGCTGTTGGCGGCCGGGCCCGGTACCACGATTGAAATCGCCACAACCGGTCCGGATGCGCAGGCCGCCATGACCGCGATCGCTGCGCTGATCGCCGACCGGTTCGGCGAAGGCGAATGACGCCGCGTATCAAGATATAAACATTTCCTTATGTTGCGATTGCGCCTGCGGTGTGGTTCTGCTAGGCACCGCGCAAACCCGTGAACATAATGGAGCCAGCCATGGCGCATGCCTCAGAATACATCGTTGCCGACATTTCGCTTGCCGACTACGGCCGCAAGGAAATCGACATCGCCGAAACCGAAATGCCCGGTTTGATGGCCTGCCGTGCGGAATTCGGCGCATCCAAGCCGCTCAAAGGCGCGAAGATTTCCGGTTCGCTGCACATGACGATCCAGACCGCCGTGCTGATCGAGACGCTCGTTGAACTGGGCGCCGATGTGCGCTGGGTATCGTGCAACATCTTCTCGACGCAAGACCATGCGGCCTCGGCGATTGCTGCCGCCGGCGTCCCGGTCTTCGCCAAGAAGGGCGAAACACTGGAAGAATACTGGGAATATACCGACAAGCTGTTCTTCTGGCCGGACGGCGAGCCGACCAACATGATCCTGGACGATGGCGGCGATGCCACGATGTACATCCTGATCGGCGCCCGCGCCGAAGAAGGTGAAATGCACCTGCTCGACAAGCCGACCTCGGAAGAAGAAGAAATCCTGTTTGCCCAGATCCGCAAGCGGATGGCAGCAACCCCCGGCTTCTTCGTGCGCCAGCGCCATGCCATTCGCGGCGTTTCGGAAGAAACCACGACTGGTGTCGCCCGCCTTTACCAGCTGATGGAGAAGGGTCACCTGCCGTTCCCGGCGATCAACGTCAACGACAGCGTCACCAAGTCGAAGTTCGACAACAAGTACGGCTGCAAGGAATCACTGGTTGACGGCATCCGCCGCGGCACTGACGTGATGATGGCCGGCAAGGTTGCCGTCGTCTGCGGTTACGGCGATGTCGGCAAGGGTTCGGCAGCGTCGCTGTCCGGTGCCGGCGCGCGCGTCAAGGTCACGGAAATCGATCCGATCTGCGCCCTGCAGGCGGCAATGGACGGCTTTGAAGTCGTCACGCTGGAACAGGCCCTGCCGACGGCAGACATCATCATCACCGCAACCGGCAACAAGGATGTGGTCACGCTCGACCACATGCGCGCCATGAAGAACATGGCGATCCTTGGCAATATCGGTCACTTCGACAACGAAATCCAGGTTGCGGCACTGCGCAATATGAAGTGGACCAACGTCAAGCCGCAGGTCGACCTCGTCGAATTCCCCGATGGCAAGCGCATCATTCTCCTGTCGGAAGGCCGCCTCCTGAACCTTGGCAATGCCACCGGCCATCCGAGCTTCGTGATGAGCGCGTCATTCACCAATCAGGTGCTGGCACAGATCGAACTCTTCACCAAGGGTGACCAGTACGAAAACAAGGTCTACACACTGCCCAAGCACCTCGACGAAAAGGTCGCACGCCTGCATCTCGACAAGCTCGGCGTACAGCTGACGGAACTCTCCGGCGAGCAGGCCGACTATATCGGCGTCGGTCAGACCGGACCGTTCAAGACGGACCACTACCGCTACTGATCGATTTCCAATCGATCATCCACGGCCCGTGCCTTGCGCGGGCCGTTTTCGTTTGCGCACTGAAATTGCCGCTTCACGGGGATTCCCGCTGCCGGTATTGTGCCCTGATTCGCGCGTATCGGTGTCCGTCGCCCTGCAGGGCTCAAACCCTGCAAAGTTGAAGGGATTCCGGGTACGCCACGACGGCAAGGGGACCGGCATGCCGAAACTGTTCAAGGCGCGGAAGGGACGACGCGTTTTGACACGATTGTCGCAGCGGACGCAGCGCGGTTGGCTTTTTGCCACGACAGCGCTTTGCGCCACACCCGGTGTTGCCTCGGCTCAAGAGCGCACGGCCGCCGCATTCAACATCTTCGGCATTCCGTTCCAGACCATCGAAGTGATGCAGTTCGCGCTTTTTGCCGGCGCTTTGACGGCAGCGCTTGCCTCGGCGCTTTGGTTGATCCGCGAGCGCGGCCGCACAGCCTCGCAGAACCTTGCGCTGCGCGGCCGGGTGAGCGCTCTCAATTCGCGCATCAACCAGCTTGAAGCGCTCGCAACGGCAGAAGGTCAGCGCGCCGTCGTTTGGACCGACCGCAACACCAAGCCGACGGTGACCGGCAAGCTTGACGCGATCACCGGCGCGCCGGACAACCGAAGCGAATTTCTCGCCTTCGGGCGCTGGCTGGAGCCGCGCTCCGCGACCCGCCTCGATCATGCCATCGGTGCCTTGCGCGATGATGCCATTCCGTTCGGCGATGTGATCCAGACCAGCCTCGGCACGCCGATCGAGGTGACTGGCAGGACGGTCGGCGGCAGCGCCGTGGTGCGATTTGCCAATCTGTCGGGCGAACGGGCCGAGCATGCGCGCGTGCGAGCCGAATACCAGCGCGTCGTCGAAACGCTTGAGACGCTGCAGACGCTGCTGGATTCCTCGCGCATCCCGGTCTGGCTCCGCCGCAAGGACGGATCGCTCACTTGGGTCAACCGGGCCTATGGCGAGGCCGTCGAAATGGCACAGACCGGCGATGCGGTGCGGCGCCAGGCCGAATTGTTCGGCACACAAACCGGTCGAAGCATCGCTGCCAAGCGTGAGACGGAGGGCGCCTTTGCCGGTTCGGTGACGACGGTCGTTCGCGGCGACCGGGTCACCTATGACGTCGTCGATTGCACCGGTCCGTTTGGTTCTGCCGGCCTTGCGCTTGACCAGACCGAGGCCGAGGCGATGCGCGCCGAACTCAACACGACCATCCGAAGCCACGAGGAAACGCTCGACGGACTGACGACAGCGGTCGCGATGTTCGATGCGCAGGCCAAGCTGCGCTTTCACAACCAGGCGTTCGAGCGCATGTGGGATCTGGATGCCGGTTTCCTGGCGCGCGAACCGGACATGTCGATGTTCCTTGATCGCATGCGCACCGAAGGCAAACTTCCCGAGCAGCCGGAGTGGAGACGCTGGAAAGATGATGTCCTGTCGGCCTTCCAGTCGGTCGATCCGGCAGAACACTGGTGGTATCTGCCGGACGGGCGCACGATGCGGGTCAAGGCTCATCCCCATCCGAAGGGTGGCCTGACCTGGGTGTTCGAAAACCTCACCGAACGTATTGATCTGGAAAGCCGGTACGAAACTATGGTCCGCGTCCAGGGCGAAACGCTCGACCATCTGGCCGAGGGCGTTGCGGTGTTCGGCTCGGACGGCAAGCTGCAGCTTGCCAATCCCGCGTTCAAGCGGTTCTGGGGCATTTCGCACCTGATGGCTGACGGCCCGCTGCATATCGCCGACATCTCGCGATCCTGCACGGCGCAATTCGGTGATCCCGGTCCTTGGGAACAATTTGCAGGGCTCGTGACCGGCTTCGAGGACGAGCGCGGTGAAACAGCCGGGCGGGCCGAGGCAGATGGCCGGCACCTTGCCTGGATGGTCGTTCCGCTGCCGAACGGCCAGACGATGATCACCTTCGTCGATGTCACCGATTCCGAGCAGATCGAGCGCGCGTTGCGCGATCGCAATGAGGCGCTGGAGCGTACCGCGCAGCTGCGTGACCGTTTCATGAAGCATGTTTCTTATGAACTGCGGGTGCCGCTGACGACGATTTCCGGTTTCACGGAATTGCTGGCAATGAAATCAGCAGGGCCGCTGACCGAGAAGCAGACCGAATATGTCGGGCACGTCGCCGCCTCATCGGGCGAGCTCAAGGCGCTGACGGAAGACATCCTGGATCTGGTCAGCGCCGATGCCGGGATCATCGAACTGGACTTTGCGCCGGTCGACGTTGCGGCAACCATGCGCGAGGCAGCATCGAACGTCGACGCGCTGATGCAGGAAAATGCCATCGAACTGGTCACCCGGATCGATCCGGAGGCCGGGGAGATCATCGCCGATCAGGCGCGGCTTCTGCGCATCATGGTCAACATCCTGCAGAATGCCGGCAATTTTGCCCCGGATGGCACGATGGTCACATTCTCCTGCGAGCGGGGCGAAAGTGGCGTGACGTTCAAGATTCGCGATCAGGGTCCGGGCATCGAGGAAGCGGCGCTGGAAGACGTGTTCGAGCGCTTCCATACGGGAGCCGGCGGACGCAAGCGTGGGTCAGGCCTCGGCCTTGCCCTTGTTCGCAGCTTTGTGCGGCTGCATGGCGGAACGGTCGAGATCCAGTCGCGCAAGGACAAAGGGACCGAAGTGGTCATGACGTTCCCCGACGCGCCGGCGCACCTGCGCGCTGCAGCCGAGTGACAGGCCGAAGGTGAACACGATCCGCGTTGATCTTGGCGCACTCGATGAAGCGCATTTGCAGCTGTTGGCGGCTGACTTTGCCCGTGCGGCCCGCAAAGGCGACTGCATAGCGCTTTCCGGAGATCTTGGTGCCGGCAAATCGACCTTTGCCCGGGCCTTCATTCGCACCTGCCTCGACGATCAGGCGGGCGAGACCGACATTCCAAGCCCGACATTTACCCTTGTGCAGACCTATGGCGGGCATCCGTCCGTCGCCCATTTCGATCTCTACCGGATCGCAGACCCTGCCGAACTGGATGAACTCGGCCTGGAAGAAGCATTGGAGACCGGCGTTGCGCTGGTCGAGTGGCCGGAGCGCGCCGGGGATCGCCTTCCAGGTGACCGTGTCCTGTTGAGCCTTGCAGAAGCGATTGGCGACGATGGCCGTGACCGTCGCCGGATCACGGCGACGATGCCGCACGATTTTGCAGCACGGCTCGTGCGAAGCCGGCGGATCCGCGCCTTCCTCGATGCCTCGGGCTGGCAGGATTGCTGGCGCGCCCACCTGACCGGGGATGCTTCGGCCCGCTCATACGAGCGGATCGTTGCCGATGGTCGGCCTGCCATCCTGATGAATGCGCCCGCGATGCCCGACGGGCCGATCGTCAAGGATGGCAAGCCCTATTCACGGATTGCCCATCTTGCCGAAGATGTCGGTCCGTTCATCGCGGTTGCCCACGCGCTGAAGGCGCAGGGCTTTGCGGCGCCGGACATATTTGCGGCTGACCGGGATGCGGGGCTGCTGGTCATTGAAAACCTTGGCGACGGATTGATCATCGATGAAGCGCGGCGGCCCATTGCGGCCCGCTACAGGGCTGCCATCGACTGCCTCGCCGCGCTGCATGCGCGACCCTTTCAGCAGACCATCGAGACGGCCGATGGCCATGTGCACCGCCTTCCCGATTTCGAGCTCGGCGTGTTCCAGATCGAGGCGGCGCTGATGCTTGACTGGTATGTGCCGCGCTTTGCCGGGCGACAGCCCTCCCAAGCTGCAAGAGACGCCTGGCAGGATATCTGGACCGCACTGCATGGCGTGGTCGATGCCGGACCCAAGGGCCTGTTGCTGCGCGACTTCCATTCGCCCAACGTCATCTTCCGACCCGATGAGACCGGGACCGACCGGATCGGCCTCATCGATTTCCAGGACGCACTTTGGGGCCATCCGGCCTATGATGTCGCCTCGCTGGTGACCGATGCGCGCATCGACGTGGACCCTTCGCTGCAAGCCGAGCTTCTTTCGCATTACATCGCGCTGCGGATGCAAGCCGATCCCGGGTTTGACGAAAAAGCGTTCCGCGACGCCTACACCATCCTTGCCGCACAACGCGCTGCCAAGATACTCGGCATCTTCGTTCGCCTCGATGAACGCGATGGCAAGCCGGCCTATCTCGCGCACCTGCCCCGCATGCGCCGCACCATGGCCGGGCTGATCGACGCCCCGGTTCTGGCATCGCTCAAAGACTGGTTCTCCGCCAACGGTCTGTCGATGGGAGATCAGCCGTGACGACGGGCATCACCCATACGATGATCCTTGCGGCCGGTTTCGGCAAGCGGCTGCGGCCGATCACCGACACAACGCCGAAACCGCTGGTCAAGGTCGGCGGGCGCACCATGCTTGACCGGGCGCTGGATGCAGCGGTTGCCGCCGGGATCACGAAGGCCGTCGTCAACGTGCACTATCTCGGCGAGCAAATCATCGAGCACTGCGCCGGGCGGACCGATCCGGCGATTGCGATCAGCGACGAACGGGCCGAAATCCTCGACACGGGCGGCGGGATCGTGAGCGCCCTGCCGCTTCTCGGCGAAGCACCGTTTCTTCTAATCAATGCCGATACGTTCTGGACCGAGCCGAAGGGTGAGACGGTCCTGTCCGGCATGATCGCGGGTTTCGATCCGCCACGGATGGACATGGCTCTGCTCGTCGTTGCCCCGGAGCAAACGACCGGCCATTCCGGCGGGATCGACTTTCATCTTGGCGCGGATGGACGGCTCGCCCGGGCGCCGAAAGGTGCTGACACCGGCTACATCTATGCCGGTGCCGCGATCATCGCGCCGCACGTCTTTTCCGATGCGCCGGACGGGCCCCACTCGCTCAACCTGCAGTTCGATGCGGCAATCCGTGCCGGTCACCTGTTCGGCCATGCCATTACCGGCGGTCATTGGTACACGGTCGGCACGCCTGCGGGGTTGGAAGAGGCCGAAGCCCACCTTGCCGCCAACGGCGGTTGACCGGAACCTTGCCGCCTGACCAAATCAGCACGGCGAGAATCACGGCAAACAGCGCAGGCGGACGGGCAAGCGGACGATGAGTGCAACGGGCTATCGCCATCCACGCGTCTTCACGGTTCCGCCCGGAGCGCCGTTTCTGGAAACGGTGGCGCGGGCGCTTGCTGACGGCAGGCTGATCGAAGGCTTTTCCCATTCCGGTGACCCGCTCGCCCTTTCGGACGCGACTATCCATGTGCCGACACGGCGCGCGGCGCGCGAATTGCGCTCGGTCTTTGTCGATCTGCTCGGCGGCAAAAGTGCACTTCTGCCACGCATTAGGCCGCTTGGCGAGTTTGATCCGGCTGATCTCCTGTCGCTCGATACTGCCGCCATGCTTGACCTGCCGCCGGCAGTTCCGGCGCGCGAGCGGCAGATCGTTCTCGGACATCTGGTGCAGGCCTGGACCACGGCGATCCATACGCCGTTGCTCGACGACCTGTTTGACGGAGAGCCAATCGACACGCCCGTCTCCGTTGCCGATTCGCTGTGGATGGCCTCCAGCCTTGGCGAACTCATCGACAGTCTGGAAACCGAAGCGGGCGGGCTGGACGCGATTGCCCGCGCCGCCCGCGTTGATATGTCGGACTGGTGGAAGCTGACGCTTGCCTTTCTCGACATCGTGCGCACCGGGTGGCCGGGTTACCTTGCCGAGCAAGGCCGCGTCGATGCGGCCCATCTGCGCAATCTTGCTTTGAAGCGGCAGGGCGAAGCGCTGGCGGCAGGTGCTGCCCGTGGCCCGGTCATCATCGCCGGTTCGACCGGTTCGATCCCGGCCACCGCCGCACTGATGGCGACGGTCGCGCGCCTCGATCAAGGGGCTGTGGTCCTTCCTGGCTATACGACCTCGGACGACGCTGTGGTGCTTGCTGCGCTCGATCATCCCGATGCCGAGCGTGCCTCGACCGTCGGCCATCCGCAATTCGGGATGCGCCGCACGGTTCGCAAGATCGGCGTCGATGACAGCGCGATCGAGACGCTTGGCACCCCGGCCGATGCTGCGCTGGACGCGCGCGCGCGC
>JBGSWL010000122.1:0-6304 GCA_041752455.1 Roseitalea sp. | reverse complement strand
CCCGCGCGCCCGTCGCCAGCACGAGGTGGCCGTAGGGCAGGCGGCGCCCGTCGGCGAGTGCGACCTCGCGGTTCGGCCGGTCGATGGCCATGGCGGGAACGCCCGTCAAAAGCTCTATCCGGTTGTCGTCGTACCAGTCCTGCGGGCGCAGATGCAGCCGGTCGAGGGTCATGGATCCGGACATGTAGGCCTTGGAAAGTGGCGGCCGCTGGTAGGGCAGTCCGTCCTCTTCACTGACCAGCGTCACCGGTCCGTCAAAGCCTGCCTTGCGCAGGTGATCGGCAACCGAAACCCCGGCGTGGCTCCCGCCGATGATGATGACTGGACTGTTCAAGATTGGTCTCCGCGGTAGCGACAGCGCCCTGTGCCATGTTGCGCCGTTCTAGACCAGATTTTTGCAGCAAGGCGAGGGGCTTTTCACCCGTGTGCGACGCCTTCGCCGACAAAGGCTTTTTCGACCACATAGTGGCCGGGCTTGGAATTGGCGCCTTCTTCCATGCCGGCGGCTTCGCAGAGATCCTTGATCTCGAGGTTCAGCCCCATCGACCCGCAGATCATCACCCGGTCGGTCTCGGTGTTCCAGGCCGGAACGCCCAGTTTCTCGAAGAGTTCGCCGGAACGCAGCTTGTCGGTGACGCGGCCGGTGTTTTCGAACGGTTCGCGCGTGGCGGTCGGATAGTAGGTCAGTTTGCCTTCAACCATTTCGCCGATCAGCGGATCGTTGACGAGATTGGCGATCAGTTCCTGTCCATAGGTCAGTTCGGCGACCTGCCTGCAGGTATGCGCGAGGATCACGTGGTCGAACTTTTCATAGACTTCCGGGTCGCGCACCAGCGATGCAAACGGCGCAATCCCCGTGCCGGTCGCCAGCATCCACAGGCGCTTGCCGGGAAGGAGCGCATCCACCACGAGGGTTCCGACCGGTTTGGTCTTCAGGATGATCTGGTCACCGACCTCGATCTTCTGCAGGCGCGAGGTGAGGGGACCGTCGGGAACCTTGATCGAATAGAATTCGAGTTCTTCGTCCCATGACGGGGAAGCAATCGAGTAGGCGCGCAGGATCGGCCTTCCGTCATCGCCCGGCAGCCCGATCATCACGAACTCGCCCGACCGGAAACGCAGGCTCTGTGGCCGTGTCACGCGAAAGGCAAACAGCCGGTCGGTGTAGTGGCGCACCCAAGTCACGGTCTGCCCGTCCGGCAAGGGCAGTTTGGCGGACTGGTCCGCGACGGGCGACATCTCGTTCATGGTCATGAAAATCCTGTTAGGCGACCTCGGCCAGTTGTGCCAGCCGTTTCTGATAGGTCGTGTTGATGCGTGGCACTTGCGCCAGCCACTGGCTCTCGGGCTGTCTCAGCGCCTGGCTGGCGGTGATTGCCACCTCGTCGAAACCGCAGCGCCGTGCATGGGCATACTGGTCGGAAATCAGATGGCCATGGGCACGGATGCGCCCGCGATAGCCAAGGCGGCGCAGGCGCGTTGCGAGCGAAAAGCCGCGACCATCGGAAAACTTGGCGAAGGGAATGATCACCAGATCAATGGTTGCAAGGAGATCGCGCAGCGCGTCGATATCGTCATCATCGCCCGGCGTGAGCAGGAGGCCGAGCTTGGCCGGCCCGTCAACGGGCAGGCCGCCCGCCAGAACCGACGCCGTCAGTTCCCCGTAGCTTCCGTTCATCAGCCCTTCGGCCCGTTCGTCACGGACAAACCCGTTGTCGGTGACAACGACCATGTTTTCGCTTTGGTCAGCCATGGTGCATGTCCCCCCGGACAATTTTCCCGTCCACGATATGAATTCCGCACTCGACCTTGTCAGTCCCGCGCCAGCGGCCGGCGCGCGCATCTTCGCCGGATTTGACCGGTGACGTGCAGGCCGCGCAGCCGATCGAAGGATAGCCGCGTGAAACCAGAGGGTGTTGAGGCAAATCAAACTGCTCGCTGTAAGTTTCCAAGGCCTCGCGCGACCAGTCAGCGAGCGGGTTGATCTTGGTCTTGCCGTTGGCAGCGGTTTCCACCGGCAGGATCGACGCGCGGGTCTCCGCCTGAAAGCGCTTGCGCCCCGTAATCCACCCGTCAAAGCCTTCCAGCGCTGCATCGAGCACCTTGGTCTTGCGGAAATCGCAGCAGGCATCGGGATCGGTGAGATGCAGCCGTCCCCACGGATCGGTATCGCGGATCACCCGGCCATCCGGGGTCACCGTGCGCACATCGGCAAGGCCGAGATGGCGCGTCAAGTCGCGCTTGTAGGACAACGTTTCCTCGAACTGCATGCGGGTGTCGATGAAGATGACAGGGCTTGCCGGATCGACCCGCGCGATCAGGTGCAGCAACACACCCGATTCGGCCCCGAAGGACGATACCGTCGCCACGCGTCCGAACCGCTGTTCGGCAAGCGCGACGCGCAGCAGCGCCAGCGTTTCGTGTTCCAGATTACGCAACATCGGCGCGCACCCCCTGCGTGTTGTCCGCCGGATAGATCGCCCGCTTGAAGGGCTCGGCCCCGAGCCGGCGATAGGCCTCAAGGAAGGTCTCGTCGGCGTGGTCGCGAAGGCGCAGATAGGTATCGAGGATCATCTCGATGGCGGGAAGCAGGTCTTCGGCCGCAAAGCCCGGACCCGTGCGCTCGCCTAGCACCATGGTTTCGGTCGCATCGCCGCCAAGCGTGATCTGGTAGTTTTCAACGCCAGCGCGGTCGAGGCCCAGAATCCCGATATGCCCGACATGGTGGTGGCCGCAGGCATTGATGCAGCCGGAAATCTTGATCTTCAGCGGACCGATTTCCCGTTCCAGTTTCAGGTCATCGAACCGCTGGGCGATTTCCTGGGCAATCGGGATCGAGCGGGCCGTCGCAAGTGCGCAATAGTCCATGCCGGGGCAGGCGATGATGTCCGACAGGAGTCCGATATTGGCGGTTGCAAGCCCAGCCTTCCTCAGTTCCGCATGAACCGCAGGAATGTCCGATTTGCGCACATGCGGCAGCACGATGTTCTGCTCATGGCTGACGCGCAATTCGTCATGGCCGTAGCGTTCGGCAATATCGGCCAGCACGCGCATTTGGTCGGCGGTCGCATCGCCCGGCGTGCCCCCGACCGGCTTCAGCGATACCGAGACGATGCCGTAGGCCGGGTTCTTGTGGGCCGCCACATTGGTCTCGACGAACGAGCGCAGGACCGGATCGGACACCAGCGCTTCCTCGTAGGCAAGCGAGCGCGTGTTGTCGAATTCCGGCGGCGCAAACGAAGCTTCGATGGCGGCGACAAGCGCAGCGGGCGGTGCCTGGAACAGGGCCTTTTGTTCGACGAAGGCTTCCTCGATCATCGCCGTGATCGCTTCCTGACCCGTTTCATGGACGAGGATCTTGATGCGCGCCTTGTACTTGTTGTCGCGCCGTCCTTCGAGATTGTAGACCCGGAGGATCGCCTCGAGATACGGCAGAAGGTCCGCCTTCGGCAGGAACGCGCGCACCGTGCGACCGACCATCGGCGTACGCCCGAGGCCACCGCCGACAATCACTTCATAGCCCGGTTCGCCAAGTTCGTTGCGCACCATGCGAAGGCCGATGTCATGCGCCTTGGTCACGGCGCGATCATTCGGTGCGCCGGTGATGGCGATCTTGAACTTGCGCGGCAGATACTGGAATTCCGGATGGTCGGTCGACCACTGCCGCAGCAATTCTGCCGTCGCGCGCGGGTCCTCGATCTCGTCCTCGGCGGCACCGGCGAAATGGTCAGCCGTCACGTTGCGGATGCAGTTGCCCGATGTCTGGATCGCATGCATTTCCACATCGGCAAGCGCTTGCAGGATGTCGGGAATGTCGCTCAGCTTCGGCCAGTTGTACTGGATGTTCTGGCGCGTCGTGAAATGCCCGTAGCCCTTGTCCCAGCGCTCGGCGATCATCGCCAACTGGCGCATCTGGCGCGAACTCAGCGTCCCATAGGGGATGGCCACGCGCAGCATGTAGGCATGCAGCTGGAGATACACACCGTTCTTCAGCCGCAGCGGCTTGAACTCGTCTTCGGTCAGCGAGCCATCAAGACGGCGGGCGACCTGCTCGCGAAATTCCGCAACACGGCCGGCAACGAAGTCCTGATCGAAATCGTCATAGCGATACATGGGTCTCAGCTCTCTGCCTGCTTGCCATGGAAACGGTTGGAAGGTCCGCGCGTGCGGAATGCTTCGCGAAAATGGGAGGGGGCCGGCCGCCCGTCGGCACCGATCACCGCGTCGGCCAGATAGGCGTCGGCGATGATCGCCTGCTGCTTGCGCGCTTCCGAAAGAAGGGCGTCGGCCTCTTCGCTCGAGGTCACGACCGCCGCATCGCCATGGCTGCGCGACCAGGTATGCGCGGCGGTGAACCAGACCGCATCGCCTTCGATCAGGTCGTTTGCGGTGACGACCTGAAGGATGCCGCGCTTGCTGCTCATGCTGCCACCTCTTCCAGAACCGAAGCTACGGCGTGCGATGCTGCAGCGGGTGTGCCGATGCCGTAGAGGATGATCGCTGGCGCTTGCGCATCCATCGCTTCAAGCCGCGCCACCAGCGTTGCAAGGCTGGCGCGGGCGATCGTCTGATCCGGACGCGAAGCATTGGCGACAATCGTCACCGGCGTTGCCGGATCGGCACCGTGGGTGGAAAGCTGCGCGACGATCTGCACTGCACCCTTGCGCGCCATGTAGATCGCTGCGGTTGCGCCGGGGCGGGCGAGCCCCTGCCAGTCGTGGGCGGCAAACCCGGCCATGTCATGGGCTGTCAGGAGCGTCAGCGCGCTGTTGCGGCCGCGCCGCGTCAGCGAATGGCCGACAGCTGCGGCGGCAGCCGAGGCCGAGGTGACGCCGGGCACGATTTCAAACGGAATGCCGTCCGCCTGCAGCGCTGCAATTTCTTCGTCAAGCCGTCCGAAGACCATGGCATCGCCGCCCTTGAGGCGCACAACATGGGCGCCGTCCTTGGCATGGTCGGCCATCAGAACGTTGATATCGGCTTGCGCCATGGCGGGGCCATGGCCCTTCTTGCCGGTTTCCACCATCAGCGCCTCGCGCCGGGCGAGATCGAGGATCGCCTGTGGCACGAGCCGGTCGTGCAGGACGACATCGGCCTCGTGCAGGATGCGTCGCGCCTTCAGCGTCATCAGGTCGGGATCGCCGGGGCCGGCCGAGACGAACGACACACGCCCGGCAGCCGGACGGCGTTCGACAGTGTCGGTCAGCAGGCGCTCCAGAAGATTGGCCACGGCAGCTTCGCCGCCGGTCGAAAGCGCCCGTTCGCCAGCACCCGACCAGTAGCGGCTCCAGAATGCGCGCCGCGCCGGACCTTGCGGGATCAGCGTGGCGCGGGGGCGAAAGGCCCGTGCAAGGCGAGCGAGAAGGCCGAGCGAGACCGGCAACCGGGCTTCCAGATCGGCCTTGATGGCGCGCGCCAGAACCGGGGCCGTGCCTTCGGTGCCGATCGCCACGACAACCGGATCGCGGTCGACAATGGCTGGCGTAATGAACTGCGAGTGGTCGAGATCATCGACCACATTGACCAAGGCGCCTGCTGCCCTGCCAATTGCAGCGGCGCGCGCGTCTTCTGCTTCATCGTCGTTGGCGCAATAGAAAAGGGTCGCGCCGTCGCCATCGCCTTCGGCGACCGGGCGTTCGGTCAGGCGGATGCGTCCGTCGCGCGCCATGGCCAGAACCGGCTCGCACGGCAACTCGCCGAAAACGTCGATCATCGCTTCTGTGCGCACCAAAAGGCGCAATTTTGCCGCGGCTTCTTCGCCAGCGCCGGAAACAACGATCTTTTTCTGCTTCGTGTCGAGAAAGACAGGGTAGTGGCGCATGGGTGGCTCCTGAAACCAGTTTGCACAATAGCCGCCATTTGGTGCCGCTCTAAGAACGTGGTTCCCACAGGTCGGGGCATTCAGGGAAATATTTTCATCGTGATTTTGCAGTCCGCAGTTTCAGGGACTTGATCGAGGTCAAGGAACCCAACGCGCAGGAATGGAAGTTTCCCTGCGACGGTATGGACATTCACATTTGAGCATTTCCAACCTAGGTAACGCTTGCATGCCCGGACTTGGTCGGTAAGATGCATGCAAAAAAATGCATATGACGGCGTTTTCCGGACAAGTGCAGGCATAAAGGGAGCAGTCGGTTGGACTTCAATGCATATTTCGAACAGTCACTGTCCAAGCTTCACGAAGCGGGCAATTACCGTGTGTTTGCAGAGCTTGAGCGCAAGCGCGGGGCGTTTCCGCGGGCGCTTCGCTACCGCGAGGACGGCTCGACGCACGAGGTGACGGTCTGGTGCTCGAATGACTATC
>JBGSWL010000121.1:0-2125 GCA_041752455.1 Roseitalea sp. | reverse complement strand
GCGTGGCGCTGATCTTGCCGGACGCATTGGCACTCGGCGCGGCAATCGGGCGGCCAAGCCCGGCAATGATTTCGCGCGCCGGCCCGTCCGGCATGCGGACCGCGATTGTCGGAAGTCCGGCGGTCACCAGGGGATGGACGTTGCTTTCCTCTGCCAGCGGCAGGACAAGCGTCAACGGGCCCGGCCAAAACGCTGCGGCGAGCTTTTCGGCCACCGGATCGAAGCGGGCAATCGAGCGCGCCATCGCGATGGTGTCGACATGGCAGATCAGCGGATTGAAGCGTGGCCGGCCCTTGGCCTCGAAAATCCGGGCAACCGCCTGACCGTTGGTCGCATCGGCGGCAAGGCCGTAGACCGTCTCGGTCGGCACGGCGACGATCCCGCCTTCGGCCAGCACGGCAACTGCCGCGGCGATGCCGGCAGCATCGGTGGCAAGGAACGGCGGCAGTGCATCGGGTTGTTCGTCCATCGTGCCAATGCACTTAGCGGTGCCCACCCCCTTCGGCAATCGGAAGCGTGCTTAACGGATCGTACACCATGGTCGGAAACCGCTTCTCAAGGTTGACGGATTAATCTGGCGCAATCTTGAACATGATGAAGCGGACCGCCACCATGATGACCCGTCTTGCTCTGATTTTTGCTGCGACCGCGCTCACTTGTGCCCCGGCGCTGGCTGGCTACACGATTTTCGAGGACGAGGCGCTTCCGTCGGTCCTGTTTGTCGAGTTCGACAATGCAACCCCGGTCAGCACCGGTCCCGCACCGCGCCCGCTGTCCGGCCCGGCTGTGATCGGCGTCGACGGCACGGCAACCCCGGTTTCCGACACGCCCTCGCCCGACGGCGCTGCGGAAGGCGCCGATGCAACGGCGTCCGGCGGTGATGCCACGGACGGTGAAAAACCTGCCGCCACGGCGGAAAAGGAAGAAGAAGAGCGCGATACGTTCGCCGACTCGATGGACAGCGCCTTGGAAATCAAGGACAGCGATTTCCGCGACTTTGTGGTCCAGCAGGAAATCCGCCGCGAGATCCTGAACGACTGATCCAGACCATTTCGGCGGGGGGGACACTGCCGGGCCCGGGAGCGACAAGCTCTCGGGCCGTTTTGTTTTCAGAATGATTGGCGGCAGTTCCGGACGCGAAACTAGCCCGCAATCTTCGAGAAATCGGCGAGCTTGCGGGTTGTTGCGCGCAGGGCGGACAGCAGCGCCAACCGGTTGGCGCGCACGGCCGCATCGTCCGCATTGACCATTACCGCTTCGAAGAACGCGTCGATGGCCGGGCGAAGCGCCGCAAGCGCTGAAAACGCGCCGGCGTAGTCCTCGCGGGCGAGATGGTCGTCGACATGATGCGCAACCGCACCCAGCACCGCGCGCAGTTCCTTTTCCGACGGTTCGATCAACGCTGCGGGATCGACCGGGTGATCGAACGCGCCAGCGCCATCCTTCTTCTCTTCCGCCGCCAGAATGTTCAGCGCACGTTTGGTGCCTGCCAGCAGCGTCGCACCAGTTTCGGTTTCGAGGAGGGATTGCAGGGCGCGAACCCGCGCGACGATGAGGAGGAGGTCATCATCGGTTTCCGACAGCACCGCATCGATGAGGTCATGCCGCGCGCCGGTATCGCGCAGGAACACCTTCAGGCGGTCGTGGAAGAAGGAGAGGAGGTCGGCGTGATATAACTTTTCCCCCTTTTCCTCTAGGATTTCCGCTTCCCGAAGGCTCGTGTTTTGGTTCATTGACGCGTTCAAGAACTGCATTGAAAGCTTTACCCTCAACCCGTTCTCAACCACGATCCGGATCACGCCAAGCGCCGCACGGCGCAGGGCATAGGGGTCCTTCGAGCCGGTCGGCTTTTCGTCGATCGCCCAGAAACCGGTCAGCGTGTCGAGCTTGTCGGCCAGCGCCACGGCAATTGCCACCGGGTCGGTCGGCACCGCGTCGGACGGGCCCTGCGGCTTGTAGTGGTCTTCGATCGCTGCCGCGACGCTCGGATCTTCCCCCTGCATCAGCGCATAGGTCCGGCCCATCGCGCCCTGCACTTCCGGGAATTCGCCGACAATGGCGGTCGTCAGGTCGGCTTTGGCGAGATGCGCGGCGCGAACGGCCTTTGCCGGGTCAGCGCCGACGA
>JBGSWL010000120.1:0-6383 GCA_041752455.1 Roseitalea sp. | reverse complement strand
TGGCGCTGGCGCTGGCCGCGCGCGGTGCCGATGTCCTGGGCGTCGACCTGTCGCCGCAGATGATCGGCTTTGCCGCAGACAAGGCAGGCGAATGGCAGGCGCGCCATCCGGGCAGGGGCCGCGCGACATTTGTTGCCGGTGACATGCTGTCGGTCGAGCATGGCCGGTTCGATGGCGTGGTCGCGATGGACTGCCTGATCCACTATCACATGAAAGATGCCGCTGACGCGGTTGCCGGGCTTGCCGCGCGCACCAGCCGGAAGATCGTGTTCACGATCGCACCGCGCACGCCGGCACTGACGGTCATGCATGCGGTCGGCCAGATCTTTCCGCGCGGCGACCGTTCGCCGGCCATCGAGCCGGTCGTCCCGGCCCGCATGATCGAGCACCTGCTGTCCCGCCCGGCCATGACCGGTTGGAAAGCTGGAGCCAACGCCCGCATTTCCTCGGGCTTCTACATCTCCGAGGCGCTGGAGGTTTCCACGTCATGATCGGACGGCGGCAAAATCCGATGATCGCATTCTGGCAGGGTGTCGGCACCCGCTGGCTGCCGTTTGCCGATGCGGCAACGGTCGACCTGCCATTGGCGCGGCTTTTGCGCCTGTCGCTGTTCCAGGTTTCGGTCGGCATGGCCACCGTGCTTCTGACCGGCACCTTGAACCGCGTGATGATCGTCGAACTTGGCGTTGCCACAAGTCTTGTCGCCGCCATGATCGCCATTCCTGTGCTGGCAGCGCCGTTCCGGCTGCTGATCGGTTACCGCTCGGACACCTACCGTTCGCTGCTCGGCTGGCGCCGGGTGCCTTATGTCTGGCTCGGCTCGATGCTGCAGTTCGGAGGGCTGGCCATCATGCCTTTTGCGCTGCTTCTGATGCAGTCACAGACCGTCGGTCCGCAGTGGGCCGGCCCCGCTGGCGCGGCTTTGGCTTTCCTCTTGACCGGCACCGGCATGCACATGGCGCAAACCGCCGGGCTGGCACTGGCAACCGACCTTTCGACCGATGACAACCGGCCGCGGATCGTGGCGCTTTGCTACGTGATGCAACTGGTCGGCATGATTGCCGCCGCGCTCGCTTTCGGCTGGCTGCTGTCGGACTTCTCGCCGCTGGTGCTGATCCAGGTGATCCAGGGCGCAGCGGTCGCCACGATCGTCATCAATTTCATTTCGCTGTGGAAGCAGGAGCCGCGCAATGCCGCGCTGACCGCGCCGAACCGCGTCGTGCCGACACTTTCGGAAGCCTTTGCAAGCTACACCGAGGATCGGCGCACCATGCGCTTGCTGGTTGCCGTAGCGCTTGGCGCCATGGGTTTTGCGATGCAGGACGTCCTGCTCGAGCCTTATGGCGGGGAAGTGCTCGGCCTTTCGGTTTCGGCAACAACCATGCTGACGGCGTTCTGGGCCAGCGGCGCGTTGGCCGGATTCGCGCTTGCGGCGCGCATGCTGGCACGCGGTTCGGACATGTACCGGCTGGCCGGCATGGGTGCCCTGATCGGTGTCGTCGCCTTCTCGGCGGTGGTGTTTGCCGATCCGCTGGGCTCGGCAGCGCTGTTTCGCGCAGGCGCCATGCTGATCGGCGTTGGCGGCGGCCTGTTCTCGGTTGCAACGATGATCGCCGCCATGGAGATGGCGGAACGATCGGACAGCGGCATTGCCATCGGCGCCTGGGGCGCAGTGCAGGCCACGGCCATCGGCCTCGGTCTTGCGCTCGGCGGCTTCATCCGTGATGGCGCCAATGCGCTTGTCGAAAACGGTGTCTTCGGTGCAGCGCTGCAAGCGCCTGCCACCGGATATTCTGTCGTCTACCACATCGAAATCGCCCTCCTCTTTGCCTCGCTTGCCGCACTGGGACCGCTCGTCGGCCAACAGGCGCGCATGCGTGGCAAGGGGGAGAAAACCCAACCCCGGACCTTTGGGCTTACCGACCTTCCGGGCTGAACCAGCCTAACCGGAGACCTGTCATGGTTGAAGTCACAGAATACATCGACGTCGCCCAGATCACCCTCTACGTGTTCTGGATCTTCTTTGCCGGCCTGATCATCTATCTGCAGCGCGAGAGCCGCCGTGAAGGCTTTCCGCTGGAGAACGAAGCAGGTGTTTCCGATGGCGCATCATGGCTGATGGACCCGGAACCCAAGACATTCCATCTGCCGCATGGTCATGGCACCCGCTCCTATCCGGACGGCAAGCAGGATGCCAATTCGCACAACATGAAGGCGCGCAAGATCGCCGAATTCGAAGGCGCGCCTTTCGCCCCGACCGGTGACAACCCGATGCTTGACGGTGTTGGCCCGGGTGCCTGGACCAACCGTGCCGACACGCCGGACATCATGCACAACGGCGCGGTCAAGATCGTTCCGATGCGCGTGGCCGAAGGCTTTTCGATTGCCAAGGGCGACGTTGATCCGCGCGGCCTTCGCGTGGTCGGCGCCGACAGTGTGATCGGCGGCCGCATCAGCGATGTGTGGGTCGACCAGGCAGAACAGGTCATCCGCTACCTTGAAGTGCAGACGACGGTTGGCGCAGCGCCGCGCACGGTTCTCGTGCCGATGAACTTCTGCAAGATGCTGACACCGCGGGACAAGGAAAAGGTCTTCTACGTGCATGCGATCACCGGCGAACAGTTCGCCATGGTGCCCGGCACGCGCAAGGAAGCCGAAGTGACGTTCCTCGAGGAAGACAAGATCATGGCGTATTTCGGCGCCGGTCTCCTTTACGCGACCCCGCAGCGGCAGGAAACGTTCCTATGACCGGCTTCGTCGCTCCTGACTTTGACAACGAGCCCATACCCGGTCTTCCGGGTATGCTGCCCGTCGGCGAGACGATCGTCTGGCAGGGCAAGCCGGAAACCAACGAGGTCTGGGTCCATGTGTTCAAGGCCCGCTGGATTGCTGCCTATTTCGCGGCAATGCTCGGCTGGCTGCTGGTCACCGGCCTCTATTTCGGGCGCGGTTCCGACGACATCATCATGTCGCTCATCATCATGGCGGCAGCCGGTGCCGCCGTGCTGGGCATCTTCCGGGCGTTTGCGGCCGGCGTCCATCGCACGACGGTCTACACCATCACCAACCGCCGGGTGGTGATGCGCATCGGCATCGCGCTCCCGACGGCCTTCAACCTGCCGTTCTGCGAGATGGAAAGCGCCGATGTGCTCAAGCGGGCCAACGGTTCGGGCAATATCGCGCTGCGCTTCAAGCCGGATATCAGGCTCAACTGGGCCGTGTTCTTTCCGCATGTGCGGGGCCTCAAAATGTCACGCACCGAACCGCAGATGATCGGCCTTGCCGATGTGGTGACTGCTGCCGACATCCTTGCCCTGCAGTTGCACGCCGACATTGCGCGCCGCCACACGGATGCGATGCCGACAGCACATGACGTGACCCCAAACCTGGCCGTCATCGGCCCGGACACCTTCCAGCAGGCAGCCGAGTAAGATCATGACGATGACCAGCGACGAGATGCAAACGAAGTTCACCCCGGCAAAGGCGCCGCACGAGCGGGCCGTTCGGCCACTGCCGCTGCTTGCGTCACTCGGATTGATCGTTTTCACCCTCGTTGCCGTCACCATCGGCCGCATGACGTCCGACCGGGTGCCCCCGGTTGGGGCGGTGGCCTATGTCTCGCTGGGCAATGTCAACGTCTCGATCGTGCCTGATGGCGCGATCACCTTTGCCGAGGTTCAGTCCGGCGCCGAGATCATCACCTATCCGGCAGGTCTGGACCAGTTTGCAGCCGGTGCGCTACGGTCGTTGGCGCGGCTTACCAGAGCGCCTTACGATGCGACCCCTCGCACCGTGGAAGTGCTCCAGATGCGCGGGGGCCTCGTGTTCCTGCGTGACCCGCAAAGCGGGGAAAAGATCAATCTCGATGCGTTCAGCAGGACTAAGGCAAAGGACCTTTCCCAGCGCGTCGCGGTTGCCAACAAGATCGGAGGATCCAATCAATGAACATTCTGGCACTTGCCGGCAGGCGACAGGAGAACGTGCCCTGCACGGTCGAAATCAACAATACGTTCGAAGAGCTTGGCGCCCATGTCTGCTTTGACGGCGGCGTGACGGTGGAACCGGGTGACGAGGTGCTGGTGCATGGCGCACCGGTGGCCGTTCCCTATGGCGAACGCGCCGTTTTCCGGCGCACCGCAACGATCACCCGCGCCACCCGCCTCGAGCGCGCCTGGACGCGCGCTACCGGCGATCTGGAACTGATGGAACTTTGTGAATTCAGCTTCTCGGAGGAAGCCCTATGAACACGCATGTAACGACGCCGATGCCGGCACCGGCCGCACCGATCGACGCGCAGAACGAAACCACCCGCATGGCAACTGAAACGACCATGCTCAACCCGCGGTTCTACACGACCGATTTCGACGAGCTCGACAAGATCGACGTGACGCCGGTGCGGGCCGAATGGGATGTGCTGATCGCCGAAATGCGCGCCGACCCCAACAAGGGCCACTTCAAGCGCAATGCCGACTGGGACACGATCGATATCGACGCGCTGCCCGAAGACCTGCGGATCGAGTTGATCGACTTTCTGGTCTCATCGCTGACCGCCGAGTTTTCCGGCTGCGTCCTCTACAAGGAAATGAAGCGTCGCGGATCCAACAAGGAAATCTGCGAACTGTTCGGCCTGATGAGCCGCGATGAAAGCCGCCATGCGGGTTTCATCAACGATGCGCTGAAGGAATTCGACATCGGCGTGAACATGGGCTTCCTCGCCAAGGCGAAGAAGTACACGTATTTCCGGCCGAAATTCATCTACTACGCGACCTACCTGTCGGAAAAGATCGGTTACGCGCGCTACATCACGATTTTCCGGCATCTGGAAAAGCATCCGGAAAACCGTTTCCACCCGATCTTCAAGTGGTTTGAAGAGTGGTGCAATGACGAGTTCCGCCATGGCGAAGCCTTCGCGCTTTTGATGCGCACCGACCGCAAGCTCCTGGAAGGCGTCAACCGTTACTGGATCAAGTTCTTCCTTCTGGCGGTTTTTGTCACCATGCATGTGCGTGACTACCAGCGTCCGGCTTTCCACAAGGCACTCGGCGTCGACATCACCGAATATGACTGGAAGGTGTTCCGCCTGACATCGGAAATCACCAAGCAGGTGTTCCCGCTGACACTCGATCTCGATCATCCGGGCCTGAAGCGCCGGTTCCATCGCATGGTGGAGATCAGCAATTCGATGCAGAAGGCCAAGGCGCGCGGCGGCATTGCCGGGCGGGTTGGCGCTGCTTGGCATGGTGTCCGCGCGTTCATGAACTTTGCCGGGCTCTACATGATCCCGACGATCAAGAACGAATTGCCGGTCAACAGCCGCCTGCATCCGGTCTGGTAAGCGATCAATGACGCACTTTGCCGCCGCCATCGTGATTTCGGTTTTTGCCTGGTGGGTTTCCACCGGGCTCGTCATCATGATGGCGCGCGCCGGGGTGCATCTGCGTCCGCTCATTATCGCCATCACGGCTGCGCTGGCTGTGGCTGGCGTCGCCGGCCTGTGGTGGAGCAGCGACCAGTTGTCGGTAACCGGCGCCTATGCCGGGTTCTTTTCGGCGCTGGCGCTGTGGGCCGTGCACGAGATCCTGTTCCTGACCGGCGAAGTGACCGGTCCGAACCGCAAACCCTTGCCAGCCGGGACCACCGGGGTGAAGCGGTTCAGGCTTGCATTTGCGGCGATCCGCGACCACGAGATCGGACTTTTCGTCACCGGACTAGCCATCATCGTTTTCCTCGTCAGTGCGGCCAATCCGACCGGGGCCCTTGTCTATGGCCTGATGTGGCTGGTGAGGCTGTCGACCAAGATCACCGTCTTTCTCGGCGCGCCGAATGCGATCAGCGAGTTGCTGCCGGCGCGGCTTTCGCATCTGAAGAGTTATTTTCGCACCGACCGCGTCCATCCGTTCGTCGGCTTGGCGCTGGTGCTGATCGCAGCCATGACCGTGGCTGCATTCATTGCGGCCGGTCAGGTGGTTGGAGAAGCGTCGACCGTGACCTTCGCGATCCTTGGCAGTTTTGCGGCGCTGGCGCTGGTGGAACACGCGTTTCTGATCCTGCCGTTGCAGGACGCGGCGCTTTGGCGCTGGGCCCTGCGCGACCACGCAACCAAAAATCAGCGGTCCGACCGGGCCGCACAGCAAGACAAGAAAAAAAGCGATGAGGCGCAGCGCGCTGCCCTTGCCGTCAATCAATTGGCATCACGATGACAGGGAAGAGGGCCATGGATTTCGAGTCGTATTTTTCGGGCGCACTGTCCAAGCTTCACGAAGCGGGCAATTACCGTGTGTTTGCAGAGCTTGAGCGCAAGCGCGGGGCGTTTCCGCGGGCGCTTCGCTACCGCGAGGACGGCTCGACGCACGAGGTGACGGTCTGGTGCTCGAATGACTATC
>JBGSWL010000119.1:0-11031 GCA_041752455.1 Roseitalea sp. | reverse complement strand
GCCAGAATGGCCTGCGCGACGATTTCGCCCGTCCCCGGGTGGGCCGAGTGGCCTTTCACGACGACCGGACAACCGGCGGCCAGCGCCGAGGCCGTGTCACCGCCCGCGACCGAAAAGGCGAGCGGAAAGTTCGAGGCGCCGAACACCGCGACCGGGCCGATCGGCCGCTGCATGACTTTCAGGTCCGGGCGCGGCAAGGGCTGGCGGTCCGGTATGGCCGCATCGTGACGCTTGTCGAGCCAGCCATCTTCCATGATGTGGCGAGCAAACAGGCGAAGCTGGCCGGTGGTGCGACCGCGCTCGCCGTCCAGCCGCGCCGCCGGAAGGCCGGTTTCCTCGGTGCCGATGGCGGTGATCTCCGCGCCGCGTGCTTCGATCTCGTCGGCGATACGGTTGAGGAATGCAGCGCGGTCCTTGCGCGACAGGGCGCTGTAGGCGGGAAACGCCGCTTCCGCAGCCTCGCAGGCGGCATCGACATGGGCCGGTGTGCCGACGGCGAACTCACGAGCCGGGCCGTGGGCAGGCGAGGACTGGAAGGTCTGGCTGTTGCCAACCCATTGGCCAGCAATCAGGTGGTGTCCGGTCAGCATGGAACGTCCTTTTTTGTCGTCGCGTTTCAGAAGTGGAAAGGGTTGACCGTGACGCGTTCGCCAAGGGTCAGGGCGTCGGCGACGTGGATCATCGGCGACAGATCGACCTCGGAGCTTTGCGCGTCGACCAGCGCGGACATGCGCGCATAGAGCGCCGGGTATTCGTCCATGATGGTGTTTGCGCCTGCCGTGGCCTTGCCGTCGATCTCCAGCACATTGCCGCCCATGCGCAGCGCAAGTTGGCCGCGATCGGTCTCCAGCACGATGTCCCAGGTTTGCGGACCTTCCTGGCGCCAGTCGAAATCCGCAGTGATGCTGCCGGTGAAGCTCAGTTGCGCGGCGATCGGGGTCTGGCGGTTTGCCGGAAATTCGAGGCGGGCCTTTTTCAAGTGGACCGGATGCGGCAGGATCTCGGTCAGGATCGACAGCGCATTGATGCCGGGATCGAACACGCCCATGCCTGCCGGCTCGAACACCCAGTCCTGACCGGGGTGCCATTTGCGGACATCCTCGCGCCAGGTGATGTGGCCTTCGTGCACGGCCTTGTCCTTAAGCCATGCCTTGGCGGCGGCAACCGCATGGGCCATGCGCGAGTGCCAAGTGGCATACAGCGTCAGGCCCGAGGCGCGGGCGAGGGCTTCGAGTTCATGGACTTCGGCCAGCGTGGCACCGGGCGGCTTTTCCAGCATGACATGGCGTCCGGCCAGAAGCGCAGCTTCCGCGTAATCAAAGCGCGGAGCCGGCGGCATGCAGAGCGAGACGACAGAGACATCGGGGCGGGCATCGAGAAATGTCGCCATGTCGCGATGGCTTTCGATGCCGGGCACCGTGCCAGACCGCGAGACTGTGGCGGCCAGTTCCCAGTCGGTGCTGGCAGCGATCGCCGGGACGTGCTGGTCGATGGCGATTTTACCGATGCCGACAAGCGCGACCTTTTTGGGCGTCGTTGACATCAGTGCGAGTCCCGTCCGACGGGCGCGCCGCGTGCGCCGTTGAGGAAATCAAGGTCGGCGCCGGTATCGGCCCCCTGCACGTGCTGCTGGTGCAGCCAGGCATAGCCCGATGCATACTGCTCGTGGCGCGGGGTCCAGGCGGCGAGCCGCGCGGCGAGTTCCTCGGCCGGTATGTCGAGGTGCAGACGGCGGTTCGGCACGTCCAGTTCGATCATGTCGCCATTCTGCACGACAGCCAGCGGACCGCCGGCAGCCGCTTCCGGCGAGGTGTGCAGGCAGACCGTGCCGTATGCGGTGCCGGACATGCGCGCATCGGAAATGCGCACCATGTCGGTGATGCCCTTGCGCAGCACTTTCGGCGGCAGGCCCATATTGCCGACCTCGGCCATGCCCGGATACCCCTTGGGGCCGCAGTTTTTCAGGACCATCACGCAGGTCTCGTCGATATCGAGCGCCTCGTCGTTGATCTTGGCCTTGTAGTCGTCGATGTCCTCGAAAACGACCGCACGGCCGCGATGGACCATCAGGTGCGCGGAGGCGGCGGACGGCTTCAGCACCGCGCCGTTGGGGGCAAGATTGCCCTTCAGCACGACGACGCCGCCCGACTGGGTCAGCGCCTTTTCGGCCGGCAAGATGACATCTTCGTTGTGGTTGGTCACATCCTTGACCTGATCCCACATGGACTGGCCGGACACGGTCAGCGCATCCTTGTGCAGGAGACCGGCCTCGCCAAGCCGCTTGATGACGACGGGCAGCCCGCCGGCATAGAAGAATTCTTCCATCAGGTATTTGCCGGACGGCATCAGGTTGACGACAGTCGGCACATCGCGGCCGCACCGGTCCCAATCATCCAGCGTCAGATCGACGCCGACGCGGCCGGCAATCGCCAGAAGGTGGATGACGGCATTGGTCGACCCGCCGATGGCGGCGTTGGCGCGGATGGCGTTTTCGAAGGCCGGCTTTTTCAGGACGTCGGATGGCTTCAGGTCATCCTTGACCATTTGGACGATGCGACGGCCCGACATCTGCGCCATGACGCGGCGGCGGCTGTCGACAGCGGGGATCGCCGCGTTGCCTGAAAGGGCCATGCCGAGCGCTTCGGCCATCGAAGCCATGGTCGAGGCCGTGCCCATGGTGTTGCAGGACCCGGCGCTGCGGCTCATCGAGGCCTCGGCTTCGGCAAATTCTTCCTGGCTCATGTCGCCGGCTTTGACCGCTTCCGAGAACTTCCAGAGATGGGTGCCCGAGCCAACGCGTTCGCCCTTGAAATAGCCGTTCAGCATCGGCCCGCCGGTGACAATGATCGAGGGCAGGTCGGTCGAGGCGGCAGCCATCAGGAGCGATGGCGTGGTCTTGTCGCAGCCGACCAGCAGCACGCAGCCATCCATCGGCTGGCCGCGCATCTGTTCTTCGACAGCCATGGCCGCCAGATTGCGGAACATCATCGCGGTCGGGCGGAACGCTGATTCCGAGGCGGAAAATACCGGTACTTCGACCGGGAAGCCGCCGGCTTCATAGACGCCACGTTTGACGAACTCGGCCAGCACATTGAGGTGTGCGTTGCACGGCGTCAGCTCCGACCAGGTGTTGAGGATGCCGATGACCGGGCGACCGTCGAACAGGTCGTGCGGGAAGCCCTGGTTCTTCATCCAGCCGCGATGGTAGATCTGGTCGCGGCCATTGCCGCCAAACCACTCCTGCGAGCGCAACTTGCGGGGCCACGGTGCGGGGACGAATTTGGTCATGGGTTGATCCTCAAAGCGGGACGACGTGCGTGGCGCCATCGCGCTTTGGCGCGAAGGCGAGGGCGTTGCGGAGCGGCTGGCCGAAATCCGGCGCTTCGATCTCGAAGACATCGCCGGCCTCTGTCGTAAAGCCGTCGGCAAACGAAAGCGTTGCGGTGCCGAAGAAGTGCACATGCAGATCGCCCGGCTGGCAGAACACGCCGTACTTGAAGTGGTGATGCTCAAGGTTGGCGATCGTATGCGACATGTTGGCTTCGCCGGACAGGAACGGCTTTTCCCAGACGACATTGCCGCCGCGCCGGATGCGCGAGGTGCCACGAACATCGGCGGGAAGCTCGCCGACGAGGATTTCCGGCCCGAAAGAGGCAACGCGCAGCTTGGAATGGGCGAGCCAGAGGTAGTTGACCTTTTCGGTCACATGGTCGGAGAACTCGTTGCCGAGCGTCCAGCCGATGCGGTGCGGCGTGCCGTCCGGGCCGATCAGATAAATCCCGGCAACTTCCGGCTCTTCACCGCCGTCTTCGGCAAAGCCGGGTGCGGTCAATGGATCGCCGGGCGCGACGGCGGCAAAGCCGTTGCCCTTGTAGAACCATTCCGGCTGGGCGCCGACAGCGCCTTGCGCAGGGCGTCCGCCTTCAAGGCCCATCTTGAACATCTTCATGCTGTCGGTGAGCTGTTCGCTGCCTTCGATCTTGGCATGCATGGCATCGCGCGCGGAGGCCGAGCCAAGGTGGGTGAGGCCGGTTCCGGTCAGGTGCAGATGCGCCGGGTCCGGGTGGCTGACCGGAAGGTCGAAGGTCGCACGGGTCAGATCGACGCTGTCGCCAAGGCCGCGACGGGCAACTTCGGCGGCAAGGCTGTGACCGGCGGCAATGGCGGCGCTTGCCAGTTCGAGCACCGAGGCGGTGTTGCGCACGATGTGCGCATCGCTGCCCCGACGGGCGACGACACCGGCCTGCCTGACGGTTGAGAGATGCATGCTAGCCTCGCTTGTTCTTGTTGTAGACGTCGAAGATGACGGCGGCGAGGAGCACCAGGCCCTTGATCATCTGCTGGTAGTCGATGCCGACGCCGAGGATCGACATGCCCATGTTCATGACGCCCATGATCAAAGCGCCGATGACGACGCCGATGATGGTGCCCGAACCGCCGGTCATCGATGCGCCGCCGATGAACACGGCAGCGATGGCATCGAGTTCGAAGCCGAGGCCGGCCTTCGGGGTTGCCGAGTTCAACCGCGCCGTGACCATCATGCCGGCGAGCGCTGCCAAAACGCCCATGTTGACGAAGCTGAAGAAGACCAGCCGGTTGGTGCGGATGCCGGAAAGTTTGGCTGCCTTTTCGTTGCCGCCGACCGCATAGATGCGGCGACCCTGCACGGTGTTTTCGGTGAAGAAGGCGTAGAAGAGCGTCAACAGCGTCAGCACGACGAGGACGTTCGGCAGGCCGCGGAACGAGGCCAACTGGTAGCCGACGAAGGCCATGGCGGCGGCGATGATCGCGGTGCGGCCCCAGAACAGGCCGGCAGGTTCCGGCGTGATGCCGAACTCGTGGTCGCGGGTGCGCGCACGCAGGCCGACCCAGACGATGACAGCAATCGCCACGGCGACGATGATCAGCGTCAGCCCGTGCGGCTTCATCATGCCTGTCAGGTCCGGGATGAAGCCGGATGACATTGACTGGAAGCTTTTCGGGAACGGGCCGATGTTCTGGCCGCCGAGCATCAGCATGGTGGCGCCGCGAAACACCATCATGCCTGCAAGTGTCACGATAAAGGAGGGGATGCGCCAGTAGGCGACCCAATAGCCCTGCGCCGCGCCGATCAGGCCGCCGACGATCAGCGTCAGTCCGATGACGATCGGCACGGGCAGGTCGAGCCCGACGGTCAGCCAGGCGGCAAACGCACCTGTGAAGGCGGCGACGGAGCCGACCGACAGGTCGATGTGGCCCGACACGATGATCAGCAGCATGCCGAGCGCCAGAATGATCACGTGGCCGTTCTGAAGGAAGATGTTGGTGATGTTCGGTGCCTGCAGGAACATCGGTTTGCCCTGCATCGACACAAGGATCGAAAACAGCGCCACGATGGCGACGAGCGCCAGCAACATGCCGTTTTCACGCAGGTGCCCGCTCAGGGCGCTTTGCTTGCCATCTGCCATCGGTTCAAGCCGCCTTTCCAACGTCTTTCAAAATGAGTGCCATGATCTTCTCCTGGCTGGCCTCTTCCCGGCCCAGTTCGCCGACGATGCGGCCTTCGTTCATCACGTAGATCCGGTCGCACATGCCGAGAAGTTCCGGCATTTCTGACGAGATCATCAGGATGGCGCGGCCCTGATCGGCCAGTTCCTTCATGATCGTGTAGATTTCGAACTTGGCGCCGACATCGATGCCACGGGTCGGCTCGTCGAGGATCAGGAGTTCCGGCTCGGTGAACAGCCATTTCGACAGGACAACCTTCTGCTGGTTGCCGCCGGAGAGATTGACGACCTTCTGGCGCACGCTCGGCGTGCGGATCGCCAATTGCTTGCGGTAACCTTCGGCAACCTGGGTTTCGCGGCGCTTGTCGAGCACGTGGCGCTGCGAAACGCCCTTGAGGTTGGCGAGGCTCACGTTGCGCAGGATCGGCTCATCGAGGATCAGGCCGAGCGCCTTGCGGTCTTCGGTCACGTAGGAAATGCCGGCCTCGACGGCGCGGCTGACCGACGAGACATCAACCGGCTTGCCATGCATGCGCACCGTTCCCTGGTGGTTCTTGCCATAGCTGCGGCCGAAGACCGACATCGCAAGCTCGGTGCGGCCGGTGCCCATCAGGCCGGCAATGCCGACGATTTCGCCCTTGCGCACGTTCAGCGAGACATTCTTGATGACCTGACGACCGGCCTGTTCGGGATGCCAGCACGACCAGTTGTCCACCTCGAACAGCACGTCGCCGGGGTTCGGATCGCGCTGCGGATAGCGATGCGCCATGTCGCGCCCGACCATGTCGCGGATGATGCGATCCTCGGAAATGTCGTGCTTGGGCAAGGTCGAGACGGCAGTGCCATCGCGAATGACCGTGATCCGGTCAGCGACGCGGCCGATTTCATTGAGCTTGTGAGAAATGATGATCTGGGTGACGCCCTGCGCCTTCAACTCCAGCATCAGGTCGAGCAAACGGTCCGCATCGGCCTCCTGCAGGGCTGCGGTCGGCTCGTCGAGGATCAGCAGGCGCACGCTCTTCGACAGCGCCTTGGCAATTTCGATCAGCTGCTGCTTGCCGACGCCAAGCTTGCCGACAATGGCGCTCGGGGCCTCGAAAAGCCCGACGCGCTTCAACAAATCTTCGGTCTTGCGGAAGGCTTGCGGCCACGAAATCACGCCGCGCGTGGCAACCTCGTTGCCCATGAACAGGTTCTCGGCGATCGACAATAGCGGGATCAGCGCGAGTTCCTGGTGAATGATGATGATGCCCTTGTCTTCGCTGTCGCGGATGTCGCGGTTTTTCAGCAAGGCACCGTCGTAGAAGATGTCGCCCTCGTAGCTGCCATGGGGATAGACGCCGGAGAGGACCTTCATCAGCGTCGATTTGCCGGCACCGTTTTCGCCGCAGATCGCATGGATTTCGCCGGCCTCGACCGTCAGGCTGACCCGGTCAAGCGCGCGCACGCCCGGAAAGACCTTGGTGATCTCCCGCATGTCCAGAAGTGTTGCCACGCCGTCCCCTCCGTCCCGCTACGTGCCGCTGCCATAGGTGAACTGCCCGCGCGACACGTGTGTGCGCGGGCAGTTCGATCCTGTCAGCTTATTTCAGCTGGTCGGCGGTGTAGTAGCCCGAACCAACGAGGATCTGCTCGTAGTTGGACACGAGGACCGGGAGCGGTTCAAGCAGGTAGGACGGAACGACCTTGACGCCGTTGTCATAGGTGGTGGTGTCGTTGATTTCCGGCGTACCGCCAGCGAGCACGGCATCAACCATCGACACGGTGACCTTGGCCAGTTCGCGGGTGTCCTTGAAAATGGTCGAGTACTGTTCGCCGGCGATCATCGACTTGACCGACGGGATTTCGGCGTCCTGGCCGGTGACGATCGGCATCTTCAGATCGCCCGAACCGTAGCCGACGCCCTTGACCGACGACAGGATGCCGATCGACAGACCGTCATAGGGCGACAACGCCCCATGCAACTGCTTGTCGCCGTAGTTGGACGACAGGAGGTTGTCCATGCGGGACTGGGCAACGGCGCCATCCCAACGGAGCGTACCGACCACATCCATGCCCATCTGGCCGGACGGGATGACGATGTCGCCGGAGTCGATCAGCGGCTGCAGGATCGACATGGCGCCGTTGTAGAAGAAGAAGGCGTTGTTGTCGTCCGGGCTGCCGCCGAACAGTTCGACGTTCCACGGCTTGACGTCGCCGAAGCGCTCCTTGAGGCCGGCAACAAGCGTTTCGGCCTGCTGCACGCCGACCTTGAAGTTGTCGAACGTCGCATAATAGTCGACCGAGCCGCTGTCGCGTATCAGGCGGTCATAGGCGATGACCTTGATGCCCTGGGCTGCGGCATTGTCCAGCGCGTTCGACAGGGTGGTTCCGTCGATGGCTGCAACGACCAGCGCCTTGACGCCGGATGTGATCATGTTTTCGATCTGCGACAGCTGGGTCGGGATATCGTCTTCTGCATACTGGAGGTCGGCCTTGTAGCCGGCTTCCGTGAACGCCTTGACCATGGATTCGCCATCGGAAATCCAGCGCGAGGACGACTTGGTCGGCATGGCGATGCCGATGGTGCCCTTGTCCTGGGCGAAGGCAGTGGTGGACAACAGCATGGCTGTTGTTCCGGCGAGGGCCATCAGGCCGCGACGGGTCAAACGCATAGGTATTCCTCCCAAAGAGATGCATGTTTGCGTCCGCATGGGCTGGCTTGCTCCCCCATGCCCGCGGATGGCCGCAAGTTGCGCAGAAGTCATATATCTGTCAAGTGACGTTTAAAGAATAAAATATAACGGAATTGCCATGTCAAAAGCCACCGTTCCGCTTGCCCAACAGGTGCACCAGCTGAAACCGCAACAGTTGCGGCTGATTGCCGAACTGCACGAGACGGGGGCGCTCGGCCTTGCGGCCGGCCGGCTCGGCATTGCCCAACCTGCAGCCTCCCGGCTGCTTGCGGAGATCGAGGACATGCTTGGTGTTGCCGTGCATGAACGGCAGGGGCGCGGGATCAAGCTGACGGCGGCGGGGATTGCGCTGGCGCGGCGCGCGGCGCGCATCCAGATCGAACTGATCGATGCGGCGCGGGAAGTTTCCGAAGCGGCGACCGGGCGGGCCGGCGTGGTGCGGGTCGGTGCGGTGACGGGTCCGGCGCTCAATCTGGTGCTGCCGGCGCTGATCGACCTGCAGCGTGCCAATCCGGGCTTTCAGGCAGAAGTTTCGGTGACGACGTCGGTTCTCCTGCGGGAACAACTGCGCGACGGCCGTCTCGACTTTGCGCTGGCGCGCCTTACGCCGGGCGAAACACAACTCGAGGCGCGCGAGATTGCCGGTGAACCATTGTCACTTGCGGTGCGGCGCGGTCATCCGCTGCTGCTTCTGCCGAAGATCACGGTTGAAGACCTGATGGGCTATGACTGGGTGATGGGCGATGGCGAGACCCTGTTGACGCAGACCGTCTCGGCAAAGCTTGCTGCCCGGCAATTGCCGGTGCCGCAGCGGCGGATTTCC
Source organism: Roseitalea sp. (assembly GCA_041752455.1). Classification (GTDB taxonomy): domain Bacteria; phylum Pseudomonadota; class Alphaproteobacteria; order Rhizobiales; family Rhizobiaceae; genus JBGSWL01. Next base: position 2,047 of record JBGSWL010000119.1, on the reverse strand, counting down.
ACCTCGTCCTTCCTGTTCACGCTGGCGCTGTTGACCCAGACCGATGCGATTGCACCGCTGGCGACGGCGGTTGTCGACAGCTTTTCCGGCAACCCGTCGATGCCGTTCGTTTCGCTGCCGATCGATCTCGGACTTGCGGTCGAACCGTTCAGCCTTGTCACGCGCGCCGGATCGAGCCTGACGCCGGTGGCGCAGCGTCTGGCCGATGCCATCTTGAGCCGGGCGGCGGCGGCGCAGGGCTGAATGCCACACGGCACGGACCTTTCCGTTTGCGCAGCACGGCTTAAATGCAGTGCCGAGGGAACAATTGATGCTGCTGCGTGTCGCCGACCTGACCAAGACCTATCCCGGAACCGAAGCCCCGGTGCTGCGCGGTGTTTCGCTTTCGCTTGTTGCCGGAGAGACACTGGCGCTGACCGGCGAATCCGGGTCTGGCAAGAGCACGTTGCTGCACCTGATCGGCGGGCTCGACTCGCCTGACAGCGGGGCGATCGAGATCGACGGGAAAGACATTGCGCCGCTCGACGATGGCGGGCGGGCGGCGCTGCGGCGCGGCACGGTCGGCGTGATCTTCCAGCAGTTCAACCTGATCCCGTCGCTGACGGTTGCCGCCAACATCGCTTTCCAGGCGCGGCTCGCCGGGCGCCATGATCCGGCGCGCGACCGGGGTCTTGCCGAGCGGCTGGGGCTTGTCGATCACCTGCACAAATATCCGGAACAACTGTCCGGCGGGCAGCAGCAGCGCGTCGCGATTGCGCGTACGCTGGCACCGCATCCAAGGCTGGTTCTGGCGGACGAGCCTACCGGCAATCTTGATGAGGCAACCGCCGACACGGTGCTCAACCTGCTGTGCGAACTGGCTGTCGAAACCGGAGCGGGGCTGATCTTGGTCACCCATTCGGAACGCCTTGCCGCGCGCCTGTCGCGCCGGCTTCATCTGCGCTCCGGGCAGATTTTCGCCGAGCCGGGGCCGCCGTCTTGAACCGGGCGATCCTGTCGGCGCTTGCCTCGCACTGGTGGCGCAACCGGCTGCAATTGTTCACGCTGCTCGCGGGACTGGCGCTCGGCACGGCGCTCTGGTCCGGCGTGCAGGCGATCAATGGCGAAGCCAGGGCAAGTTATGACGCCGCTGCGGCAACGCTGGGCGAAGGCCGCTTCAACCAGATCACGGCGGCGGACGGCGGGCCGATATCACAAGAGGTCTATGTGGCACTCCGTCGTGCCGGATGGGCGGTCTCGCCTGTGATCGAAGGAGAACTCGGACCGGTTCGCCTCGTCGGCCTCGATCCGCTGACGGCACCCGGCGGCATCGGGCCGGTCTCCTTGTCGGAAGGGGCGGACCTTTCGGCGTTCCTTGCCGGGGACGGGCAGGTCTTTGCCCGGGCTGACACGCTCGAGGCGCTCGCTGATGTGCCAGCGATGAATGTTCCGGGCATCGCCTCGCCCGATGTGGCGCCGAACACGGCGATCACCGATATCGGCGTTGCCCAACGCCTTCTGGGGCGTCCCGGCGAAATCGACCGCATGCTTGTCGCGCCGGAACAGCCGAAGACCCGTCGCCCGCTGGCTGAGGTCGCGCCCGGGCTGACCGAAATCGAAGCGCAAGAGCAGGCCGGTTCGGACGTGGCGCGCCTCACCGACAGTTTTCACCTGAACCTGACCGCGTTCGGGCTTTTGTCTTTCGCGGTCGGCCTGTTCATCGTGCATGGCGCGATCGGTCTGGCGTTCGAACAACGCCGCCCGATGCTGCGCACGTTGCGGGCGATGGGCGCACCGCTTGGACGGCTGATCGCGCTGATGGTCGCCGAACTGGCGATCCTTGCGCTGGTTGCCGGAGCGATCGGGCTGGTGCTCGGTTATCTTGTGGCGGCTGCACTGCTGCCGGATGTGGCGGCAACCTTGCGTGGCCTCTATGGCGCTGACCTGTCCGGGCAACTCAGCCTGCGCCCACAGTGGTGGCTGTCCGGCCTTGCCATTGCCGTCGGCGGAACCGGGCTTGCGGCGGCTGGGGCGCTCGTCTCGATGGCGCGGATGCCGCTTCTGGCGA
>JBGSWL010000118.1:0-1984 GCA_041752455.1 Roseitalea sp. | reverse complement strand
GACCCTTGCTGCGGGGGTGCAGGGCGACCGGGCGGCCCAGCGTGCCGCGGCCGAATTCGAGCTTCGCAAGATCCGCGAGGCGCAGGAGCTGCGCCGCAGCGGGGTCAACACCCGGGCGAGCCGAAACAGCAACAAATACCTGACCGGCGACGTGGACGCGCGCGTGGCAGCGCTCGAGGCGAAGATTGCCGAGCTTTCGAGCGTGACAAACGGAGCGTCTGAAACCGACTTGAAGGCGATGTATGAGGCCCTCAAAGCGCAGCGCGAAGCTCTGCCCGAACGGATCAACAGCGGACGATCGACCAAAGCCAACCCGGCACGCGCCGAGATCGAGCGGCAGATGCGCGAGGTGGAAGAAGCGCTCGGCAAGGACATGACCGGCGCGGCCAATGCCGCGATGCTGGGATACCTCGGTGCGCTGTCGTCCGAAGGCGATCAGGCCATTGCCATCTCCAAGGCGATAGCCACGGCGATCAGCCAATCGCTGTCCTTTACCGCGACACCGACGATCGAGCCGCGGCTTGGCGGCGCGCCGGTGCAAAAGATGTCGGCGCCAGGCGGCGGTGGCTCGGGTGCCAGCACGATCAATGTCAACGGGGCCTCTTCGCCGCAACAGACCGCCATGGCGATCGAGCGGCGGCAGAACCGGCAGATCGCCTCGGCTCGCAACAGCGCGCTGCATGACACCGGAGCGCTGGCATGAATTTGACACTCGTCTCCATCGGCCGGGCGCAGCTGCAGGTCATCGGCCTCAATCCGCAATCGGTCGGCACCATCTCGGAAGGCCGGGTGCCGGGGCGGCCGACGTTTTCGGGCATGGATCACCAGCTGACCGGCCTTGGCGAGCGGGTGACGGCGATCAGCGCTCTGACCTATCCGCTGGTGACCGGCGGCATGGATGCTCTCGGCTGGCTGCAGCGCCACCACGAGGAGCAGGCGGTGGTCAACATGATCCGGCTCGGTGCCAATTGGCTCGGCCAGATGATGGGGCCGGTGGTCATCCGAACGCTCGAGATCGACGAGAACCAGTTTCACCCCTTTACCGGCGTCGGCCGCCGCATGGGCGTCGAGATCGACCTGGTCCATGTCTCCGGCGGGCTTGCTTCCGGTGGTGGCGGAGTTGGCGGTGGGCTGGCGACAGCCGGGCGGTTCTTCGGAGGGCTCTTCAATGACAACGGCTGAAACAAACCTGGTCGCGGCGCGCGCCGGCGAGCGGCTCGACCGGCTGGCAAGGCGTCTCTACGGCAGCGAGCGCGGCGGCAGCACGGAGGCGTTGCTGGCGGCTAATGCGGGCCTTGCCGAAGTGGCGACGGCCATTCCCGAAGGCCGGCTGGTGAGGACCCCAGAGGCGCAGGATGACGCGCCGGCACCGCTTCGGCCTTGGGAATGAGGTGAAGCGATGAGCACGCGCATCCCTTGGGTGTCGATCTCCGGTATCTCCGGCCGCAACATCGTGCCCGGCCTTGGCAAGGCACTGCTGGGAGTGACGTTCACCGACAATGAGGGTGAAGAGAGCGACACGCTGACGATCCGTGTCGCCTATAGCCCGGGCGCGATTTCCGTGCCCGAACGGGGCAAGACATACACCTTCGCCGCCGGCTGGCGCGATGGCATCGGATCGCTGGTCGGCGGCACGCTGTCCGGCATCTTTGCTGTCGAGACGTTGCGGTTTTCCGGCGACCCAAATGAAGGCGACACGATGGAGGTGGTCTGCCGGGCTGCGGACTTCATCGACAAGATGAAGCAGGCCGAGACCCGCCATTATGACACCGAGAACGGCTTCGGGACGTTCGGCAAGATCCTCGAAAAGCTGGCGGCCGACGCCGGCGTTTCGGCCGCGGTGGATCCGCAGCTTGCCTCGATCGAGATGCCCTATCGCCTGCGCCATAACCAGAGCGCGATCGACTTTGCGGCCGACCTTGCAGACGAGGTCGGCGCCGTCATCAAGCCACAGGCCGGGCGGCTTGTGGTGCGCCCGCGCGGC
>JBGSWL010000117.1:0-6019 GCA_041752455.1 Roseitalea sp. | reverse complement strand
GTCTCGGGCGGCGTCCTGTGCGCGGTGATGCGCCTGTCGGACAACCCTGTGCTCTCCGGGGTGGCCTGGGTCTTCACCTGGTTCTTCCGCGGGATCCCTCGCTACGTCCTGCTGGCCACGATGGGCACCCTCGGCATCCTCTTCCAGGAGGGCCTCAGCCTGGGCGTCCCTTTCGACACCGAGATCATGAGCCTGCTCGGCATCGACGGCAGCCTGAGGTTTGCGACCCTGGACGCCAACGCACTCTTCGCCGGTCTTGCTGCCGCAAAGGAACGCACTGCCTGGGAAAAACGTCTTGAGGCAATCGGCAACCGCACCAAGGCCGAGTTCGAGCGGCGCATGCGCGGCGACCTGCCCTCGACATTCGCGACCGTGGCGCTCGACTACAAGCGCAAATTGGCCGCCGACAAGCCGAACATCGCAACGCGCCGCGCCTCCGAACTGGCGCTCGAAGTCATCAATGCTGCCGTTCCGGAAACACTCGGCGGTTCGGCTGATCTGACCGGTTCCAACAACACCAAGACAGCGCAGACCGTTGCCGTCAAACCCGGCGACCTGTCGGGCCGCTACATCCACTACGGCATTCGCGAGCACGCCATGGCCGCCGCAATGAACGGCATGGCGCTGCATGGCGGCGTCATTCCCTATGGCGGCACGTTCCTCGTCTTCTCCGACTATTGCCGCCCGGCGATGCGCCTTTCGAGCCTGATGGGCATCCGCGTGATCTATGTGATGACGCATGACTCCATCGGCCTTGGCGAAGATGGCCCGACCCATCAGCCGGTCGAGCATCTGGCCGCGCTGCGCGCCATCCCGAACCATCTGGTGTTCCGCCCGGCCGATGCCATGGAAACCATTGAGTGCTGGGAAGTGGCGCTCGCCTCGACCGGCTCACCATCCACGCTGGCGCTGACCCGCCAGAACCTGCCGGCGCTGCGGCATGAGGCCGAAGAGGAAAACAGCTGCGCCCGCGGCGCCTACGAGCTGGCGACAGCCAATGGCGATGCGGCCGTTACGCTGTTTGCCTCCGGTTCGGAAGTCGAAATCGCCATGGCCGCCCGTGCCAAGCTGCAGGCGCTCGGCCATCCGGCCCGCGTCGTCTCCGTTCCCTGCATGGAACTGTTTGCACGTCAGGACGTTGCCTATCGTAGGGCGGTAATCGGCAACGCACCGGTGCGGATCGCCATCGAGGCGGGAATTCGCATGGGTTGGGACCGGTTCATCGGCGAAGATGGCATATTCATCGGCATGGACTCGTTCGGTGCGTCCGGTCCCTACAAGGAACTCTACGCCCATTTCGGCATCACCGCCGAGGCAGCGGTGGCTGCGGCGCAAAACCGCCTTTCATCGGACGGAAAAGACGGCCATTGATTATCGTCAAAACGCATCGGGGAGACTTGGAATGAAGAAGATCAGGATCGCCATCAACGGCTTCGGCCGCATCGGACGCAACGTCGCACGCGCCATATATGAAAGTGGCCGCACCGACATCGATCTCGTCGCCATCAACGATCTCGGCCCGGTCGAAACCAATGCACATCTCCTGCGGTTTGACAGCGTGCATGGTCGCTTTCCCGGCACGGTGACGGTATCCGGCGATGAAATCCATGTCGACGGTGACAGCTTCAAGGTGTTCGCCGAGCGCGACCCGAAGAACCTGCCCTGGGGCGCCCATGACATCGACATCGTCATGGAATGCACCGGCATCTTCACCGCCCGCGACAAGGCGGCGATGCATCTGGAAGCAGGCGCCAAGCGCGTCCTGGTCTCGGCTCCGGCCGACGGCGCCGACAAGACCATCGTTTTCGGTGTCAACCATGACGTTCTGACCGCCGCCGATACGGTCGTCTCCAACGCCTCCTGCACCACCAACTGCCTCGCGCCGGTTGCCAAGGTCTTGCATGATGCCATCGGTATCGAAACCGGCTTCATGACGACGATCCACTCCTATACGGGCGACCAGCCGACGCTCGACACGATGCACAAGGACCTCTATCGCGCCCGCGCTGCCGCCATGTCGATGATCCCGACATCCACCGGCGCCGCCAAGGCCATCGGCCTCGTCATCCCGGAACTGAAGGGCCGCCTCGACGGCTCCTCGATTCGCGTGCCGACACCAAATGTCTCGGTTGTCGATTTCAAGTTCGTCGCCAAGCGCGCCACCTCGGTCGAGGAAGTCAACGCTGTGATCAAGGCTGCGGCCGAAGACGGCCCGCTGAAGGGCATCCTCGGCTACACGCTGCATCCCAATGTCTCGATCGACTTCAACCACGACCCGCATTCGTCGACGTTCCACATGGACCAGACCAAGGTCATGGATGGCACCTTCGTGCGCATCCTCACCTGGTACGACAATGAATGGGGCTTCTCGAACCGCATGGCCGACACCGCCGTCGCGATGGCAAAACTGATCTGACGGGTTGAACCGGTTCTAATGGGTCGTCATTCCGGGGCCGCGCAGCGGAACCCGGAACCCAGTCACGAGGACGGGCAGTATAGACACGAGCAAGCAAACCCTTTTAAACGTTGCAGCTCTGGCTTCCGGGTTCCGCTGCGCGGCCCCGGAATGACGGTTGTACTTTTGGCCCCACGCTCACAATCCTGTCTTCCGTCCGTCACCATACTCGCCTATCCTTTGCCGATGACCGGTACGCTCGTCTTCCTCGCATTCCTCGCGCTTGGCCTTGCCTGGCGATTGCGCTGCATCGTGCGGGCATGCAAGATGCCGGAAAGGACGACTGCGGGAGACTGAACCCATGGACCCGCTCGCCATTTCCCTTGTCACCGGTTTTGCCATTCTGGTCGCTGCAATCGCAATCGCCCGCCTGTTTCGCGGTACTGTGAAGCGGCAGATGCCCGGCAACCGGAACGATGGCGGAAGCGTCGGCTTTGTCGGCGATGGCAGGAATCACGCCGACAGGGATCATGGCGACAGCGGCGGCAGTGATGGAGGCGGAGGTGGAGGTGGAGGCGGTGACTGACATTCATCCTGACGCAAAGCGTGTTCTCACGTTCTGGTTCGAAGAACACGACGGCAAGGACTGGTTCGGCGGCAAGCCGGAGTTCGACGATGAGGTCCGTCGCCAGTTTTCAGATACATTGCGTGCAGCGGCGGCCTGCGAACTCTGGGCTTGGCGCTCCACCGCGCGCGGCCGGCTGGCCGAGATCATCGTGCTGGACCAGTTCTCCCGGCAACTGCATCGTGGGTCACCCTTGGCTTTCGCAAGCGATCCCTTGGCACTGGCCTTGGCGCAGGAAGCGGTCGCCCAAGGTCTCGACACGGCAATGACCGATGCCGAACGGCAGTTCCTTTATTTGCCCTTCATGCATTCGGAGAGCCTTGCGGTGCATGAGGAGGCCATGCGCCTCTTTTCCTCCCTTGACGCCGATACTTTTGCCTTTGAAGAGAAACACCGCGACATCCTGTTGCAATTCGGACGATATCCGTTGCGCAACGCGGCGCTGGGCCGGGCTTCGACCCCGGCTGAGGAACAATACATCGCCGCGCGCGATGGCAACATGTTCTGATCGGGGGAGACGACAAAGATGAGCTTCAAGACAATTGACGACATGGGCGCGGTCGCCGGCAAACGGGTGATGGTGCGCGTCGATGTCAACGTGCCGATGGCCGATGGCCGCGTCACCGACGCAACCCGCATCGAGCGCATCGTGCCGACCATCGAGGACCTTGCCGCCAAGGGCGCCAAGGTCATCCTCTTGGCCCATTTCGGCCGCCCCAAGGGCAAGCCGAACGCCGAGATGAGCCTGAGGCCGGTCGCCGAGGCACTCGCCGAGTTGCTTGACCAGGAGGTGATGTTTGCCGCCGATTGTATCGGCGACAAAGCGGCCGCCGCGGTCGCCGACATGGAAGATGGCGATATCGTTCTGTTCGAAAACACCCGTTTCCACGCCGGCGAAGAGGACAATGACCCCGCCTTCACCGAGGCGCTCGCCGCCAACGGCGATGTCTATGTCAATGACGCGTTTTCTGCGGCGCACCGGGCACACGCATCGACCGAGGGGCTCGCCCACAGACTGCCGGCCTTTGCCGGCCGCACCATGCAGGCCGAGCTGGAAGCGCTGGAAAAAGGCCTCGGCAATCCGGCCCGTCCGGTCGTAGCTATCGTTGGCGGCGCCAAGGTCTCGACCAAGATCGACCTTCTGGAAAACCTTGTCGGTCGCGTTGATGCGCTGGTCATCGGCGGTGGCATGGCCAACACCTTTCTGGCAGCCAAGGGCATCGATGTCGGCAAGTCGCTGTGCGAGCATGATCTGGCCGAGACCGCCCGCACGATCATGGCGGCGGCGGAAAAATCCGGCTGTGACATCGTCTTGCCGGTCGACGGCGTGGTGGCGCGCGAGTTCAAGGCGGGCGCGGCCAGCGAAACCGTGCCGGTCGATGCCATTCCGGCTGACGCGATGATGCTTGATGTCGGGCCGAAATCGGTCGCGAAAATTGCGCAGTGGATCGACAAGGCAAAGACGCTGGTCTGGAACGGGCCGCTCGGCGCGTTCGAGATCGAGCCGTTCGATGCTGCAACGGTTGCCGCCGCGCGCCATGGCGCAAGGCGCACGAGCGCCGGCGCACTGGTGTCCGTCGCCGGTGGCGGCGACACGGTGGCTGCCCTCAACCATGCGGGCGTTGCGGACGATTTCACCTATGTCTCGACCGCCGGCGGCGCGTTCCTCGAGTGGATGGAAGGCAAGGAACTTCCGGGCGTTTCCGCGCTGGGGTGAGCCTTCTTCTGGCGGCTGTTAACGTTGCTGCTAGCCAAGGCAGGGCTTCAATCGATTGAAGATTTTTCAATCGATTGAGACTCGTTGGCGGTTATTTCGCCGCGCCGGGTCCGCTGCTATGGGCGTTGCAACGAACGATGCCACCGATGGATGCAAGGAGACGGCGATGAAAAATGAAGCCATGGCGAAACAGATGCGCGAGAAGGATGGCTTCATCGCCGCGCTAGACCAGTCCGGCGGCTCGACGCCCAAGGCGCTCGCGCTCTATGGCATCCCGGAAACCGCCTATGCCGGTGACGAGGAAATGTATGCGCTGGTGCATGCGATGCGCGCGCGCATCATCAAGTCGCCGGCCTTCACCGGCGACAAGGTGATCGGCGCGATCCTGTTCGAGCGAACCATGGATGGCGACATCGATGGTGTGCCCACTGCCGACTATCTCTGGCAAAGGCGCGGGGTCGTGCCATTCCTGAAGGTCGACAAGGGGCTTGAGGCCGAAAGCAACGGCGTGCAGATAATGAAGGAGATCACCGGGCTCGACGCGCTTCTCGCCCGCGCCGTGACCAAGAACATCTTCGGCACCAAGATGCGGTCGGTCATCAACGCCGCCAACGAAGATGGCATCGCAGCGGTCGTCAGCCAGCAGGTTGAAATCGGCAACCGGATCCTCGCCGCCGGTCTGATGCCGATCATCGAACCGGAGATCAACATCAAGATCGCCGACAAGGCTGAAGCTGAAGACATGCTGTTCGCCGCGTTGACGCAAGGCCTCGCCAACGTGACCGAAGGCCAACAGGTGATGCTGAAACTGTCGCTGCCGACCAAGGCCAATCTCTACCACGCGCTGACAAAAGACCCCCGCGTCATGCGCGTTGTCGCCCTGTCCGGCGGTTATCCGCGCGACGAGGCCAATGCGATCCTGGCGCAGAACCACGGCATGATCGCCTCGTTCTCGCGCGCCTTGACCGAAGGCTTGTCCGCCCAGCAGTCCGATGCCGAATTCGATGCCGCGCTGGCTGGTGCGATCGAGGGGATCTACCAGGCATCGCGGGGGTAAGCTGTCATTCAGCCCGCTTTGCGTGCAAGGTAGAACCCATAGCTGACAAAGGCCCGGTTGCGCTCGTAAAGCGCAATCTCGGCTTCTTCCGCAGAAACGATGGCGCGTGCCGCAGCCGAATGGTTGTGCCGGTCAAGGAAGCCTGCAAAACGGGCCTTCAGCGGTGCGTAGTAGTTCTCAAGCCAGCAATCCTCTGCAAGCGGGAAATAACCGACCAGTGTCAGC
>JBGSWL010000116.1:0-8649 GCA_041752455.1 Roseitalea sp. | reverse complement strand
TATACGTGGTGCACCTCGATCACGCTGCCAACCGTGTCGTTGTCGGCCCGCGCGATGCATTGGCAGTCGCCAGCCTGACACTGCGCGACGTCAACTGGCTCGGCGATGGCTTGCTGGAAAACGCCGCCGCCAACGGCCTCGAAGTCCATGCAAAGATGCGTTCGGCCCGCCCGCCGGTGCTGGCACGCTTGCGCCTGGTTGCCGGCAAGGTGACGGTTGAGTTGCCCGGCGGCGAAACCGGCATCGCGCCCGGCCAGGCCTGTGTTTTCTATGAAAACGGCGAACCGGGCGCTCGCGTGCTGGGCGGCGGATTCATTGCCGATACTCGCCGCGACGGCGCAACGCAAAAGGCGCTTGAAACCCTCGGCGTCCAGCGCCAGGTCGCCTGAGAAACGGGCAGGATCGACAGGCATCGCATTGCTTGACACCGGGCAGCCACGAACCTTATATGCCGCCTGCATCGCGGGGGCGCCAGCTGCGTGACATTTGGCACCCGGTAGCGCCCTGTGCCAATTGTCAGGTTTGAGGCGCACGGTGATTGGCAGAGTAGCTCAGCTGGTTAGAGCGCCGGATTCATAACCCGGAGGTCGGCGGTTCAAGCCCGCCTCCTGCTACCACCCCTTCCCCGAACGGATGCTTGAAACTCAGCTCGGCGACAATCCGCGCAACCGTTCCGAGCGACGGCGGATGCCTTCGAGTGTTATCAGAAGGACGACCGACAGCGCGGTCATGACCGTCGCGACCGCAAGGATCGTCGGCGAAATCTGCTCGCGAAGGCCGATGAACATCTGCCATGGCAATGTCTTCTGCGAAGCCGAGCCGACAAACAGCACGACGACGACTTCGTCGAACGATGTGATGAAGGCAAAGAGGGCCCCCGACACCACACCCGGCATGATCAGCGGCATCTGGACCTTGAAGAAGGTGGTGATCGGATCAGCGCCAAGCGAGGCGGAAGCCCGCGTCAGCGACCGGTCGAAACCGACGAGCGTCGCCGTCACCGTGATGATGACGAAGGGCGTGCCAAGTGCCGCATGGGCGAGCACGACACCCCAATAGGTGCCCTGCAGACCAAGGCGCGAATAGAAGAAATACATCCCCGCCGCCGAGATGATCAGCGGAACGATCATCGGCGATATCAGGATCGCCATGATCAACGACTTTGCCGGCACATGGCTTTGCGACAGGCCGATCGCCGCCAAGGTGCCGAGCACGGTCGCAACGATGGTTGCGACCGGCGCGATCGTGAACGAATTGCGCAGCGCCTGCTGCCAGTCCGGGCTGGTCAGGAAATCCTGGTAGTGCTTCAGCGAATAGCCGTCCGGGTCGAAGGCCAGCATCTTCGGCGTGAACGTGAAGAAGTTGTCGGCATTGAACGACAGCGGGATGATCACCAGGATCGGAAAGATCAGGTAGAAAAAGATCAGGCCGCAGATCACGCGGAACGCGTAGTACCAGAAGCGCTGCTGCGGCGAGGCATAGGGGGGAAGCGGTGAGGCCATGGTCTCTGGTCTCCTATCCGAGCTTCACATTGTCGATGCCCACCATCCGGTCATAGACCCAGAACAGGATGATGACCAACACCAGCAGCATGGTGCCGAGCGCTGCCGCCAGCCCCCAGTTGAGGCTGGACGAGATATGGTAGGCGATGCGGTTCGAGATGAAGACGCCCTGCGTCCCGCCCACCAGTTCCGGCGTGATGTAGTAGCCGATGGCCAGGATGAAGGCGAGGATCGCCCCTGCCCCGATGCCTGGGATGGTCTGCGGGAAGTACACCCGCCAGAACGCCGTCCAGTCGCTCGCGCCAAGGCTTTTCGCAGCGCGCACATAGGTTGGCGAGATCGTCTGCATCACCGAAAACAGCGGCAGGATCATGAATGGCAGCAGGATGTGCGTCATCGCGATCACCGTGCCGGTCTGGTTGTTGATAAGTTCGAGCCGACCGTCATTGGCGACAAGCCCGGCCCAGACCAACGTGTCGTTGATCACGCCCTGCTGCTGAAGCAGCACTTTCCACGCCGAGGTTCGCACCAGCAAGGATGTCCAGAACGGCAGAAGCACCAAAATCATCAGGAGATTGGCGGTCGATCGCCGCACATGGCTCATCAGATAGGCGAGCGGGTAGCCAAGCAGCAGGCAGCAGAAGGTGATAAGCAGCGACATCCACATCGTGCGGCCGAAAAGCATGATGTAGAGCCGCTCGTTTTCCGGCACGCGCTGGATGCCTTGCGACGTTTGTTCAAGGTCGGCGGCAGCCAGGAAGTAACCGGCGGTATAGGCCGGGCTGGCGCGCTTGATCACCACCCAGGTCTCGATGTCACCCCATCCATCGTCGATCTTGATGAAGCCATCCTTGTAAGGCGGCTGAAGATCCGCAACCGGGCGTCCCGACTTGCGGAAAATGCTCGACATGCCGGACTTTTCATAATTCAGCCGAAGGCCGAGCCTTGTGTGGGCCTTGGCCTCGAACGCCTCGGTCAGGTCCGCCTGCATTGCCGCGAAGACAGCTTCGTCGGGCAGTTCGCCGGACCTTGAATCCCAATCGCGCAGCGCCACGACCGTCCGCGGGATTGTCTCGCTGACGATCTGGTTTTCCACCGACCGGAACAGCATGTCGGCGATCGGCAAGACGAACGACAGGATGATGAACACAAGCAGCGGCAGGATCAGCAGCAGCGCCCGCAGTTTCTCGCGCCGCAGTGCCCGGGCAATGGAAACCTTCAGGGGCGTTCCATCAGCAGCACGCATGATGCCGTCGGCCGGGCGGCCGGTCGGTGCCATGCTGTCGGTTGCGCTGCTCATGGAAGGCTCCTTCAGGCAAGAGGAAGGACGGCGCAGAGGTCCGCGCCGTCCCGATTCGTCACATCAGATTACTGGGCAAGCCAGGCCTGGAACTTGGCATCGACGTCATCGGCATAGGCCGACCACCATTCGATGTTGTTGACGATGACATTGCCCATGTTGGCCGGATCGGTCGGCATGTGCGGTGCCATTTCGATGCCCAGCTCGGCATGCTTGCTGACGAGCGGAGCGGACGAGGCACGTGCCGGGCCGTACGAGATGTACTTGGCCTGATCGGCAAGGCGCTGCGTGTCGGACGCAAACTTCAGGAAGTGCATGACGCGCTTCATGCGGTCTTCCGGAAGGTCAGCCGGCACAACCCAGCCGTCGAAGTCGAAGACCTGGTAGTCCCAGAGCATGGCAACCGGCTGCTTCTGCTCGACGATGACCGAGAACAGGCGGCCATTGTAGGTCGAGCCGATCACGGCTTCACCGTCGGCCAGGAGTTGCGGCGTATCGGCACCAGCCGACCACCAGATCGTTTCAGACTTGATCGTCTGCAGCTTGGCGAGCGCCTTTTCGATGCCTTCCGGCGTTTCCATGACGCTGTAGAGTTCTTCCTTGCTCACGCCATCGCAGAGCAGAGCCCATTCGATGTTCTTTTTCGGGCGCTTTTCGAGCGCGCGCTTGCCGGGAAACTTGGTCAGGTCGAAGATATCGCAGACCGAGGTCGGCACGGCGCCGTTCCAGGCTGCAACATCGGTGCGGTAGCCGAAGGTCGTCGAGAAGACGATCTGCGGAACGTAGCATGGCGAGACCAGCGAATCGCCGAAGTCCTTGGAGGCCGGCGTGCCGTCCGGCGCAGGGGTCAGAGCGGTGTCGATGTCGATTTCGGCAGCAAGGCCTTCATCGCAAAGACGGACCGCATCCGGGCCTTCCACGTCGACCAGATCCCAGGTCACGTTACCGGCTTCCTTCTGGGCGCGCAGCTTGGCGACAGCTTCGTTGGACGACTCGTCCCAGACGAACTTGACACCGGTCACGGCAGCGTAGGGCTCTGCATAGGCCTTGATCTGCGAATTCTGGTAGGCACCGCCCCACGAGACGACGGTCATTTCCATCGCGCAACCTTCGCAGGGTTCACCAGCCGTACCCACGTCCTGGGCGACCGATGTCGAGGCAAACAGGCCGGTTGCGGCCGTTGCCATAAGGATGGTCTTGAGTTTCATGTCACGCTCCCTTTTTGGGTTAAGAGGGTATGCCGGAATACGCCCGACACGCCCCATTGCCGGCAGCAACAGCGCTGCTGGTCAATTTCGTTCATGCAACGGCGTCCAGCGCCTTGCAGTCTGATGCGGCCCAGCCGATCCGCACGACATCGCCTTCGGCGATCTGGCGCTTGTCGCGCCGGTTGCGAACCTTGACGATGAACTCGTCATTGCCGGCAACATTCATGCGCACGCGGATGTGGTCGCCGAGATAGATCAGTTCCTCGATCTTGCCGTCGACGATGTTCTCCGTGCCTTCATCCGGCAGGATCTCGATGCGCTCGGGCCGCAGCGAAAGGGTCGTGCGCGAACCCTGCCCCTTGATGTTGACAGGATCGGCAATCAGCCGCGTGCCATCGTCCAGCCGCACGGCGCAGGTCGATCCGTTGATCTCTTCCACCTTGCCGCTCAGCTTGTTGTTCTCGCCGATGAACTGGGCGACGAACGAGTTCTGCGGATTTTCGTAGAGCTCATCCGGCGTCGACAGCTGCTGGATGACGCCGTCGTTGAACACCGCCACCCGGTCCGACATCGTCAGCGCCTCGGTCTGGTCATGCGTCACATAGACGACGGTGACGCCGATGTTTTCGTGGATGTGTTTGATTTCATACTGCATCTGCTCGCGAAGCTGCTTGTCCAGCGCGCCGAGCGGCTCGTCCATCAGGACCAGTTCCGGATCAAAGACCAGCGCACGGGCAACGGCAACGCGCTGCTGCTGGCCGCCGGAGAGTTGCGCCGGACGGCGATTGCCGAACGCGCCGAGTTCGACCATCTCCAGCGCGCGCTTGATGCGCGTCTGCTGTTCGGACTTGGTTATGCCACGCACCTGCAAAGGGAATGCAAGGTTTTCTGCCACGCTCATGTGCGGAAACAGCGCGTAGTTCTGGAACACCATGCCGATGCCGCGTTTGTGCGGCGGCACATTGTTGATCGGCTGATCGTTGAGATAAATCTCACCGTTGGTCGCCGGCTCGAACCCGGCCAGCATCATGAGGCATGTGGTTTTGCCGGACCCGGACGGTCCGAGCATGGTCAGGAATTCACCACGGGCGATATCGAGGTTGAGGTTTTTGACGACGAGGTTTTCCCCGTCGTAGCTCTTCTGCACACCATCGTAGCGGACCGAAGCCCCACGCGAAACCGCCATCTTGTTTTCGATCCAACTCCCTACCCACCGGCCGGACGATACGCGCAATGTCCCGCCGCCCCTAACAAAACGAAACTGTGACACGCTTGTAAAGGAAAAAAGCCCCTTTTCCGGCGACCATGCGGAAATCGGCCGGCAACCATGCCCGTTTGCTGCCAAAGGGTGCGCAATGCCTAGTTGAGAGGCACGCCCGCGCCGCTTTCCAGGGCAAAGCCGGCGCGCGCTGCGCCGGTGGTTGCATCAAACAACAGGATTTTCGCCGCGCCCTGCCCGTCGGTTCCGCGGAACCCGATGACATCGGAACCGGAGAAGCTTTCGGAAATCACGAAGCCGGCCGGCAGCTGGATCGTGCCTGTCACGAAGGCGGCATCGGAGCCGGCATTGATCTTGAAGACGATCGCCGCCAGAACCGCAAAGACGCTGACCATCATGATGCCGATGGAGACAAGCAGCAGGCGCGCAAGCTTGGCGCGGACCCGCTCCACCGCCGGATCGAGCGGTGCATCTTCAGCAAGCTGTGGATCGAACTGGTTCATCGGATGCCTTTTCCCTTGCCGCGCAATGCGGGCTATGCCTTTGGCTTATAGACGGCTATTGCCTGCGCTGCATTTAAAGAGGGCTGACGCCAAATGGAAGAGTTGACCGTTGAGGAAGACGCCGCAGGCCGCCGCCTCGACCAATGGCTGGCTGCCGCTGCAGGCGATCTCGTCTCGCGCTCGCGCGTCAAGGCGCTGATCCTCGAAGGCCACGTGACGATCAACGGCGCAGCGGTGACCGAGCCGCGACAGAAGGTCCATGCCGGCGACCGCGTCACGTTCTCGCCGCCGCCGCCGGTTGATCCGGTTCCGCGCGGACAAGCGATCACGCTCGATGTGCTGTACGAAGACGACCAGGTGATCGTCATCGACAAGCCTGCCGGCCTCGTCGTCCATCCCGGCCAGGGCAATCCGGACGGAACACTGGTCAACGCGTTGATCCATCACTGCGGCGACAGTCTTTCGGGGATTGGCGGCGTCAAGCGGCCCGGCATCGTCCACCGGCTCGACAAGGACACCAGCGGCGTGATGGTCGCGGCGAAAACCGACCTGGCGCACAAGGTGCTGACCGCGCAGTTTGCGGACCATGGCCGCACCGGTGCGCTGGAGCGCATCTATGTGGCGGTGGTGTGGGGCACGGTGGTGCCCGGCAACGGCATCGTTTCGACCTTTCTAGGCCGCTCCGGCACCGACCGGCTGCGCCAGGCCGTGGTCAACGAGAGCCAGCCGGACGCGCGCCATGCGATCACCCATTATCGTACGCTGGAGCGTTTCGGCGCCAGGAAGGACGGCTCGGCCGTTGCGAGTCTGGTCGCCTGCACTTTGGAGACCGGGCGCACGCACCAGATCCGCGTGCACATGGCCCATCTTGGCCATCCGCTGATCGGCGACGATACCTATGGTGCCGGCTATCGCACCAAGCTGCGCGCGTTGCCGCCGGAAATCGCCGAACCGATCCAGACCCTGAACCGCCAGGCGCTGCATGCGGGCAATCTTGCCTTCGAACACCCGACGACCGGCGATGTGATGGACTTCGAAAGCCCGATGCCTGACGACATGGTTGCGGTGGTCGAGGCGCTGCGCACGCTTGCGTGATCGGCTTCGCCCTTGAAGCGCCACTTTGCCGTGATTATTTCATTTTTCAAATCGCCGGACAGGCGGTTGCGCCGGCCATAACGGCGGCGCTTTCGGCTCGCCGCAATCGTGCGGGAGCCTTCGAAGGAAAGGGGTGCTTCATGGCCCAGTCCACTCTGCCCAGTCTTGCCGCCGGCTCCAACGGATTGACCCGTTACATGGAGGAAATTCGCCGTTTCCCCATGCTGCAGCCCGGCGAGGAATACATGCTCGCCAAGCGCTATCACGAGCATTCCGACACCGAGGCGGCCCACCGCCTTGTCACATCGCACCTGCGCCTCGTCGCCAAGATCGCCATGGGCTATCGCGGCTACGGCTTGCCGATGGGCGAAGTGATCTCCGAGGGTAATGTCGGCCTGATGCAGGCGGTCAAGAAGTTCGATCCGGAGCGCGGCTTCCGGCTGGCGACCTATGCCATGTGGTGGATCAAGGCCTCGATCCAGGAATATGTCCTGCGCTCGTGGAGCCTCGTGAAAATGGGCACGACCGCCAACCAGAAGCGGCTGTTCTTCAACCTGCGCAAGGCCAAGAACCGCATCCAGGCGCTCGGCGAGAACGACCTCAATTCCGAACAGGTCAAGAAGATCGCCACCGATCTGCAGGTCTCGGAAGCCGAGGTGTTGTCGATGAACCAGCGCTTGTCGGGCGATGCCTCGCTCAACGCACCGATTCGTGCCGGCGACGGAGAAAGCGGCCAGTGGCAGGATTGGCTTGTCGATGATCACGACAGCCAGGAAACGATGCTGATTGAGGAAGATGAACTCGACCACCGCCGCGCCATGCTGACCCAGGCCATGGACATCCTGAACGACCGCGAACGCCGGATCTTCCAGGCCCGTCGCCTTGCCGAAGATCCGCTGACGCTGGAAGACCTGTCATCGGAATTCGGCATCTCGCGCGAGCGTGTTCGCCAGATCGAGGTGCGGGCCTTTGAAAAGGTCCAGACGGCCGTGCGCGCTGCGGCCGAGGCCTTGGCCGCAGGCAACCGGCCGATGGCAGACGCGCGCTGACCGGACCTCACTGACAAGTGACAAGAACAAAAAAAGGCCGGCGAGTTCGCCGGCTTTTTCATGCGGTGCAGTGAACCGGCGCGTGAGATCAGGACCGCGGCAGCGGATTGGCCTCCCATGCCGCAAAGACATCCTTGAAAACCGTGTCGCCAGGCAGGCCCTTTTCCAACGTCACAAGCGCACGGCGACCGCTGACATATTGCATCGGGATATCCAGCCAGGTCTGCGCGGTCATCAACTGGATGTTGGTGTCGATGGCAGACTGGGCATCAGTCAACGCGATCAGGAATATGTTGGTATCGATCGGCGCCGGAACCGCGACAAGCGCGTTGCCCGGATCCTGTTCGGTCGCCTTGAAGGTTATCCGGCTGACATCGGCAATTCCGCGACCTTCGAATGTTTCCGGGACATTGAAGAACAGTTCGACGATGTGGCTTGCCGGAAGCGTCAGGTCACCATTGCGGCGGATCGTCAGGTTCATCGTCATGCCGAGTTCGGGCACTGACACTTCTGCGCGAATGGCCGGCTCCGGCGGGAGATCACCGCCCGGGCTTTCCTGCACCACCGACCAGACCGTTGCGCCAGCCAAGGCCGTGCCGTCGGCAGATCCGGTGCGTTCTTCATAGAAGATGGCCCGCTGGCCGACCGGTATCGGTACATTGGCCGGTTCGGTCGACGGTGCCGGTGTCAGCGGCTCGGCGGTCTGGGCCGTGCCGTCAGGTGTGGCGGGCGGCGTCGTGCCATCGGGTGCCGGGGCGGTTCCGGGCGTCGTC
>JBGSWL010000115.1:0-34215 GCA_041752455.1 Roseitalea sp. | reverse complement strand
GCGCGAGGTGAAGAAATTCGGCGGCGCCGATATCGCGGCGCTGTTCTGGGATGCGGTGGAAGCCAAGCGGACCTGAGTTATTTGTCGGTCGCAATCCCGGACGCGAAACCGGTGCCCACTTTCGCTGGAATTGCTCCGGCGTCACTTTTGTTCCAAGGCTACAACCGCATGCAACCGCACTGCCCGCAGGGCGGGATATTGTTCTGCAATTGTTCTTGACTTGTTTTCCGCAATTTCACACACTCATCAAAGAGCGGACACGTGTGGGGATGACGAGGGCAGCGGCGCCATGGCTGGCACGTGCGCTGCGACCGTCTGGTGTTTGCGGGGGCGCCCAAATGGTGTCGCGGGTTTCGACGGTGGCTTTTCAGGGGATCGAAGCGGTTCCCGTTGATGTTCAAGTGATGATCTCGCCCGGCAAGATGGGCATGCAGATTGTCGGGCTTCCCGACAAAGCGGTTGCTGAAAGCCGCGAGCGGGTGCAATCGGCCTTGCACGCCTCAGGCCTTTCGATGCCGCCCAAGCGCGTCACGGTCAATCTGGCGCCGGCTGACCTGCCCAAAGAAGGTTCGCACTTCGACCTGCCGATCGCGCTTGGCCTGATGGCAGCGCTTGGTGCCATTCCGGCTGATGCACTGGCCGGTTACAGTGTGCTCGGCGAATTGTCGCTCGATGGCACGATTGCGCCTGTAGCCGGTGTTTTGCCCGCCGCAATCGCCGCCAATGCGCAGGACAAGGGCCTGATCTGCCCTGCCGCCTGTGGCGCGGAAGCCGCGTGGGCGGACCGAGAAATGGACATCCTCGCGCCGGTCAGCCTGATCGGTCTTGCCAATCATTTCCGCGGGACGCAGGTCCTGTCGCGGCCACAACCGGCGATGCGCGCCGGGCCGTCCGGCCTACCAGACCTTGCCGACATCCGCGGCCAGGAAACCGCTCGCCGGGCGCTGGAAGTGGCGGCGGCCGGTGGCCACAACCTGTTGATGGCCGGGCCTCCCGGATCGGGCAAATCCATGCTGGCGCAGCGCCTGCCGTCGATCCTGCCACCGCTTTCGCCACGCGAATTGCTTGACGTCTCGATGATCGCTTCGATTGCCGGTGATCTGGCGGGCGGCAAATTGTCGGACAGGCGTCCGTTCCGGGCACCGCACCATTCCGCATCCATGGCGGCGATGGTCGGCGGCGGCATTCGGGCTCGGCCGGGCGAGGTGTCGCTTGCGCACAATGGCGTTCTGTTTCTCGACGAGTTTCCCGAATTCACGCCACAGGTGCTGGATTCGCTACGCCAACCGCTGGAGACCAGCGAATGCGTGATCGCGCGGGCCAATCACCGGGTCTCCTATCCGGCGCGCATCCAACTTGTCGCGGCGATGAACCCGTGCCGCTGCGGGATGGCGGGCGAGCCGGGCCATACCTGCGCACGCGGACCACGCTGCGCATCGGAATATCAGGCGCGTATTTCCGGCCCGTTGATGGACCGGATCGATTTGCGCATCGACGTGCCACAGGTGATGCCGGGCGACCTGATACGCTCACGCACCGGAGAAGCCAGCGCGCCGGTTGCGCAACGCGTCGCAGCGGCGCGTCTGCGCCAGGCGGAGCGGTTTCGCGCGCTTGGTCATGATGCGATTTCCGTCAACGCCCATTGTCCGACGGCGCTGATCGAAACGATCGCTGATGCCGATGGCGGCGCGATGCAATTGCTGGCGGATGCTGCCGACAAGATGCGGTTTTCAGCGCGTGGGTATCACCGGATCCTGAAAGTGGCGCGCACGCTCGCCGATCTCGATGCCGTCAACCGGGTCGGGCGTATCCATGTGGCTGAGGCGATTTCCTACCGAATAGCCGCCGACCGGCTGACAGCGGCGGCGTGAGCGACGAAAAGGGCTTTGCCAATCAGACGGGGATCAATCCGTTCCTGTCGAGCCAAAGCCACCTGAGCCGCGCGCCGTCGCAAGGTCGAGGCTTTCGACTTCCATGATTGCCGGGCGCACCACTGGCGCTACGACCAGTTGCGCGATGCGCATGCCGCGCGTCACCTCGAACGACTCTTCACCGAAGTTGGCAAGGATCACCATCACCTCGCCGCGATAATCGCTGTCAATGGTGCCCGGCGCATTGAGGCAGGTTATGCCATGGCGGATCGCAAGGCCGGAGCGGGGCCGCACCTGCACCTCGAACCCGTCCGGAACAGCCATGACAAAGCCGGTGGGGACCAAGGCCCTTCCGCCCGGCGCGATGATCAGCGGTTGATCTTCGGCAACAGCGGCGCGCATATCCATGCCCGCAGCTCCGGCGGTTTCATAGGCCGGCAGATCCAGCCCGACGCCATGCGGCAGGTGTGCCACGGATATGGTGATGCGGTCGCCCATGCCCACAGTTAGTTTGGCGGCGGCGGCAGGGTCAAGCCATTGTCAGGTCGCGAGCTTGACGAGCAGGTCGGTTTTCCACGCCGCGGGTTCCGGCGTGTCGGCAGGCGAGACACGATAGACCTCGATCTGCACGGCCGGAAAGCGGCCGGTAGCGTCGACGCTCTCTTCGGCGCGCAAGTTACGGCCCTTCACCCATCCGGAAAGCATGCACATGGCATCGTAAAGCCGGTCATAGGGGCCTGTGTAGACGGCATGGGCATAGCGGCCGGCAGGAACAGTGTCCGCCAGGACGTTCGCCTCGCCTTCCGCAGTACTGTTCACTGTCGTGCCGACTTCCATCCGGACATTGCCGTCGTCTCCAACGCCACGATAGCGGAAGAAGCCGGCTCGCCCTTTAAGCCCCTTACTGGCCATCCAGCCATGCAATACGGGAAACATGGCCGGGGCGTGCATTGGCATGTCCGCCATCGGACCGGACCACGCAATGGCAACATGGGGCTCGGCCTCGCGTTCGATGACCTGCGGCACGGAAAGGCCTGCGCCTTCGAAGGCTGTCTCATTTACTGGCTTCATCGTTGACCCTCAGCCCGCTGCAGCCGCTTCCAGCGCGGCAATGTCGAGTTTTCCCATGGTCATCATGGCGTCAAAGACCCGCTTGGCGACGTCCCGGTCAGGGCTGGTGTTGAGCTCCAGCAAGCGCCGGGGCGTGATCTGCCAGGAAAATCCCCAGCGATCCTTGCACCAGCCGCAAGCGCTTTCCTCGCCGCCATTGCCGACAATCGCCTTCCAGTATCGATCGGTTTCGGACTGGTTCTCCGTCACGACCATGAAGCTGACCGCCTCGTTCGGGTTGAACAACGGACCGCCATTCAAGCCGACAAAGGCGCGGCCGAGCACGGTGAATTCCACGGTCAGTTCGGTCCCGGCCTCGCCGCCCGGAAAATCGGACGGCGCGATCATCGGTGCGCCGACATGGCTGTCCGGGAAGGTCGCAGCATAGAATTCGGCGGCATGGCGCGCTTCGCCCACATCAAACCAGAGGCAGGTGACAAGCTTGCCTGTCATGGTCACCCCTCCAGAATCACATCGAAGCCGCCGAAGATCATGCGCTTTCCATCGAAAGGCATCTCGCCCATGTCCGGCATCGCATTACCACTCATCATCTTGGCCCAGGCGGCATCGCGGGTCTGCTTGTCCGGCCATTTGTAGACCGACACGCACACGACCTCGCCGGCCTCAGCCTTGACCGCCATGGGAAAGGACGTGATCTCCCCATCCGGCACATCATCGCCCCAGAATTCGAAGCAGGCGGTAGCTCCTTCGGCCTTGGCAAAATCGGCAAAATCCCGGGCGTGGCCGAGATAGGCCTCGCGGTTTCCCTCCGGTACGGCCGCGATCGCGACATCCACATAAGCCATTTTCATTCTCCCTTGTTGACCAACCGAAAGCGCAGCGGCGACTTTGCCGACCGTGCCAAGATGCCGCGGGCTTCGAGGTCAAGCTGCACGCATTTGACCCACCAGCCCGCCGTTTCGCCGCCGGGGAACAGGGCCTCCGGCAGATGCGGCTTGACCGCCGCGATGATCTCCTTCGCCGTCATGCCCGGGGCAGAACCGGGAACGACCTCAATCATGGCGGATCGCATGGCGCCGTATTTGGCGGCGTCCACCCGGCCCACATGGCCGGGCTGGTTGACGTTCCGCACTTCGATCTTTGCATCCTGCGCCATGCCTGCCTCCTTTCCGCCTCGTGCCGATCAGGCAGACTGTGCGCCCCGTTCCACATGGCGCTTGAAGTTGTCGAGGATGGCCTGCCAGCCGTCGCGCTGCATCTCGACCGGGTGCTCGTTTTCGGGATCGAAGGCCACGCACACACGCACGGCACCCTCGGCTTCGGAAAACTCGACGCGTGCGGCGCGGTCACCGAATTCGTAGGCAATCAGCTGCATGGGTTCGACCGCCGAATAGATGCCTTCGAAATCGAACCCGAAACTGCCGTCCCTGGCCTCCATCCGCGACAGGAAAGTGCCACCGGGACGCAGGTCGACCGTTGCACGGGTCGTGTGCCAGTCGTCGGATGCCGCGTTCCACGCAACAATGTCTTCGGGGGATGTGTAGGCGCGCCAAACTTCGGCAAGCGGGGCGTTGACCATGGTTTCAACAGTGATCGTCATCGTTTTCTCCCTTTTTGCCGGGCGTCGTCCGGTCGGTTTGGTCCGTGTCCAACGGTCTGCGCTGTTGCTCATCGAAGGTTTTCAGAAACCGCTTCGGCGCTTGGGCGCGCCAGACACGGTGAAGATTTTCGCGCGCCCAGTCCGGGTCAAACCGCTCTGCGCGCAGCAGTACCAAACGATGATTGCGGTAGTGCGGCGTGATGAAGAACGCGTCCGACCGATGTTCCAGCAGGAACTCCCGCTCGTCGAAATCGACCTTGAAAACCGGGCATTTTTCTGACGGCGACCACCAGGTCCACATCTTGCCGAAAGCCTTCAGGCAGGGCTCGCCCCACGCGGTGGTTTCCACCACCTCCGGCAAGCCGAGCGTCAGGGCGAAATCGCGCAGGTCTGTCCATCCGGACACCGTCGTCATGATTCCAGGCCTCCGGCACCTTCAGGAACGCCGAAGAGCAGTTCGATGTAGCGGCGCAAATGATCGACCATGGCGCGTGCGACCTCGGGCGTTCCCTCTGCCTTGGCGAGGATGAAGGCGCCCTGCAGCGACGCTTGCGTGAACAAGGCAAGGCTCATCGCATCCAGCTTGAGGTCGGGCGCATGTTTTGCCTTTGCCGCTTCGATGTCCGGCACCAATGTTGCGGCGTGGTCGAAAATCGAATCGCGCGCTGCCTGCAGGATCGGATCGGAGGTCATGTGGACCTCCTGCGCCAGGGTTCCTGCAACGCAGGAAAATTCGGCTGTTGTGCCTTCGATGATGCTTTTCCGGAAATCCACATAGGCGAGCAGCCTTTGGAGCGGATCTTCAGGCGCATGATATGGCGCCGTTTTGAAGAACGCCGACGTCGTCACAGACCAGTGCCGCGCCGTCTCCGCCGCCAATTCCTCTTTCGAAGCAAAGTGGTGAAAGAAGCCGCCCTTGGTGATGCTGGCGGCGGCGCAGATGTCTTCGACGCGCGTTGCCGCATAGCCGTTCTGGCGGAAGACATTCATCGCAACATCCAGAATGCGTAGGCGAGCGGCTTGCCCGCGCGGAGTGGGAATTTCATTCATAGTGAAACATACCGACCAGTTGGTATGTTGTCAATCAGGACTCTACGCGCCGGACTGGTGCCGGTAAGGTCGTTCGTTTGACAGGTCCGCTGCGCCCTGCCAGAAGCGGCCATCCTTGCGAGACACAAAGCCCATGTCCGACACGATCGCGCACGAGGTTGCCCGCCGGCGCACCTTCGCCATCATTGCCCACCCAGACGCCGGCAAGACGACGCTGACAGAAAAGCTGCTGCTTTTCGGCGGCGCGATCCAGCTTGCCGGTGAGGTCAAGGCCAAGAAGAACCGCACGCAATCGCGTTCCGACTGGATGAAGATCGAGCGCGAACGCGGCATTTCGGTCGTCACATCGGTGATGACCTTCGAATATGGCGGCCATGTCTTCAATCTGCTCGATACGCCCGGTCACGAAGACTTTGCCGATGATACCTACCGCACGCTGTCGGCGGTCGATTCGGCCGTCATGGTGCTTGATGCGGCCAAGGGTATCGAACCACGCACACTGAAGCTCTTCGAAGTCTGCCGCCTGCGCGACATTCCGATCATCACCTTCGTCAACAAGATGGACCGCGAAAGCCGCGATCCGTTCGACATCCTCGATGAGGTCGAGCAGAAGCTGGCGCTCGACACGGCGCCGATCACCTGGCCGATCGGTTCCGGCAAGTCTTTTGCAGGCACCTATCATCTGGCGCAAAACGCGGTGCGCGGAGTCGATACGCAGGTCGACCGGACGCTGGTCAACGGGCCGGAGTCCAACAAGGTCGTCGGTCTTTTGCCGGCAAATGAACAGGTTCAATTTCTTGAAAGTGCAAACCTTGCGCGTGAGGCGTGCCGACCGTTCAATCGCACTGCGTTCCTCGAAGGGCACATGACTCCGGTCTATTTCGGCTCCGCACTCAAGAACTTCGGCGTTCGCGACCTGATCAGCGCGCTCGGCGAGATTGCCCCGCAGCCGCGCGCGCAAGACGCCGACACGCGACGTGTTGATGCGGTGGAAGACGGCATGAGCGCGTTTGTCTTCAAGATCCAGGCCAACATGGACCCCAACCACCGCGACCGCATTGCCTTTGCCCGCGTGTGTTCCGGGGCGCTGGAGCGCGGCATGAAGGTCAAGCTGGTGCGCACCGGCAAGTCGCTGACGCTTTCGGCGCCGCAGTTCTTCTTTGCCCATCAGCGGCAGACCGCTGACGAAGCCTTTGCCGGCGATGTAGTCGGCATTCCCAACCACGGCACGCTGCGCATCGGCGATACGTTGACCGAAGGCGAAGAGATCGTGTTTCGCGGGGTTCCGAACTTTGCGCCGGAAATCCTGCGCCGAGTTCGCCTCAAGGATGCGATGAAGGGCAAGAAGCTCACCGAGGCGCTGCAGCAGATGGCCGAAGAAGGCGTCGTGCAGCTGTTCCTGCCGGAAGATGGCTCCCCCGCGATCGTCGGTGTTGTCGGTGCGCTGCAGTTGGATGTGCTCGAAGCGCGGCTGGAAGCCGAGTACGGGCTGCCGGTCGGCTTTGAAGCAGCGCGGTTCTCGATCTGCCGCTGGATCACGTCGGACGATCGTACAGTTCTTGACACCTTCATGGAGCGGCATCGCACGGCGATTGCCCGCGACCTCGATGGTGATCCGGTGTTTCTCGCCGAGCACGGGTTCTCGTTGAACTACGAGGCGCAGCGCGCACCCGACATCCGCTTTGAGGCGATCAAGGATTACCAGATCGGCCAGAAGGCGGCGTGAGCAGCACGTTTTTTCGAAGCTTTCGCCGTTTGGCCGAAGCGGCTTCCGCAAACAGACGGATTGTCGCATGGCTGTCACTGGATTTGTGCGCACTGCAGCATTATATATAAGTTCTCTTATATTTGGCCGGAAAGGATTTTCCCATGGCACTGCGCATCAATGACACCATCCCCAATCTCGAAGTCGTCACCGATCAGGGCACATTCATGCTGCACGACTGGATCGGCGACTCGTGGGCGATCCTGTTTTCCCACCCCAAGGACTTCACGCCGGTCTGCACGACCGAATTCGGCGCCGTAGCCCAGCTTTCCGCCGAATGGGATAAGCGCGGCACCAAGGTGATCGGCATTTCAGTCGACAGCGCCGAAGAGCACGTCAAGTGGAAGAGCGACATCGAAACCTTCTCCGGCGCCAAGGCTGGTTTCCCGATCATTGCCGACACCGATCTGGCGGTTGCCAAGGCGTTCGACATGCTTCCTGCCGAAGCCTACCTGCCCGACGGCCGTACGCCGGCTGACACAGCCACGGTTCGCGCGGTGTTCATCGTTGCTCCCAACAAGAAACTGCAGCTGACGATGACCTACCCGATGTCGGTAGGCCGCAACTTTGCGGAAGTGCTGCGGGCGCTTGACGCGCTGCAGGCTACATACGGCGTGCCGATCGCAACGCCCGCCAACTGGGTTCACGGCGAAGATGTGATCGTTTCGCTGTCGTTGAACGACGACCAGGCACGCGAGAAGTTCGGCGCCATCGACATCAAGCTGCCCTATCTTCGTACAACCAAGTACGCCGGCTAATTACACCACACGTCTTTCCGAGGTAGCCGGCGGGAAACCGCCGGCTTTTTCATGTGCCGATCTTGTCAGACCGAGATCGTCTCGAGTTGCCTGGCCACCAACTGCGCCAACCGGGCGGCGACCTCGTCCTTGTCCATTTCCGGCCAATGATCGATACCCGAGGACGAGACCAAAGCGACGCGATTGCGTTCCCCGCCCATGACGCCGCCCTTGCCGGCACCGCCGATCCCGGAACCGGCGGATACGTCGTTGGCGACGATGAAGTCTGCGCCCTTTTTCTTCAGCTTGGCGCGGGCATGGTTTTCGACGGTTTGGGTCTCTGCGGCAAAGCCGATGACCAGGCGCGGCCGACCGGGCTTCAACGTGCCGACCGAGGCGAGGATATCCGGGTTTTCCGTGAGCGTAATGGCGTCGATGCCGCCCTGATCCTTCTTGATCTTTTCACCGGCCTGACGTGCCGGGCGATAGTCCGCCACGGCGGCGACGAAGATTGCGGCATCGGCGGGAAGCAATCGGTGCACGGCGTCGTGCATCTGGCGCGCACTTTCCACGTCAATGGTTTGCACGCCGTCCGGGTCCGGCAGATTCACCGGGCCGGTCACGAGATGCACCGTGGCGCCGAGCCGTGCCAGCGCTGCAGCAATGGCATGACCCTGCTTTCCCGACGAACGGTTGGCGATGTAGCGCACCGGGTCAATCGCCTCATGGGTCGGGCCAGAGGTGACGATCACTGTTTTTCCGGCAAGCGGCTTTGGCGCATCGTCGAGCAGGCGCTCGATCATCGCGACGATTTGCATCGGCTCGGCCATGCGGCCGTCGCCCGCCTCGCCGCTTTCGGCCATTTCACCGCGCCCGGGGCCGACCATGTGAATGCCGTCGGCAAGAAGCATCTCGCGGTTGCGGCGCGTTGCCGGGTGGTACCACATGCGCGGGTTCATGGCCGGAGCGATCAGAACCGGCTTGTCGTTCGCCAACAGCACTGTGGACGCCAGATCATTGGCAAGGCCATGGGCCATCTTCGCCATCAGGTCGGCGGTCGCCGGGGCAACAACAAGGAGGTCGGCTTCGCGCGACAAGCGGATATGGCCGATGTCATGTTCCGCGTCCCGGTCCCAGAGATCGGAAAAAACCGTCTCCCCCGAAATCGCGCCGACGCTCATCGGGGTGACAAACTCCTTTGCCGCTTCGGTCATCACGCAGCGCACGCGGGCGCCACGTTCGCGCAGGCGGCGGATCAGGTCGAGCGACTTGTAGGCGGCGATGCCCCCGGCGATGACAAGCAGCACTTGCTTGCCAGCAAGGGTTTGCGCAATGGCCATTCAAGCCTCCGAAGTAGCGGACCGGACGTCGGTATGGACGAAATCGTCGCCCTTGAACAGAAGCGGCAGATTGCGGCTTTTGGCCAGCGCGTAGGAAAAGCAATCGCCAAAATTCAGATTGGCCGGATGGCCAGTACCCTTGCCATAGCGGTACCGGGCATCAATGGCGTGATTTGCCATGGTTGAATCGACCGGGACAACCCGAATCCCGGCACCTGCAATAAAGGCATCAAGCACTGTCCGGCTGTTGGAACCCGCAAAGCCATGAATGACATAGTGGCACTCGACCAGCGTCGGCACAGTCATCACGAGTTCGGCACTATGTGCTATGAAATTCGAAAACTTCTCGGCTTCGGGTTCCAGGAAAAGTACGGCAAAGACAGCAGAAGAGTCGACGGCGATCACAATTCACCCTCGGAAACGAGATCGCTTATCTCTTTCTGAGACAGCGTCCTGAACCGGGGGTCCAGCGGTTCTGCATCACGCAAGGCGCGACCGAGAGCCAATATCTCCCCCGCAGTGATCTTGCTTGCAGACTTTTGTTGCGGCGTTGCTGCCAAGCGGTCGCGCGCTTCCTGCTCCATGGACACACCGCGTCTGGCGGCAGCGATGCGCAGCGCCTGCTTCACCTCTTCCGGGACATTTCTGATCGTCAACGTTGCCATGTCAGCCTCCGTTATGCCGGCAATGTAGGCAATGCTGTCATTGCAGTCAAATTTGGGAAGCCTCAGGTCACGACCCACGCCACATAAATCGCGGCGGCAGCAATCACCCAAAGCGCGATGCGGCCGGAGCGGGAGTGGCGCGCCTCGGCCTTGCCGATGGCGGCGACGGTTTCCGGCGCAAGCCGGAAGCCCTCGGTCGCGGCTTTCTCCACTTCCAGCGAAAGAAGCTCGGTGCGTTTGGCAAGGCTCGGCACCTGACGAATAAGACTGGCCAGCGCCATCACGCCATCGCGGGTATCCTTGGCAAAACCGGCCGGACCCAGATTGCGGACCACCCATGCGCTGACGATCGGCTCGGCAGCCTTCCACATGTTGAATTGCGGGTCGAGCATGCGGGCATTGCCTTCGGCAACGACCATCGTCTTCTGCAGGAGCAGCAATTCGGGCCGGGTCTGCATGTCGAAGATGTCGGTCACATCAAACAGCAGGGTCAGGAGATTGCCCATTGATATGGTGTCGGCAGGCTGGTCGTGGATCGGTTCGCCGACGGCGCGCAGTGCCTGCGCAAAGGCATCGACGTCCTGATATGCCGGCACATAGCCAGCCTCGAAATGCACTTCGGCGATTTTCCGGTAGTCGCGGCGGATGAAGCCGAACAGGATCTCTGCCAGAAACCTGCGCTCGCGGATGCCGATGCGCCCGGCAATCCCCATGTCGACGGCGACGATGTCACCCTTGGCATCCACAAACAGGTTCCCGGGATGCATGTCCGCATGGAAGAACCCGTCGCGGATCGCATGGCGCAGGAACGACTGGATGACCTTGACCGCCAGCGCCTCCAGATCATGGCCTGCGGCGCGCAGGGCTTCGACGTCCGACAACTTGATGCCGTCCACCCATTCCATGGTGAGAACATCGCGACCCGTGCGCACCCAGTCGACTTTCGGCACACGAAAGTCCGGGTCGTCGCGTGTGTTTTCGGCCATTTCCGACAGGGCCGCAGCCTCGAGTCGGAGATCCATCTCGATGCGGGTCGACTGGGCCAACGTCTCGGCAATGGCGACCGGCCGCAGCCGCCGCGTTGCCGGGAACCACTTCTCTTGAAGCCGGGCAAACAGGAAGAATGTTTCCAGATCGCGGTCAAAGCGCTGGCGAACACCGGGCCGAACGACCTTGACCGCCACTTTGCGCAGGCTGCCGTCCGGCTGGCGCACAGTTGCAGGATGCACCTGCGCAATCGAAGCCGCAGCAATCGGGTCGCCCAGCGACGCGTAAAGCATGTCCGCATCGACACCGATCGAGTCGCGGATGCGCGCCCGACTTTCCGCCATCGGAAAGCTTTCCATCTGGTCCTGCAGGTTGGCGAGATCGAGCGCCATCTGCAGGCCGATGATGTCGGGTCGAGTGGCGAGAAACTGGCCGAGCTTTGCGTAGGACGGACCAAGGCGGGCAATTGCGCGGTTCATGCGCGTTGCATTGTCGGCCCCTGCGGTGCGCGAACGGGCAAGGCGCGTTGCGATTCCGTGGGCGGTCAGCGCCGGGCCGGACAGCCCGTCGCGCGGAACCGCAGCAACCACGCCCTCCCGGGTCAGCACCCAGGCAGCCCGGATCAGCCGCAGCGTCGCGAGGACAGAGGACATCGCCGTCAGATCTTCCAGCCGGAGTGCAAGGCGGCGATGCCACCGGTATAGTTGCGGAAACTGACGCGCGAGAAACCGGCCTTGCGGACCATGGCGGCAAAGTTTTCCTGATTGGGGAACTTGCGGATGGATTCGACAAGGTAGCGATACGGTTCGCCATCGCCGGCCACCATCTGGCCGACGCGCGGGATAACGTTGAACGACCAGGCATCGTAGAACCGGTCAAGCCCCGGCACTTCGACTTCAGAGAATTCCAGGCAGAGGAACCGGCCGCCCGGCTTCAGGACGCGAAACGCCTCGTTCAGGGCCTTCTGGATATCCGGCACATTGCGGATGCCGAAGGCAATCGTATAGGCGTCGAATGTTGCATCCGGAAACGGCAGTTCCTCGGCGTTGGCTTCGACGAATTCGAGGTTTTCCGCAAGGCCGCGCTTTTGCGCCCGCTCGCGGCCAACATCGAGCATCGAGCCGTTGATGTCGAGCACTGTGACATCGGCATTGCGACGCGACGCTTCCACGGCGCGGAAAGCGATGTCGCCGGTGCCACCAGCCACGTCCAGCAGACGCCAGCCAGCGCGCTTGGGCGGATTGAGCGCAGAAATCAGCGCGTCCTTCCAGACGCGGTGCATTCCGGCCGACATCAGGTCGTTCATGATGTCGTAGCGCTGGGCGACCTTGTGGAAGACGTCGTCAACCTTTGCCTGCTTTTCACCCTCGTCGACCGCGCGAAAACCGAAGGAACGCTTCATGGCGTCAACGGTACCGGTACGGGAGGAAATGGCTGGACGATCGGTCACGGTGCGTGTCCTTTCTGTGCGTCGGAAGCTACGCATTGCATTTGGAGCGGCTATGCCGGAAAACCATGGGCGCATGCAAGGTGCGCCGTGGTCGCGCCTTTGGTCGCAGGGGCAAGCCGTGGTTCCAAAAGCCGAACTTCACTGTCATATCGAGGGCGCCGTCACGCCCGCACTAGCCCTGATCAAGGCCGAGGCTGTTGGTGCCGACCTTTCCGACATCATCATCGGAGGCCATTATTTTTGGCGCGATTTCACGGAATTCCTCGCCGTCTACGACCGCGTGGCGGCACTCTTCGCTTCTGAAGAAGACTACAGCGATCTTGCCTACGACCACCTCACCGGCCTTTCGCGGCAGCGCTGTCTCTATGCGGAGTTCTTCATCTCGACCGATCATGCCCGGACCGTCGGTGTCGGCGAGCGGGCCTATGTAGACGGACTAGCCGACGGAATTGCCCGCGCCAATGCCGAAACCGGCATCACTGCCCGAATGATCGCGACCGGCCTTCGCCACGGCGGACCTGAAGCAGTGACACGGGCCGCACAATGGATCGCCGACAATCCGCATCCGCTGGTCACCGGTTTCGGCATGGCGGGCGAAGAGCGGATGCATCATCCGCGTGACTTCGTGCATGCCTTTGCCATTGCCCGTGACGCGGGCCTTGCCATCACCGTGCATGCGGGGGAACTGGCCGGCGCCGACAGCGTACGCGCCGCGCTCGACCATCTCAAACCGGCACGGATCGGCCACGGGGTGCGGGCAATTGAAGACATGAGCTTGGTGGCGCGGCTTGCCGACGAAGGCATTGTCCTGGAATGCTGCCCGGCATCCAACATCGCGCTCGATGTGTTTCCCGACTATCAACATCACCCGTTTCTGGCGCTGCGCGCTGCCGGGTGCAAGGTGACGCTCAACTCCGATGATCCGCCGCACTTCCAGTCCTCGTTGGCGGAGGAATACCGGATCGGCACCGACGAATTCGGCTTGTCGGACGAGGCGCTTGTGGCCATCACGCGCACAGCGTTGGAAGCGGCGTTTGTCGATGAGGCGACAAAGGCAACGATTTTGGCGCAGCTTGATGCCATGGCTGCGGCAATTGCCTGTTGACCACACGCGCTGATCGGGTCCGGCCCCTTGAGCCATCGGCCGCAGAGCCTAGTGTGCAGAAAACCGCAAGCGGAGCCTCCTCATGAAAAGCGTCACTATCGTCGATCACCCGCTGGTGCAGCACAAGCTGACGCAGATGCGCAAGAAAGAGACGTCAACCGCCGGGTTCCGGCGCCTCCTGCGGGAAATCTCGCTGCTGCTTTGCTATGAAGTCACCCGCGAAATGGCGATGACCACGGAACGGATCGAGACGCCGCTGACGGAAATGGACGCACCGATCCTCGAAGGCAAGAAGCTGGTCTTTGCTTCGGTCCTGCGTGCCGGTAACGGGCTTCTGGAAGGCATGCTCGATCTGGTGCCATCTGCGCGCGTCGCCCATATCGGCCTCTATCGCAATCCGGAGACCCTGGAAGCGGTGGAGTACTATTTCAAGGCGCCGGAAGACCTCTCGGACCGATTGACGATTGTCGTCGATCCGATGCTGGCAACCGCCAATTCGGCTATCGCCGCCATCGACAAGCTGAAGGAGCGCGGTGCCAAGGACCTCCGCTTCGTCTGCCTCTTGGCGGCGCCCGAGGGAATCGCCAATTTTTCCGGCGCCCATCCCGATGTGCCGATCGTAACAGCCTCGATCGACAGCCATCTCAACGAGCATGGCTATATCGTGCCGGGGCTCGGCGATGCCGGCGACCGGATGTATGGCACGAAATGAGACAGGCCGGCCGGCGCTGACAGGGCTTCCTTTACCGTGACGGCAAGTCGCCATACGCGCTAAACCAAGTGATGATGGTTTGCGGTGCATGATGACCCCGTTTTGGGGCTCGTCGTCATGCTGCGCTACATGGTCATGGTCTTTACCCTGTCGGCTTCCGCCATCGGCTGGACGAGCTACATCGCGTCGAATCCGGATATGGTTGACCAGGCAGCGCGGCAGGCGCGCGATGGCATCCGGGTGCAGCAGAACCAGTCGCAGGCGGCGCGCGAACTTTCGCAACCGGCCAGCGTTTCGGGCACCGAGCGTATTCGCGCCGATGCGCGCGGGCATCATGTGGCCGATGTGCAGATCAACAATCGACGCGTCACCGGTCTCATCGATACGGGCGCGACGACGGTTGCGATGAACGAGAGCACGGCACGGGCGGCGGGCATCCGTCTGTCGCCAGCCGACTACATCTACGAAGTTTCGACCGCCAACGGCATGGCCAAGGCGGCGCGCGGCCATCCGCGAAATGCGGATCGGCACCATCCGCATCAGCAATGTCGATGCCATCGTGCTCGAAGACCGGGCGCTGGACGTTGTGCTCGTCGGGATGAGTTTCCTCAGCCGCCTGCGCAGCTATTCTGTCGAGCGCGGCGAACTGGTGATGAAGCGCTGAATGGTCAACCGATCAGACGCTCGGCGATGACCGGTCGCGGTTCTGGTCCAGTATCACCCAGTCGATAGGCCTTGAGCACCGATGCCTTGGCCTTTTCCAAAGCAGCACCATTGCGCGCGTGGATTACAGCGAGGGGATCGCCGGCGTCTATCCGGGTTCCGACCCCGGCGAGCCCGGTGAGCCCGACGGCGAGATCGACATCATCCTCGCGCCTGCGACGTCCGCCGCCGAGTTCCACGACGGCAACGCCGATTGCGCGCGTATCGATGCTTGTCACTAGGCCACTGGATGGCGCGGTAACAGCCGCCGTCAGCGGCGCATGGGGCAGGTGGTCGGCGTATCGCTCGACGAAATCGGATGGTCCGCCAAGCGCCGAAACCATGCGCCCGAAGGTTTCGGCAGCCCTGCCTGAAGCGAGCACAGCGTTGGCCATGACAAGACCGTCGTCCACGGTCGCGGCCACCTTGCCGGCCAAAAGCATTTCGGCGGCCAGTGCCAGGGTCACGGTCTCCAGACGTCTGTCGCGTGCCTCACCCGTCAGGAACCGGACGGCATTGACCACTTCCACGGCATTGCCTGCGGCGGATGCCAAAGGTTCGTTCATGTCGGTCAGAAGCGCGACGGTCGGTGTTCCGGCACCATTGGCAACCGCAACAAGACTGCCAGCCAGTTCGCGTGCCTTGTCGAAAGTGTCCATGAACGCGCCATTGCCGAATTTCACATCCAGCACCAGCGCGTCGAGACCTGCGGCCAATTTCTTGGAGAGGATCGACGCTGTGATGAGCGACAGGTTTTCAACCGTCGCGGTAACATCGCGCACGCCATAGAAGCGCTTGTCGGCGGGTGCCAGATCGGCGGTCTGGCCGATGATCGCGCAGCCGATCTCGTCGGTCACCTTGCGAAACAGCGCGCTGTCCGGCTGCGAGACATAGCCGGGAATGGCATCCATCTTGTCGAGCGTGCCGCCCGTATGGCCAAGGCCGCGCCCGGAAATCATCGGCACGGCGACACCGCAGGCGGCGACGATCGGCGCCAGCATCAACGAGACATTGTCGCCGACGCCGCCGGTCGAGTGCTTGTCGACTGAAGGGCGGCCAAGGCCCGTCCAGTCGAGCACGCTGCCGGAATCGCGCATCGCCAGCGTCAGGGCGACGGTTTCCTCCCGATTCATGCCATTGAAGAAGACCGCCATGGCGAAGGCCGCAATCTGCGCGTCGGAAATCGAGCCATCGGTAATGCCGGCGACGAAGCCGCCAATCTCGTCGGGCGTCAGGGCTCTTGCGTCCCGTTTGGCGCGTATAACTTCCTGCGGCAGCATCGTGTCAGTACCCCTGGCCGGCAGTTTCGTTGCCAGTGCCCGCGAGGGCGGACAGCACATCGCCAAGCAGCGACGAAGCGCCAAACCGGAAGGTTGCTGGAGCTGCCCAACCGGCGCCCATGATTTCGTCGGCCAGCCCCAGATAAGCGGTTGCTTCTTCGACGGTGCGGATACCGCCGGCAGCCTTGAAACCAAACGCGCGGTTGCCGGTCGCCTTGATTGCAGACAGCATGATGTTTGCCGCTTCCGGCGTTGCATTGACTGCAACCTTGCCGGTGGAGGTCTTGATGAAATCGGCGCCTTCGTCCAGCGCCAATTCCGCAGCGGCGCGGATCAGATCCGGGTCTTTCAGTTCTCCGGTCTCAAGAATGACCTTGAGGAGCGCTGCGCCTTCCGTGGCCGCGCGAACCATCGAGATCATGGCGCGCGACGTATCGGCCTCGCCCGAAGCAAAGGCCTGGTATGGCATCACCAGATCGACCTCATGCGCACCTTCACCGACAACCTGCTTGGTTTCGCGCAAGACGGCGCGTTGATCCGTGCCGCCGGCCGGAAAATTGACGACCGTGGCAACCTTCACCGGCCCGCCGGACAGCAAGGCCACGGCATGGGAAACGAAAGCCGGAAAAACGCAGACGGCGGCCACGGCGCCGTAAGGCGTGACTGCATCCTTGCAAAGCTTTGCGATTGCCTCGGGGGTGCAGTCGTCATTGAGATTGGTGAGGTCGATCAGCGGCAGGATACGGCCTGCCATTCGGGCACGTTCGTCCATCCTTTTTGATCTCCTTTGTTGTTGGTTCGGTCGTCCTAGGGTGGCGCCCGTCATGGACCGTTCAGGGCATGTCCGCAATAAAGCGGGTCAGGATGGCCTGAAGACGGCGGCCACCCAGCGGTGCCATCTCCTTGGTCTCCTCATGGGAGAGTTCGGCACCAGTCATGCCTGCCCCGTAGTTGGTGATCACGGAGCAGGCGGCGCAGTTCAAGCCCGTGAAACGCGCCAGAATGATTTCCGGCACGGTCGACATGCCGACCGCGTCTGCGCCCATGAGACGCGCCATGCGGATTTCCGCCGGGGTCTCGAACGACGGACCCGAAAACCACATGTAGACACCTTCGCCCAACGCCACGTCCGCCCCGCGCGCCGCGTTGCGCAGTGCATCGGAAAGGTTGCGGTCATAAGCGGTGGTCATGCCGACAAAGCGCCGATCGCTTTCCTCACCGATCAACGGGTTGGCGCCTGAAAAATTGATGTGGTCAGTCACCAACATCACCGAACCGGGGGCCAGATCCTCGCGCAGCGAACCGGCCGAATTGGTTGCCACGAGGTTTTTGACCCCAAGACCGGCCAATGTTTCGATCACCGGGCGCATCACGGCGGCATCGCCACGCTCATAGTAGTGCGCGCGGCCGGACAGCATCAGCACCGGTTTGCCACCGAGATGGCCGGCTACCAGCTCCCCGGCATGGCCGGAGACGCCGGAGTGCGGAAATCCATCGAGGTCGGCGTAGGGGATGCGCACGGCATTTTCGACTGCCGCGGAGAGACCGCCGAGCCCCGAGCCGAGGATCAATGCCGTTTGCGGCGCCAGACCTTCAAGGCGCTCGACGATGAGGTCGGTCGTCGCCATCATGATTCAGACAGGACCTCGGCCTCGAAGCCATGCGGAAAAATGTCGGCAAGCGTCATCGTTTCGACGATGCCGTTCATGTCGCACAGGTGCAGCCGAGCGGTGGCGGGAGCAAACTCGGCCAAGCGCTGGCGGCAGCCGCCGCACGGCGTGCAGCGCGCCTTCTTTTCGGCAACGACGCAGATATCGGTGATCTGGCCGCCGTCGCCCATGACATAGTGCGAAAGCGCCGTCGTTTCGGCGCACCAGCCTTCCGGGTAGGAAATGACCTCGATATTGCCGCCCGTGAAGATCGTGCCGTCAGCGGTCAGGATCGCAGCGCCGACCGGGAATTTCGAATAGGTCGGGCGGGCCTTTTCCATCGCGTGGCGGGCTTTCGCATAGAGCGCGTCGAGATCGATGTGAGCCATTTCGGACGGGACCATGGTGTTCAGCGCTCCTTCACATAGGGTTGGCCGCCGGCCTTGGGCGGGATTGCCTTGCCGATGAACCCGGCCAGCAGCACGACGGTCAGAATATACGGCAGGGCCTGCATGAACTGCGGCGGGACTTCAAAGAGGCCGGGGATATTGATCCCGGCAAAGCGGATCGCCACTGCGTCGAGAAATCCGAACAACAAACAGGCAAACATCGCGTTGACCGGCTTCCATTTGGCAAAGATCAGCGCTGCGAGCGCGATGTAGCCTTTGCCGGCGGTCATGTCTTTCACGAAGCCGGCATTCTGGGCGACCGACAGATAAGCCCCGGCCATACCGCAGAGAACACCCGCGATGATCACCGCGCGGTAGCGCAGCCAGACAACGGAAATGCCTGCCGTGTCGACGGCGCCGGGATTTTCGCCGACCGCACGCAGGCGAAGGCCAAAGCGCGTGCGATAAAGGACCCACCAGGTGAACGGCACGGCGGCAAAGGCCATGTAGACTAGGATCGAATGGCCCGAAAGCAGTTCGGAATAGATCAGCCCGATGACCGGCACATCGCGCAACGCTTCGGCAAAGGGCAGGTCTATGCCGAGAAAGCGTGCCCCTTCCGCCGACAGGGCCGGTGTCCGGCCGCCCTGGCGAAACCAGGCCTGCCCGATGATGATCGTGGCGCCAGCTGCGATGAAATTGATCGCGACGCCGGACACGATCTGGTTGCCGCGATGGGTGATCGAGGCAAAGCCGTGCACCAGCGCAAAGGCCACCGAAACGACGATGGCGGCACCAAGGCCGACCCAGGCGGACCCGGAAAGGGCGGCAGCGGCTCCCCCGGCGAAGGCCCCCGCCAGCATCTTGCCTTCAAGCCCGATATCGAAAACGCCGGAGCGCTCCGAATAAAGCCCGGCAAGGCAGGCCAGAAGCAGCGGCACCGCAAGGCGCACGGTGGAATCAAGGATCAGGATCAGGGTCTCGAATGATGACATCGGTGATCCTCCTCAACTTTCGCCGGCGGCAAGGGCAGGTTCGCGCTTGCCGGCGATCCGTGCCCAAGCGGCGGAAATCGCCGGGCGGAACATGTGCTCGAGTGCCCCGGCAAACAGGATCACCAGCCCCTGGATGATGACGATCATGTCGCGCGAGATGTTCGGCATTTCGAACGAGATCTCGGCGCCACCCTGGTACAACATGCCGAAGAGGATCGCCGCAGGCACGATGCCGGCCGGATGCGACCGGCCCATCAGCGCCACCGCGATACCGACAAACCCGGCACCCGTGACAAAATCAAGCTGCAGGCGGTGCTGCGCGCCCATCACCGGGTTCAGCGCCATCAGACCGGCAAGCGCCCCGGAAATCATCATCGTGATGACGATGATCCGGGTCTCGTTGATGCCGGCATACCGCGCGGCCTTGGGCGAAAATCCCATTGTGCGAATTTCATAGCCGAGGCGTGTACGCCAGATCAGGCCCCAGACCAGAAAGGCTGCCAGTAGCGCGATCAGGAACGAAATGTTGAACGGTGCGGACCGGACCTTGTAGCCGAAAACTTCGATCAGCCAGCCCAGTCTCGGCAGCCAGGCATCCTCGGCAAAGATCCGGCTTTCCGGCGCCATTGAGCCGACCGGCTTGAGCATGCCGACCAACAGCCAGACCATCAGGCTCGCAGCGATGAAATTGAACATGATTGTCGTGATGACGATGTGGCTGCCGCGCTTGGCCTGAAGCAGGGCGGGGATCAATGCCCAGAGCCCGCCGACAAGCGCTGCCATCAGCGTGGCAATCGGCAGGTTGATCCACCAGGGAAAGACGCTGTCGAAGGCAAGGCAGGCGACGGCGACACCAAGCCCGCCCACATAGGCCTGACCTTCGCCGCCGATGTTGAACAAGCCGCAGTGAAACGCGACCGCAACGGCAAGGCCGGTGAAGATGAAATTGGTCGCGTAGTAGAGCGTGTAGCCAATGCCATCGCCGGTGCCGAAAGCCCCTTCAACCAGCAGACCGGCAGCGCGCAGCGGATTTTCGCCGACAGCCAGCACGACCAGCCCGGCGACAAGGAAGGCGACGGTGAGATTGACGAGCGGGATCACGCCATAGTCGATCCAGCGCGGCAGTTCGGCATAGGGCTTTGCCATGGAATTACCGGGCCTCCAGATAGCCGTTGGCGGTCAGGAAGCGCGTGAGCGCCTCGGGAAATTGAAGCCTTTCCTGCTGGCCATCAGGACAGACACCATCTTGCATCTCCACCTTGCACGTGATCATGCCCCAATCGGGCGCCGGATCATATGCGCTCGAGGCATAGTCGAGCGGATCAGCTTCGCCCAAAAGAACCAGCGTCGCTGCATAGGCCGCGAGCCACGAATTGCGCTCCTCGCCGGACTCAGGGATGGTCCCGAGATCGTCGAGCGCGCTGCGCAAAGTCCACTCGAAAGCCGGATCGCGGGTGATGTCGACTTTTTCTCCACCGCGCACGGCAAGGATCATCGGCGGGGCAGCCGAGCCGGCATAGGAGGCAAATTCATATAGGAAGCGGTCATCGACGGCCTTGAATTCGGCAGCACCGTCACCGTCCATGTCTTCCGGCGACAGCAGGGAGCCACCATCGAAGGCTCCGAGGTCGACCGGCTTCCATCCGTTTGCGGTCTTGGTGTGGACGACGACCTGCGTGCAGCAATGGGCGCCACCGGTGAAGTTGGTGACGAGCAATTCCGGCTGGTCATTGGCCGGGTCCAATTCGACCAGCTTTACTGACGGCGCTTCAAACAGGCGGAAGATGTCGTATTCGTTGTTGGTCGCGACTTCCGTCCCGTTTTCGCTCAAGCGCCAGGTCGCCTCGTATATCTCGTCGACCGGACCGGTCACTGATAATTCCACGACTAGCCCGTCCCATTCGACACGATAACTTCCGACCTGACCGGGCACGATCGAGACTTCGGCGTAGGAACTCGTCAATGTACAGATCAAAAGCGCCGCAGTGGTGAAAAGACGTTTCATTGCGCGGCCTCCTGCGCAGGCGTCAGGTCTTCTTCCTTGGTGACACCGGCCATCAGAAGGCCGAGTTCGCCTTCGGTGGCGTCCGCGCCCTTTTCCCCGACGACACGGCCGGAAAACATCACCAGAATCCGGTCAGACAGGGAGCGGATCTCGTCGAGTTCGACCGATACCAAGAGGACGGCCTTGCCGGCGTCGCGCATCTCGATGATGCGCTTGTGGATGAATTCGATGGCGCCGACATCAACGCCGCGTGTGGGTTGGGCAACGATCAGGACTTTGGGATTCTGCTCCATCTCGCGAGCCAGAACGATCTTCTGCTGGTTGCCGCCGGAGAAATTGGCGGTCTTCAGCCGGCAATTGGCCGGGCGGATGTCGTATTTTTCAATTTTGGAGCGAGCATCCGAGCGTATGCCGGAAAGGTCGAGCATCGGCCCGTTGAGATAGGCGTCCTGATCCTGGTAGCCGAGAATTGTGTTCTCGCTTTCCTCGAACGCCAGAACCAGACCCATATGCTGGCGATCTTCGGGCACATGCGCCATGCCGCGCTTGCGCAGCAGTGAAGGGTCCGCATCGCCGGTCACGCCGATCGGTTCGCCGTCGAGCAGGACACGTCCGGTCTCGGCACGGCGAATGCCGGCCACCGCCTCGATCAATTGGCTCTGGCCGTTGCCGGCGACTCCGGCGATGCCGACGATTTCGCCGGCGCGCACCTGAAACGAGACATTGTCGACAACCACAAGACCCCGCCCGTCGCGAACGGTGAGGTTTTCGACTTTGAGAAGTGTTTCGCCCGGATGGGCGGCGCCCTTTTCGACATGCAAAAGGACGCGCCTTCCGACCATCAGTTCAGCCAGCTCCTCGACGCTCGTCTCCGCAGTCTTGCGGGTGGCGACAATTGTGCCCTGGCGCATGATCGAGACATTGTCGGTGACCGCCATGATCTCCCGCAGCTTGTGGGTGATGAGGACGATCGTCTTTCCCTCATCCTTGAGCTGCTCGAGGATCCGGAACAGGTGATCGGCTTCGGCCGGTGTCAGCACACCGGTCGGCTCATCGAGGATCAGGATTTCAGCGCCGCGATAGAGGGCTTTCAGGATTTCGACGCGCTGCTGCAGGCCGACCGGCAATTCCTCGATCACTGCGTCGGGATTGACCTCCAGCGCATAGTCTTTCTCGAGACGCTTCAGTTCACCACGCGCCTTGTGGATCGATCCCGAGAGCAATTGCGCGCCCTCGGCGCCAAGCATGATGTTTTCAAGAACCGTGAAGTTTTCGACCAGCATGAAGTGCTGGTGAACCATGCCGATGCCGCGCGCGATGGCATCGTTGGGCGAATTGATGAGTGTCGGCTTTCCGTCAATACGAATCTCGCCGGAATCGGCCTGATAGAACCCGTACAAGATCGACATCAGGGTCG
This sequence comes from Roseitalea sp., assembly GCA_041752455.1. Classification (GTDB taxonomy): domain Bacteria; phylum Pseudomonadota; class Alphaproteobacteria; order Rhizobiales; family Rhizobiaceae; genus JBGSWL01. The sequence goes on along the minus strand of JBGSWL010000115.1, from coordinate 11,425 downwards.
ACTTGCCGGCACCGTTTTCGCCGACAATGCCGTGGATCGTGCCCTTTTCAACCGCAAGATTGATGTCCCGGTTGGCGCGAACAGGTCCGAAGCTCTTGGAGATGCCGATGAGTTCGATGGCCAGTGGCGCCATGTGGCTTCCCGAGAAACAGTTGAGAATGAAGGTCTTGGTGACGGAGACGGTAGCATGCATGCAACCTGAATCCAGCCCGAAAAGCAGGCTGTCTCCCGCAACCGTCGGCAATATCCGTTCAAGACGCCTCTCGCCTTGCGGCGTGGTTTTCAGCCGATTTGTGGCGTGCTAACATTGATCGGCGGGAGGCCTAACGATCTTTGCGGCGTGCGGGGAACAGGCCATGACGACGAGCAGCACAGAACGACTGGACGACCTTGAAATCCTTGTGGCCCATCAGTCGCAAACGATCGAAGAACTGAGCGATGTCCTTGCCCGCCAGGGTGAGACAATCATTGATCTGCAGCGCAGGCTGGAGGCCATGATGCGGCGATTTGCCGATGCCGAAGAGCAGTTGCGTGGGGCTATCCCCGTCGACAAGCCGCCGCATTGGTGACGGAACGGGCACCTTTTCATGACATTTTTTGATCCTGCCGTGCTTGGAGCCGGCCTGACCGCGTTGATCGTTGCGGCGATGTTTGCCGGTTTTGCCACGGAATGGCGGTCGCCGGAAATAACGGCAGGGCTGGGCGTCACGGTGCTGTTGGTCGCGGGCATCCTGACGGTCGATGACATTCTCGCGGTATTTTCCTCGACCGCAATTGCGACGATTGCGGCGATGTTCGTCATTTCCGCAGCGCTGGAGCGCACCGGTGCCGTCGACAGGTTCGCGCAGTTTTCGACCGGTCATGCAAGACGATCACCGGGTGTCGCGTTCCTTGTGTTTCTCATCGCGGTCGCCGTGATGTCGGCGTTCATGAACAACACGCCACTGGTCATGCTGATGATTCCGGTCGCCGCTCAGATCGCCCGGGCCACCGGGCAATCGACATCGAAGCTGCTGATCCCGCTTTCCTACGCGGCGATCCTTGGCGGCGTCTGCACCCTCATCGGGACATCGACCAACCTTCTCGTCGACAGCGTCGCGACCAAGGCCGGATTGGAACCGTTCACGATTTTCGAGATCGCGCCGGTCGGCATCGTTGCGACAGTCGTCGGCATTCTGGCGCTTCTTCTGGCGCGCGGGCTCTTGCCCGAACGCACCGGGGTCGCCTCGCTTGAAAACAACCAGTCGGGGCGACGTTTCATCGTCCAGGCGGTGATCGAGGACGGCTCGCCCCATGTCGGGGTCCGCGCCAAGGAGGTGGCTGCCTTCAACCAGCCTGCCCGACGTATCATCGACGTGTTGCGCGGCGACCTTTCGCTGCGCCGCGACCTTGCCGATGTTGTGCTGCAGGCGGGCGATACGGTTGTCCTGCGATCGTCGGTCGCTGAAATCCTGTCGATGAAGGAAGAGGGGGAACTTGCCGCACCAGCCGACCCGCGGATGCAACAAACCGGCTCGCGCTCATCGGTGATCTACGAAATCCTCGTCGGCCCCGGTGCCCGCATTCTCAATCGCACCCTGCGCCATCTTCGCCTGCGCCGTCGCTACGGCATCTATCCGATCGCCCTGCATCGGGGCGGCATGAACATGGCAGACCGGTTCGAAACAACGCCGTTGTCGGTCGGCGATACGCTGTTGATCGAAGGTGCGCCGGAAGATCTGGCCCGGTTTGCCGAAGAAAACAGCCTCGTCAACGTTTCGGCCCCGGATGAGCGCGGTTATCGCAGGAGCAAGGCTCCGCTGGCGATCGGCATGATGCTGTGCGTCGTCGGGGGCGCCGCACTCGGCCTCATGCCGATTGCCGGGCTCGCTCTGATCGGCGCCGTGGTGATGCTGGCAACGCGCTGCGTCGAAGTGGACGAGGCCGTGCAATCGGTTGACTGGCGCATTCTGGGGCTGATCGCCGCCATGCTCGCTGTCGGCACCGCGATGGAGAAGACAGGTCTTGTCGACATCGTTGTCGGCGGGTTTTCGCCGCACCTTATCGGACTGTCGCCATTGGTCGCACTGGCGGCGATCTATCTGCTCTCGACCATTCTGACGGAGCTTGTCACCAATAACGCGGTCGCGGTCATCGTGACGCCCGTTGCCATTGCGCTCGCCCAATCGCTCGGCCTCGACCCGCGGCCTTTTGTGGTCGCAGTAATGATTGCCGCATCAGCCAGCTTCATGACGCCGATCGGCTACCAGACCAACACGCTGGTCTACAATGCCGGCGGATACCGGTTCACCGACTTCCTGCGGGTCGGCGCCATCGTCAACCTGACGACGTTCATTTCAGCGATGATCGTCATTCCGCTGATCTGGCCGTTGGTCCCGGCGTCAGGATAGCGGTACGGCAAAGGTCAAGTTGGCCCACAGGCTTTCCCAAAGTACGGCTTTTTCGGTTGCAAGGCTCTCGCTTGGCTCGCGCAGGACGACCGCATCCAGCATGTAGCGGGAACCTGGCATGACCGGGATGGTCGCCTTGCCCTCGCCGTCGGTGCGAACCGTGGTGATCGTCACGGCATCGGCACTGTCGCGGGCAAACACTTCGATCTGCTCGTTGGCGCGTGGCGCGCCGCGATAGAACAGTTGGACATCGACCGCACCGTCGCCAAGGTCGAGATACGGGTTCTCCAGCGCGACCAGTTCAGTCTCGAAACCGCCATCGGGTCCGATCATCCGGTCACTTCCGGCACCGTCGCCGACGGCGACCAGCGCCTTGGCATAGCGGAAGTACGCTTCGTTGAACGGCTCTCGGGCTAATCCGCGGGCATCGTGGCGGGCAACGGCATCGCCCAGATCCTTGTGCGCGACGAACTCGGCAAATGTCTGGAAATCCTTGTAGCGCGTTGTCTGCACGGTCGACGCATAGGCGACCACAGCAAGACCGCCGGTCGGAGGAACCACATTGACGGCCGGCCGGTCGCCGGCGCGTGACACTATCGGCGCCGACGTGCCGCCGGCAATCAGGTCGAGACGTGCGGTATCACTTGGCAGATAGCCGTAAATGGCGCCTTCGAAGTTCTGGCCGACCCGCATGTCAGTGATGATCGGTGCCGAATTTTTGACTTGCCATTGCTGCGCGTCGAGCCACATCTCATGCGACAGCGCTTGACCTGCCGTGCCAATTCCGGCGACCACAAAGACCGCCCGCAGGGCACCGTTAGCAAAAGGATGAGATATCATGGTTTTCGGGTTCCCTGCATCTTGGCGACGGTTTGCTGTTGCGGCGCTGGCCGCTGTTTCATTTCATATGGTGCTGGGGCCTGATTTGTCATCGGCCCATGAGGTCAGGCCGGCTGTCGCCGATATCACAATTACCGGCAACGACGTCAGCATCAAGTTCGGCTTCAACGCCGAAGCGCTTCTGGCAGGCATCGATCTCTCCGCCATCATCGACACCAATGAAGCTGAAAATGCTGCCGAGTATGACCGGCTGCGCGCGCTGTCTGCCACAGAACTTTCAACGGCAGTGACTGCCGCCTTCGGCGATTGGCAAGGTGACATCACGGCTCGTGCCGGCGGCGAACCGGTTGGCCTGACGCTTTCCGAAATGACAGTCACCGAAGAAGCCAATGTCGAACTGCCGCGCGATGCCTTCGCCATCCTGACCGCAACGCTGCCGGAAGGCGATACACCGGTGACGCTGCAGTTTGCCCCGGAATTCGGCGAAGTCGTTGTGCGCCAGATGGGTACGATGGAAAATCCCTACACCGGCTTCCTGTCGGCGGGTGTGGAAAGCGCGCCGATCCCGCGTGAAGCGGGCGGTGCCACGGGCGCTCTGGAAACCTTCGTCGACTATGTGGTGATCGGATTCGAACACATCATCCCGAAGGGCCTCGACCATATCCTGTTCGTGCTCGGCCTGTTTTTCCTGTCACCAAAACTCAAGCCGCTGCTTTGGCAGATTTCCGCCTTCACGCTGGCCCATTCGATCACGCTGGCGCTGGCAACGCTCGGGCTTGTCTCGGTGCCGGCATCCGTGGTCGAGCCGTTGATTGCCGCGTCGATCGTCTATGTGGCGGTCGAGAACATCGTCTCGAGCAAACTGCACAGTTGGCGACCGTTGATCATCTTTGCCTTCGGCCTGCTGCACGGCCTAGGCTTTGCGTCCGTGCTTGGCGATATCGGGCTTGATCCGCAGCGGCTTGTGCTTGGCCTCGTTGCCTTCAATATCGGTGTGGAAATCGGCCAGTTGACCGTCATCGCTGCGGCGTTTCTCGCCGTCGGTTTCTGGTTCAATACCAAGACGTGGTACAAATCTGCGATTGCAGCGCCGGCGTCATTGGCCATTGCCGCAACCGGCGCATGGTGGTTCTACGAGCGGGTGTTTCTCTGATCCAGCCCGTCCATCGGGTTGTAGCAGGCATAAGCGTGGCTGCCGCCTTCCAGCGGCGGCTCGGATGTCCGGCACTGGTCGAGCACCCGCCAACAGCGCGGGTTGAACGGGCACCCTGAGGGCGGATTGAGCGGCGAGGGCAGTTCGCCTTCCAGCTTGATCCGCAATGCCTTGCTGGCACCCGGTTCGGCCGACGGTGTCGCCGACAGGAGCGCGGCCGTATAGGGATGGCGCGGATTTGCAAAGACGGTTTCGGCAGGCCCTGCCTCCACAGGTTTGCCGAGATACATCACCAGAATGTCATCGGCGATATGGCGCACGACCGACAGGTCATGGCTGATGAAAAGGTAGGCAAGGCCCATCTCCTCCTGCAGGTCCATCAGAAGATTGAGAACCTGCGCCTGGATCGACACGTCGAGCGCCGAGACCGGCTCATCGAGCACAAGGATCTTCGGGTTCAGCATCAAGGCGCGGGCAATGGCGATGCGCTGGCGTTGCCCGCCGGAGAACATGTGCGGATAGCGTTCATAGTGTTCAGGGCGAAGGCCAACACGGGCCATCATCGCCAGCGCCTTTTGCCGCCGCTCGGCCGCCGTGTCGCGCGTGTTGATGACCAGAGGCTCTTCGAGAATCGCGCCGACCTTCTGGCGCGGATTGAGCGAGCCGTACGGATTCTGGAAGACGATCTGCACCTTGCGCCGCAAACCGGGGTCGCGGGCCGTGACCGGTTTGCCGTCGATCAGCAGCGATCCTTGGGTCGGCGGTTCGATCATCGTCACAAGGCGGGCAAGGGTAGACTTGCCGCAACCGGATTCGCCGACAACAGCCAGCGTCTTGCCGGCTTCCAACGAAAACGACACGCCGTTCAGGGCCTGCACCGTTCCGGCTGCGCGAAACAGCCCGCCTCCGACCGTGTAATGGCGGGTCAGTCCACGTGCTTCAGCCACGACTGCGCCGGCGTTCATCGTGTCACCTCTCGCGCAGTACCAGGATGGTTCTGCGGAACCCCGGCGACCAGCGGATAATTGCAAAGGGCAAAGCCAAGCTCCGGGCCTTGGCGCACCGGCGGCATCTGGCAGAGTTCGGTCGCAAAGGCGCAGCGCGGCGAAAACAGGCAGCCCGGCGGGCGGTCGCCATGACCCGGAACGACGCCCGGTATCGACGGCAGGCGCCCGCGCCGGTCGGCCCGCTCCGGCAGCGCCGACAGGAGCGCCGCCGTGTAAGGATGGTGCGGATCGGAGAAAAGGCTTGCGACGGCCTGTTCCTCGACCTTCTGGCCGGCATACTGCACTTGCACGCGCTCGGCAGTTTCGGCGACGACGCCCATGTCATGGGTGATGAGGATCAGGCCCATGCCGTAGTTGCTTTGCAGCGAAACCAGCAGATCGAGGATCTGCGCCTGGATTGTCACATCGAGCGCCGTGGTCGGCTCGTCGGCGATCAGCAGTTTCGGATTGCAGGCGAGCGCCATGGCGATCATCACCCGCTGGCTCATGCCACCCGACAACTGGTGGGGAAATTGCGACAACCGGTCTTCCGGCGCCGGGATGCCGACAAGGTTCAGGAGTTCGATCGTACGGGTCCGCCGCTCGGCGCGGCCCATGCCGAGATGCAAACGGAGCGTTTCGCCGATCTGGAAGCCGACGGTGAAGCACGGATTGAGGCTCGACATCGGCTCCTGGAAGATCATCGCGATGTCCTTGCCAAGGATCGAGCGGCGCTCACGCAGCCCCATCGACAGCATGTCGTGGCCGTCAAAAGACATCACATCGGCGGTGACTGTTGCCGTCCATGGCAAGAGGCCCATCAATGCCAGCATGGCGACAGACTTGCCTGACCCGCTCTCGCCAACGATGGCAAGGATTTCACCGGCATCGCAGGTGAGCGAAACATTCTCGACAGCCCGAAACGGACCGGACGAGGTGGCAAATGTGACAGTCAGGTTCTCGATCCGAAGGAGGGGCATCGCGTCAGCTCTGCTTCAGCTTGGGATCGAGCGCATCGCGAAGCCCATCGCCGACAAGGTTGATCGCAAGCACCGTGACAAGAATCGCAAGGCCCGGGAATGTGACGACCCACCAGGCGCGCAGGATGAACTCGCGCGCCTCTGCCAGCATCGTGCCCCATTCCGGGGTTGGCGGCTGGGCGCCCATGCCGAGAAAGCCGAGTGCCGCCGCATCGAGAATGGCATTGGAGAACGACAGCGTCGCCTGCACGATCAATGGCGCAAGGCAATTGGGCAGGATCGTCACGAACATCAGCCGCAGGCGGCTGGCGCCGGCAACGCGGGCCGAGATCACGTATTCCCGCTCGCGCTCCGACAGCACCGCTGCGCGAGTGAGGCGGACAAAATGCGGCTGCAGGATCAGCGCAATGGCAATCATCGCATTGATCAGGCCGGGCCCGAGAATGGCGACCAGCACCAACGCCAGAAGCAGCGATGGAAACGCAAGGATCACGTCCATGACGCGCATGATCACGGTGTCGATCCAGCCGCGGAAAAACCCGGCAATCAGCCCGACCACCACGCCGACCGATACGGAAAGGGTGACGACAAAAAGACCGATGAACAGCGAGAACCGCGCGCCATGAATTAGCCGGGAGAGCATGTCGCGCCCGACGGCATCGGTTCCAAGCGGATAGGCGAAGGAGCCGCCGTCCTGCCAGAAAGGCGGCAGCAGCAATGCGCCCCGATTTTGGACGGTGGGCCCGTGCGGTGCCAGCAGCGGCGCAAAGACCGCGATGAAGACGATCGCCATGAAAACATACAGGCCGATCACCGCGCCCTTGTTGCGCGAGAAATAGAACCAGAATTCGCCAAGGGCAGCGCGCCGCATCCCTGATGCGGTGGCCGGTGTCTTGCTCCCGGAAGTGTTGGTGGTGTCGGTCATCGCGCGCGCCTCGTCTTTTTCATCGCCGGATTCGCGGATTGATCAGGCCGTAAAGCAGATCGACCAACAGATTGACCACCATGATGATGGCGGCAATCAGCAGCAGCCCGCCCTGGACGACCGCGTAGTCGCGCTTGAACACCGAATCGACCATCCATTTGCCGATGCCCGGCCACGAAAAGATCGTCTCGGTCAGGATGGCGCCGGCAAGCAGCACGCCAACCTGCAGGCCGATGGTTGTCACGACCGGTATCAGCGCATTGCGCAGCGCATGGACGCCGATCACCGTGAACGGCGGCAATCCCTTGGAGCGCGCGGTGCGCACATAATCCTCGCCCAGCACTTCGAGCATCGCCGACCGCGTCTGCCGGGCGATCACCGCAAGCGGGATCGTCGCCAGCACGACCGTTGGCAGAATGAGATGGCTCAGCGCCGACGAGAATGCACCCTTCTGGCCCGAGAGTGCCGCATCGATCAGCATGAATCCGGTTACCGAAGGAAAATAGTAGACGAGCGAGATGCGCCCGGACACCGGTGTCCATTGCAGGATGCCGGAAAAAAAGATGATCAGCAGCAGGCCCCACCAGAAGATCGGCATCGAATAGCCGACCAGCGCAACGCCCATGATCGACTGGTCGAGCCATGTGCCGCGCTTGACGGCAGCCAGAACGCCGGCCGGAACGCCGATGGCGGTTGCAAGCAGGATCGCGCAGAGCGCCAGTTCGATGGTGGCCGGAAAAAGCGTGAAGAATTCTTCGAGGACCGGCCGCTTGGTGACGATCGATGTGCCGAAGTCACCTTGCAAGAGGTCCATCACATAGGTCCAGTACTGCACCGGCAGCGGCTGGTCGAAGCCGTAGAGTGTCTGCAATTCCTTGTAGCGTTCAGGGGTCAGGCCGCGCTCGCCGGCCAAAAGAACGATCGGATCGCCGGGCAGAAGCCTGATGAAGGCGAACGCCACGATCGAGACCCCGATGAAGGTCGGGATCAGAAGTGTCAGCCGGTAAAGAAAGAAGCGAAGCATGCTGTTTCCGCCTGACGCGCCGTCCCTGGACGGCGGATGCGTGAAGGCCGGGGCGGACGCACTGCCCGCCCCGGCCTTGTCAGTATCAGCCTAACGGCCCGGGATCACTCGGCGATATCGACGCCGACGAAAGAATGGCCGCCGAGCGGATCCATCACATAGCCCGAGACTTCCTTGCGCATTGGCATGAAGACGACCGAGTGGGCAATCGTCGCCCACGGTGCTTCACGCTTGAAGACAACCTGCGCCTCTTCGTAGAGCTTGGTGCGCTCTTCGGCGGTGCCGGCCTTTGCCTTCTGGATGATGGCGTTGAACTCCTCGTTGCACCACTGCGCACGGTTGGCACCGCCAACGGCATCGCAACCGAGCAGAACGGCGAGGAAGTTGTCCGGATCGCCATTGTCACCGGTCCAGCCGAGGAGAACCGCACCGTCACGGTCGGTCGCCTTGGACTTTTCAAGATACTCGCCCCACTCGAACGAGACGATCTCAACCGTGACACCGACCTTCGCGAAATCTTCCTGGATCAGTTCGGCCATACGGCGGGCGTTCGGATTGTACGGACGCTGCACCGGCATTGCCCAGACCTTCATCGACAGATCGGTGACGCCAGCGGTTGCCAGCATCGCCTTGGCCGCTTCCGGATCGTACGGATCGTCCTGGATCGCGGTGTTGTAGGACCACATGGTCGGCGGGATAGGGTTGGTTGCTGCCTGGCCGGCACCCTGGAACACGGCGTCGAGGATGGCCTGCTTGTTGATGGCCATGTTGAGCGCCTTGCGCACTTCGGCCTTGTCGAACGGTGCCTGCTGGGTGTTGTAGGCCAGATAGCCGACGTTGAGACCCTGCTGTTCCATGACGTTGACGTCGGCGTTGTCTTTCAGCGCCTGAACGTCGGCCGGGTTCGGATAGGGCATCACGTGGCATTCGCCGGCCAGCAGCTTCTGCTGGCGCACGGATGCATCGGTCGTGATCGCAAAGACCAGATCATCGATCGCCTGCTTGCCACCCCAATAGTCCGGGTGGGCCTTGTAGCGGATGACCGCGTCAGGCTGGTAGTTGACGAACTGGAACGGGCCGGTGCCGACCGGCTTCTGGTTCAGGTCCGACTGGGTGCCTGCTGCGGCAAGCGCATCGGCATATTCCTTGGACATGACGGATGCAAAATCCATCGCAAGGTTGGCAAGGAACGGCGCTTCGGCGCGGTTCAGCACGAACTTCACCGTCATGTCATCGACCTTTTCGATCGACTTGATGAGGTCCGGCATCGACATGCCGTTGAAGTATTCCCAGCTTGCGCCTTCGACATAGGCGTTGAACGGATTGGCCGCATCGCCCTGGCGATTGAAGGTGAAGATGACGTCGTCAGCGTTGGCATCGCGCGTCGGGGTGAAGAATTCCGTGGTGTGGAACTTGGCGCCGGCGCGCAGCTTGAAGGTGTATTCCATCCCGTCAGCGGAGACTTCCCAGCTTTCGGCAAGGCCCGGAACGACTTCGGTCGAACCCGGCTTGAATTCCACGAGGCGGTTGTAAACGGTCTTGGACGAGGCATCGAACGTGGTGCCCGATGTGTAGAGCGCAGGGTCAAAGCCCTCCGGCGACCCTTCCGAGCAATAGACAAGCGTTTTGGCGTTTGCGGCACCCGCAAGGGCTGCCACCATCGCCGTTGTGGCAAGCAGTGTCTTGATTCTGAGCATTGTTGCGCTCCCTTCTTGACTGGAACTTTTCCCGTCGAATTCCCGCCTGAATTTAGCAGTTCAGACCTTGGGTTTACGACCGAAGGTCAAGCGAAACGCAATCGGCGGGGAAAAGCAAGCGCCATGTGGAGTTTACGCGATATGACGTCGCGTAATGCGACGCTTGCCATGCCAAGGCAGGCGCTTTCCTACTTGGCGCGGGCGATGTCGCGTGCGACGCGACGACCCGACAAAACGGCACCATGCGCCGTGCCGAAATAATCGCGCATGGTGGCCTCACCGGCAAACCAGAGTGCGCCATCCCAGTCAGCGCCGTACAGCGCCTCCCGGGTGCGCTCATCGGTGCGGACAGCATTGAAGCTGTAGCTGCCGAGGCTGAGGCGATCCTGGCCCCAACGGGTGACCTGCGCGGCCACCGGTTCCGGAAAAGATGAACCAAACATCGCCCGCAGCGCCTCGACGGCCAGAGCCGTTGTCGCGCGGTCATCCAGCTTTTCGAGGTCGGCGGCCTGCTGGCCGGCATGAAAGCCGAGCAGAACCGGCGCCTCGAGCGTTCGCGCCAGCGAAACCCACTGCGCCCACTGGCCTTCGCGAGGGCCAACCCATTCGATCCAGTCGACATCGTCGGGCCATACGGTCTCCGAAAACCGCATCCAGCATTTGTTGAGAAGGCCCATCTCAAGCGTCTTCAGGGCATCAGAACGAGCCTTGCCCAACGGTTCGGACCAAACGATTGCCCCTGCCTTCAGGACGCCGATCGGCACGGTCACGACAACCTTGTCGCAGGACAGAACGGTTCCGTCGGCGAGGGTCACCGCACGCGGTGCAATTTTCGTCACGGCTTTGCCGGTGGCGATGGTCAGACCCTCGGCAAGGTGGACCGTGATCGCATCGAACCCGTCGGGAAAGAGCACATCGGCGCCGCCAAAGGCTTCGGCGTCATCGCCATGCCAAGCCGACAACCGGCTTGCCGGCCCGCCATATTCCTGTTCCAGCGAGGCATTGACCAGATGGCTCACCAGCCGTCGGTCTTCGCTCGAAGCACCTTTCCAGCCGCGCGATGCCGCAAGGGCCTCCTGAACGGAGATGTCCCGGTTGCGGTCGGATGCTTCAGCAATCGCATCTTCAAGGATCGTCTCGGCTGGCCCCATGTCCGGCTCGATTTCGGAGCCATCGGGTCCGAGCATTATCGCGGCGTCATAGCTTGTCGCAACCCGCCGCGCACCGGCATCGTCGGCAAGGGAAGTCAGCGGATTGCCTTTAGTTCCGTGGATCCAGCTGGCGCCAAGGTCCACCGGCAGGTCCGGCCACAGGCGCGAGGTGTGAATGCGCCCGCCGATGCGGTCGCGCGCCTCGACAACAAGAACATCCGCACCTGCAGCCGTCAGGTCGCGCGCGGCCGACAGGCCGGCAAGGCCGGCACCGATCAC
>JBGSWL010000114.1:0-23653 GCA_041752455.1 Roseitalea sp. | reverse complement strand
TGGCGTGACGACTACAACCATCACCGCCCGCATACGAGCCTCAACGGGCTCACGCCGCGGGAGTTCCTCAACCGGTCAGCAAAGGACCAAACCCTGAACAGAGCTAACTTCTGAACGAGGACAAACCGGGGAGCAGGTCAGATTTGAAGAGTAACGCGACGTGCTTGCCGGAACTTGCAGGCCGTTTCCGGATCGTCTAATCCCGCATCAGTGTTGGGGCGTCGCCAAGCGGTAAGGCAGCGGTTTTTGGTACCGCCATTCCCAGGTTCGAATCCTGGCGCCCCAGCCAAATCTTTCAGTTGACGAACGCTGCAAATCAGCGACGTTTGCATCACGGAGATGACAGCCAGCGGTTGTTGTGGGCGGTTTCGCGCCGCTTAGTCGATTTAAGGGCACCGGCGCGCCCGAGACGAAATAGAAAACCGGAAATCATCCCGCCGGACCCGATTGTTGGAAACGGTTTCTCCAGACAGCCCATTTTGCCACAGTTGGCACCTTCACCTTGGTCTGCAACCCGCCGATAAGGGCTTTGGCGGGAATGGTCCCGGTGATGTTGGAAACGGCAAGGACATGGTGATGGGCGTCGACATTCGGCAATCGGGAATGCTTGATGCGCTTATGCCCGCGCTCCGCAATGCCGAGCGTGTCGCCATGGCAATCCATGATCGCGCGCCGGACGTTCAGCAGAAGGCCGACGGCTCACCCGTCACCGAGGCCGACATTGCCGTCAATGACATTGTGTGCGCAGCGCTGGCCGAGCACATGCCATCCATCCCCGTGGTCACCGAAGAACGCGCGGAAACCCATGCGGCGGTTGAAGGCGGCACGTTTCTGCTGGTTGATCCGATCGACGGCACCAAGGAATTCGTTGCGAAAACCGGCGAGTTCACCATCAACATTGCCTTGATCGTCGATGGCAGGCCGGTCGCCGGAATTGTCAGCGCGCCAGCCCTTGGGCGCCTGTTTGTCGGCGTGGCGGGGCAGGGCGCGTTCGAGCTCATGGCCGATGGCGATCAGCGTCCGCTTGAGGTTCGTACCTGCTCCGATGCGATGACGGCGGTCGCCAGCCGGTCACACTGCACGCCGGATACCGAGGCCTTCCTGGCGCGCCATGGCGTGACCGAACGGGTCAGCGCCGGATCGTCGCTCAAGTTCTGCCTGCTCGCGGCGGGCGAAGCCGACGTCTATCCGCGGTTCGGACCGACCATGGAATGGGACACCGCAGCAGGCCATGCTGTTCTCGCTGCTGCAGGAGGAATGGTTTTGCTTGAGGATGGTGCAACGCTTGCCTATGGCAAACCTGAGTACCGCAACCCGAACTTCATCGCCTGCACGCCGGGTGCAGCCAGCCGATGCAAACTGGCATTTCGCTGAAACCGAGATCACGACGGATCGTCTGCCATCATGAAAACCCTGACACATCTGCAGCGGCTTGAAGCCGAGAGCATCCACATCATGCGCGAGGTGGTCGCCGAGGCGGAAAACCCGGTGATGCTCTATTCGATCGGCAAGGATTCGGCGGTCATGCTGCATCTGGCACGCAAGGCGTTTTTCCCTGCCGTGCCGCCATTCCCGCTTCTGCACGTGGACACGACCTGGAAGTTCCGCGCCATGTATGAAATGCGCGAGAAGATGGCGCGCGACAGCGGCATGCGCCTGATCGTCCATGTCAACGAGGAGGGCATCGCCAACGGGATCAATCCGTTCGACAGCGGCTCGACCGTCCACACGGACGTGATGAAGACGCAAGGGCTGAAGCAGGCGCTGGAAAGGCACAAGTTCGATGTGGCCTTCGGCGGCGCGCGGCGCGACGAGGAAAAGTCGCGCTCCAAGGAGCGCATCTTCTCGTTCCGCACCACGGATCACCGCTGGGACCCGAAGAACCAGCGGCCCGAATTGTGGAAGCTTTACAATGCGCGCAAGGCGGCAGGCGAATCGATCCGCGTCTTCCCGCTCTCCAATTGGACCGAACTCGACATCTGGCAGTACATTCACCTCGAAGGCATCGAGATCGTGCCGCTGTATTATGCGGCCGAGCGCCCGGTGGTCAGCTACAACGGCATGTTGATCATGGCCGACGATGACCGGTTGCCAGCAGAGTTGGCGGCAACACGGCAGAACCGGATGGTGCGCTTCCGCACGCTCGGCTGCTACCCGCTGACCGGTGCTGTCGAAAGCAGTGCCGCAACGCTTCCCGAGATCATCCAGGAAATGTTGTTGACCACGACCTCCGAGCGACAGGGTCGCGCCATCGACCACGACCAGTCTGCCTCCATGGAAAAGAAAAAGCAGGAAGGCTATTTCTGATGGCCCATATCTCCGATCTCATCGCCACCGATATCGATGCCTACCTGAAGGCGCACGAGAACAAGTCACTGCTCCGCTTCATCACCTGCGGCAGTGTGGATGACGGAAAGTCGACGCTCATCGGGCGCCTGCTTTATGAATCCAAGATGATCTTCGAAGATCAGTTGGCCGCCATCGAACGCGATTCAAAGAAAGTCGGGACCCAAGGTGAGCGCATCGATCTGGCGCTGCTGGTCGACGGCCTGGCTTCCGAGCGCGAGCAGGGCATCACCATTGATGTGGCCTATCGCTTCTTTTCCACCGATCGGCGCAAGTTCATCGTCGCCGATACGCCCGGCCATGAGCAGTACACCCGCAACATGGCAACCGGTGCTTCGACCGCAGAGCTTGCGATCATCCTGATCGATGCGCGCAAGGGCATCCTCACCCAGACGCGGCGCCATTCGTTCATCGTCGCCAGCCTTGGCATCCGCCATGCGGTGCTCGCGGTCAACAAGATGGATCTGGTCGGCTATGACCAGCGCATCTTTGCGGAAATCGACATCGCCTACCGCGCGTTTGCCCACTCGCTCGGGCGTGAAATGCACATCACGTCGATCCCGATGTCGGCGCTGGGAGGCGACAATGTCGTCGAGCCGTCAAAAGCGATGGAATGGTATTCCGGGCCCTCGCTGATGGAGTATCTGGAAACGGTGAATGTGGACGAGGATGTCCAGGCGCTGCCGATGCGCATGCCGGTGCAATGGGTCAACCGGCCGAACCTCGACTTTCGCGGCTTTGCCGGCCAGATCGCCGGTGGAACGGTCAAGCGCGGCGACCGCATCAAGGTCTTGCCGTCGGCCAAGGAATCGACCGTTGCCCGCATCGTGACGATGGATGGCGATCTGGAGGAGGCGGTCGCAGGCCAGTCGGTCACGCTGACGCTTGCCGACGAAATCGATGTGTCGCGCGGCGACATGATCTGCGCCGCAGCCCAACCGGCAGAGATCGGCAGCCAGTTTGAAACGACAGTGCTCTGGATGGCCGAGGAAAAGCTGTTCCCGGGCCGGACTTATCTACTGAAATGCGGCACCCAGATTGCCCAGGCAACGATCGGGTCGCCGAAATACAAGATCGACGTGAACACGCTTGCCCACGAGGCCGCCCGCAATCTCGAACTCAACGAGATCGGGGTCTGCAATGTGACGCTCGATCGCCAGATCGGATTTGATCCTTACCATGTGAACCGGGAGACCGGTGGGTTCATCCTGATCGACAAGTTGAGCAATGCCACGGTCGGCATGGGCCTTATCCATTTTGCCCTGCGCCGGTCGGCCAATATCCACTGGCAGGCGACCGATGTGACCAAGGAAACACGGTCCGCGCTGAAGCACCAGAAGCCCTGCGTGCTTTGGTTCACCGGACTGTCGGGCTCCGGCAAATCGACCATCGCCAACATTGTCGACAAGAAACTGACCGCTTCGGGCCACCACACCATGCTGCTTGATGGCGACAATGTGCGCCACGGCCTCAACAAGGATCTGGGGTTCACCGATACCGACCGCGTCGAGAACATCCGCCGCATTGCCGAAGTTGCCAAACTGATGACCGACGCCGGGCTGATTACGCTGGTGTCGTTCATCTCGCCGTTCCGCGCCGAGCGGCGTCTGGCGCGCGCACTGCTGCCTGATGGCGAATTCCTGCTGATCCACGTGGACACGCCGCTTGAGGTTGCCGAACAGCGCGACGTCAAAGGCCTCTACAAGAAGGCCCGCGCCGGGCAGATCGCCAACTTCACCGGCATCAACTCGCCTTATGAAGTTCCGGAAAATCCGCAGCTGACGGTTGATACGACAACGATGACAGCGGAAGAAGCGTCCGACGCCTGCATCAGGCTGCTGCTCGATCGCGGCTTCATCACGGACTGATGCGAGTCAGAGCCTTCTTGCCAGGAATGGCAGGAGGGTGGCTGCGATGATCGAAAGGTCGAGAGCGAGCCCTGCGCGCCGCCCATACTCGGCGTCTATCTGCGCGAGGCGTTCAGGGTCGCGCATGTCGATGCCGCGCACCTGCGCCAGCCCGGTGATGCCGGGCTTGAGGTTTGAGACCCCATGCGCCTGACGCGCCGAAATCAGCGCCCTTTGCGTCGGCAGGCAGGGGCGGGGCCCGACAAGGCTCATCTCACCGCGCAACACATTCCAGAGTTGCGGCAGTTCATCGAGCTTGGTCCGGCGCAGAATGGCGCCGACAGGCGTGATGGAACTGCCATCCAGCGTATGGGTCGCAACCTGCGGCGTGCCGACCGCCATGGTGCGAAACTTGTAGCAAGTGAAAGGCTGGCCGCCTTGCCCGATGCGCCTTTGCGCAAAAAGCACCGGACCGTCCCGCTGCAGGGCAATGAACAAAGCAATCAGGACCATGATCGGCGAGAGAACGACAAAGCCGATGCCGGCTGCCGCCAGATCAAGGGAGCGCTTCTTGGTCATGGACTTGGATGTTCCCTTTCATCGTTGCGCGCAACGGAAAGTGTCGCGGCGATGAAATAGACATACAGCGCATCCAGAAGATCGTGGCCGAGCATCAGGTTGGTCGCGCCGTTGAGCGCATAAATGGTGACGAGGCAGCACGTCAGGGCGATGCCTGCCCGCATGGTGTCCGAGTGCGCTTTGCGCACGTCTGCAAGGACGAGCAGCGGCGACAAAAGCAGGCCAAGGACGGCGACCAGTTCCAACAGGCCGCCGTAGAGCAGCGCCGTGAGGGGAGCGTTGTGATAGTGTGAAAATTGCAGCCGCTTGCCTGTGGACGCCTGTGTGCAATCACCCATCAGGGTTTGCGCATCCGCCCTGCCGTCGCCGGTCAGCCAGAGGTCGGGCACCGCCTCCAGTCCGCATTGCCAGATGGCCATGCGTTGACCAAGCGATGTGGCAGGGTTTGGTGCAAATCCGTCAGCCGAAATTTCGGCGGCCAATGTTCCGATACGGACCACCAGGGTGTCGGCGGTCACAAGGGCGAGGGCGGCCGCGGCAAAAAGCGCCACCAGCACGCTGCGCGCATTGATGTAGCGCCACAGGGACGGCTGCAGGACGAGCAGGATCGCCGGAACAAGCAGGAGGGCAGGCAGGAGTGTGCGCATGCCGCTGGCGATGACGCTGTAAGCGCCCGCTAATACCCCGAGGGCAAACAGGGCCCGCAGCGCTGGCGGAACGCGCCCGCCGCGATCGCCAAATCCGGCGAGGCTGAACGCAAAAAAGACAGCCGCCACCGTTGAGAACGGGCCGGAGTTTCCCGCCGCGCCGGCCGCCCGCGCCTCCTCAAGAATCAACACTTCGAGAATGGCCCAGAAGGCGCAGGCGATCGCACCGACCGCTCCGGCGACATGCAGCGAAACCAGCGTGGCGCGCGGCGGCGAAACAACGAGACGCGCGTAAAGCACAAGGATGCCGGGCGCAAAGGCCCGCTCCAGAAGCATCCAGCGGTTTGAAGGATCATCCGGGTTGGAAATGGCCATAAGCGCACCGCTCAACCAATAAAGAAGCGCTGCAACGGTCAGAAAAAGGATCGGGCGCGGCCGTGCGATCGGCGTCCTGATCTGGATTGTGCGGACGATGGCGTAGAGCATCCCGAACCATACGAGCACCGTGCCCGCCGAACCTCCCGCTCCGAACGCGAGGCCCACCGAAACAGTGTTGAGCCGGTTGACCCGATCAATGCCGGTGCCGAGAATGTGTGAGAGGCGTTGCATGAATGGCTGCTTCAACGTTTTTGATGACCGGTCATTGGGCCCGAGGCGCGCGAAACTGAAGCAGCCGTCACATGCGCATTCATGCTCCGGATGAAAAGTTCAACAGAAAAAAGGCTGACCGGCAATCGGTCAGCCTTCGCCTTCGGTAGTGGCATGCAATTTCGGAACTGCCGCATCCGATCGGCGGAGACGCCTCGTCAATGGCAGATCAACTCGGCAGCAAGACGAAATCGCTGTCCATCAGCGTCGCCATGGACTGGCCGTTGATCTGGATGCTGTCGCCGCCGCCGAGATTGACGACGAGGTTGGCACCGCTTTGCGTGATAGAGACTGCAGCGGCCTCCAGATCGTCAACTGTGGCGATGCCGAATTGACGTAAATCCAGCAAGTCGCCCTGGCCACGGTTGAAGTCGAGGGCACGGTCATTGCCGCCGCCGACGGAAAAGACGAAGGTGTCTGCCCCGCCATTGCCGATCAATGCGTCGTTGTAGCCAGTTGCGCCGCCGATCTTGTCGCCGTTGGCAGACCCCTGCACCATACCGCCGCCATTGTCGTACTGGTGATAGACGCTGGAAAAGACGCCGCCGACATAGGTGTTGGTGATCGTCGACCACGGGTCGTTGGTGCCGCCGGCATCCTCTGTCACGCGCGACTGCAGCACGCCGCCAGTGTAGGTGTCGGTTGTGACGTTTCCAATGTCATCAAAGGTGATCTTGCCCGTGATCTGCTGCGTCGACGGATCATAGTCGGTGATGATCTCCCGCCAGCCCGAGACCGCGTTCGAGGCATCGGTCTGCACGACTTGTATCCGGCGGTTGGCATCGTTGAAGTAGGTCGTTGTGACGACCCCGTTCAGGGCCATCTGTGCTTGGCTGTCCACGCGACCGGCTTCGTCGTAGACTGTGAAGGACCCGGTGCCGTTGTCGTTGATTGTTTGACTGAAAGCAATGAGACCGCTGGGAGCATAGGTGGTCTCGATTGTATTCTGGCTGCCGACAATGTTCGAAATCGCCTGATAGGACAGGCTATCGGTTTCAACGCTGAAGTCGCGCCGGATGCTGGAGCCGTCATCCATATTGGTGATCTTCTGGATCCGGTTGCCGGTGACAGCATCAAACGTGAAGGTGCCGGTTGACCAGTTGGCGCCGCCGTTGTCGGTCGAGGTGACCAGGACCACGCCTTCCGAACGTGTTGCCACATTGGTGGCGCCGCCCTCTTGCCATTCGACGTTTTCGACCCCGCTGTCGAACAGGTCATTCATCAACTGGAATGCTGCCGCACGCGTGGCCGGTGTTCCGAACGTTCCAAGGAAGGCGAAGTCGGTTATGGCAAGTGTGTCGTTCGTACTCGCCGTCGCATCCAGGGTGCCGGCAAATGCGTCGATTGTTGCCTGGGACACAACCACGCGCGTACCCTCGGCGTCCGCCAGCACCACGTTCTCCACCGCAACAAACGTCATGCCGCTGAAATCGACAGTGCCACCGCCCTCTACGCGCAGCGTGTCTTGTCCAGCGCCGCCATGGATCAGTTCGCCCGCTTGCTCGTCGCCGGCAACAAGGATGAACGTATCATCGCCACCACGACCGTAGAGCATGTCCAGACCGGCGCCGCCGCGAATCGTGTCAGATTGGCCATTCGAGCCGCTGATCGTTTCGTTGCCCGCAGTCCCGTTGAGGAATATCATGTCCTCGCCACTGTCCCAGTCCGCAAAGACGAGACCGAGCGCCAAGTCGCCGGTGATGTTGTTGATCGTGATGGTTTGCGAAGAGCCCGCAACGCCGGTGATCACTGCGGCGGAAATCAGACCGCCGCCATACTGGTTGGATGTTTCGTCAAGGATCACGTCGCCCTGGGCCGAAAATGTCAGCCGCTCGAAGCCCTGAAACGTCGTGCCGGTGAAATCGAAGGTTCCCGTCCCGATCAGATTGACGAGATCGCCGATGCCACCAAGCAGATTTCCGCGCCCGCGGAAGAGATCGCCCGCCTGGACTGTGCCTGTACCGATATTGAAGATATCGTCATCGGCATTGTCGCCGAGAAGGTTGTCAATACCGGTTGTCGCATTCAAAATTGCCATGGTGCCGCCTCGCCCTGATGTTTGGGACGCACGATCAAAGACCCGTTACGTCCTGATTGCCCTGATTTAAAGCTTCGCCCTTCAGTGCCGTGGTGTTAAATGACACCGCGCCTGTTTCCGTGCTTTCCCCGATTGCATGATTGACTAGCAACAACCTGTATTCACTGTAAAGAAATATTAACGATTCAGTGTGCGATGCAAAATGCGTGATCGGATGTGCGTCACATTTGAGCAACGCAATGGATGTCATCTAATTTACCTTGCGAAAAATTAGGTAAACTCAATAATTTACCTCACGGATTGTAAGGTAAATTATGCTTGCCCGGTGGTTTGGCTTTGGCTGATGCGCTCGGGCGCCGCCATTCTGGCCAAAAAGGGTCGGCGAGAATGCGGGCGGCGCGACCACCTTTGCAAAAAGGGCAAAGCCTGGCCCGTCGAGGCCCTTGGCCAGACTTGCTTTTTCCCCGACGGGCTGTGCTATCCTTGGTCGAGGCAAGTCCGGGAGTTTCTCTGTTGCGCGTTCCACCCAATGTGAAGCTCACCGGGCTGGCGGCTGATCTTGCCCGTCGTGCCGACGAAAACCGTCCGATCCGCATCGGACTGGTCGGCACCGGCGAAATGGGCACCGACATCTTCACGCAAGTTTCCATGATGCAGGGCGTCGAGATCGCAACGGTCATGGAGCGCACGCCCGGCAAGGCCGCCGCCGGAGCGCTGATGGCCTGGGGTGTCGAGGGCCGCACCGTGACGGTCTCCAGCCACGATGAAGCGTCTGCCGCCATCGAGCGCGGCAAGATTGCCGTCACCGATGATCTTGATCTGGCGCTGTCTCATGATCTCGTCGATGTGGTGATCGATGCCACCGGCGTGCCGGAAGCCGGTGCCGATATCGGCATGCGGACCATCGGTTTCAGCAAGCATCTGATCATGATGAATGTCGAATGCGATGTCTGCATCGGCCCTTACCTCAAGCATGAGGCAGACAAGGCCGGCGTCATCTATACGCTCGGCGCGGGCGATGAACCCTCGTCATGCATGGAGATCATCGAGTTCGTGACGGCGATGGGGCACTCGGTTGTCTGCGCCGGCAAGGGCAAGAACAACCCCCTGCATTTCGATGCGGTACCGGCGGACTACCAGGAGGAAGCTGACCGGCGGCACATGAATGTGCGGATGCTGGTCGAGTTCATCGACGGCTCCAAGACCATGGTCGAGATGGCGGCGATCGCCAACGCGACCGGCTTGGTTCCTGATGTCGCAGGCATGCACGGCCCGCGCGCCACCGTCGATCAACTGGCCTCGGTGCTGATTCCGCAAGCCGACGGCGGCGTTCTGTCGAAACCGGGCTGCGTCGACTATTCGATCGGCAAAGGCGTATCGCCGGGCGTCTTCGTCGTCATCAAGGCCGAACATCCGCGCATCCACGAACGCATGGCCGACCTGAAAATGGGGCCGGGGCCGTACTTCACGTTCCACAGGCCTTACCATCTGACCTCGCTGGAAGTGCCGCTGACCGCAGCGCGCATCATGCTGACCGGACGCCCGGACATGGTGCCGCTGGCGCGGCCGGTGGCTGAAGTCTGTGCGGTCGCCAAGCGCGACATTGCGGCAGGTGAAACGCTTGGCGCGGTCGGCGAGGGCGACTATCGCTCCTGGACCATGACGGTTGGCGAAGCGCGCGCCGCTGGCGCGATGCCCTGCGGGCTCCTCGAAAAGGGAACCGCCATAGCCGCCATCCGCAAGGGCGACCTGATCACCCGCGCCAATGCCAAGCCGCGCGAGGGCTCGCTGATCGCATCCTTGCGCGCGCGGCAGGATGCTTTGGTGTTTGGCGATAACGATCTGGCAATGCAGACCGCCGCACAATAGCCGCGAAAAAACGCGACATGGTGTCCATCGGCAGTGCGCGGCCCTTGGCAAGGCTTCGCAAGCTGGTCATAAACCTCCGAATGCGAAAAGTGACAATTGAAGTTGACACTTTTTATCGTCAACTTCACAATACCATATCTCAGCCGCCAAAATGATGCGGTGTCGGGGGAGGCCAGGACATGAGCGCACGACCGTCAACACCCTTGCTGGATACGGTCCGCATACCCGCCGATCTTCGCAAGATCGCCGACGATCAGCTTCCCCTGCTGGCGCACGAACTGCGCGCCGAGATGATCGACGCGGTCTCCCAGACCGGGGGGCATCTTGGTGCCGGCCTTGGCGTCGTCGAACTGACCATCGCGCTCCACCATGTCTTTGACACGCCGCATGACCGGATCATCTGGGATGTCGGCCACCAGTGCTACCCGCACAAGATCCTGACCGGCCGGCGCGAGCGGATTCGCACGCTGCGCAAGGAAGGCGGGCTTTCGGGCTTCACCAAGCGCATGGAGAGCGAATACGATCCGTTCGGCGCAGCCCATTCGTCGACCTCGATTTCCGCCGGCCTCGGCATGGTCGAAGCGGCGCGGCTGCAGGGCGTTGCGCGCAATGTCGTCTCGGTGATCGGCGACGGGTCGATGTCGGCCGGCATGGCCTATGAAGCCATGAACAATGCCGGCGCGGTTGACGCACGCCAGATCGTCATCCTCAATGACAATGACATGTCGATTGCCCCGCCGGTCGGCGCGATGAGCGCCTATCTGGCGCGGCTCGTCTCTGGCCGGACGTATCTGAACCTGCGCGAAAGCGCCAAGGCACTCTCCAAGCGCCTGCCGAAGTTTTTCCAGGACAAGGCGCGCAAGACCGAGGAATACACGCGCACGTTTTTCTCCGGCGGGACGCTGTTCGAGGAACTGGGCTTTTTCTACGTCGGGCCGATCGACGGCCACAACCTCAACCATCTGCTGCCCGTGCTGCGCAATGCGCGCGATGCCGGTGTCGGCCCGATCCTCATCCATGTGGTGACGCAGAAGGGCAAGGGCTACGCGCCGGCAGAGGCTGCCGCTGACAAATACCATGGCGTTGCCAAATTCGATGTGATCACGGGCGCGCAGGCCAAGGCGACACCGAACGCGCCGGCCTATACCAAGGTTTTCGGTCAGGCGCTGGCGCAGGAAGGCCACCACGATGATCGCATCGTGGCGATCACCGCGGCGATGCCAAACGGCACCGGTGTCGACATTTTTGAAAAAGCGTTTCCCGAGCGTACCTATGATGTCGGCATTGCCGAGCAACATGCGGTGACGTTCGCTGCCGGAATGGCCGCCGATGGCATGAAACCGTTCTGTGCGATCTATTCGACATTCCTGCAGCGCGCCTATGATCAGGTCGTGCATGATGTCGCGATCCAGTCGCTGCCGGTCCGGTTCCCGATCGACCGCGCCGGGCTTGTGGGTGCCGACGGGCAAACCCATGCCGGTTCGTTCGATGTTGCCTATCTCGGAACGCTGCCGGGCATGGTTGTCATGGCGGCTGCCGATGAGGCCGAGCTCAAGCACATGGTGCGCACTTCTGTTGCCTATGACGACGGCCCGATCGCGTTCCGCTATCCGCGTGGCGAAGGCGTCGGCGTTGAAATGCCCGAGCGCGGCCAGATCCTCGAAATCGGCAAGGGCCGTGTCCTGCGCGAAGGTGGCAAGGTCGCGATCCTGTCGCTCGGCACGCGGCTCGCAGAAGCGCTGCTGGCCGCAGAAATGCTCGACAGCTACGGCCTGCCTGCCACGGTTGCCGATGCGCGCTTTGCCAAGCCGCTCGACACCGACCTGATCGGGCAATTGGCACGCAACCACGAACTGCTGATCACCATCGAAGAAGGGTGCATCGGCGGGTTCGGTTCGTTTGTCGCACAACACCTGTTCGAAACCGGGTTGCTCGACAGCGGCCTTCGCTTCCGGGCGATGACACTGCCTGACCGGTTTGTCGATCAGGCCTCGCCCGAGCGCATGTACGAACTGTCGGGCCTCGATGCCAAGGGCATCGTCGCCAAGGTTTTTGCAGCGCTGGGGCGCGACGCCGCCTCTGTCGCCAATCCTCTGACGGCGTGACGCAGGGCGTTCGAAACGCACGGCGC
The DNA here is from genome assembly GCA_041752455.1 of Roseitalea sp. Classification (GTDB taxonomy): domain Bacteria; phylum Pseudomonadota; class Alphaproteobacteria; order Rhizobiales; family Rhizobiaceae; genus JBGSWL01. Next base: position 11,548 of record JBGSWL010000114.1, on the reverse strand, counting down.
GGACGTGACTTGCGTGCCTTCCGGGCCTTGCGGAAGCGGTGAAGCACCGCTATAGCAGCCGAACTTCAAGGCCGGAGTGTAGCGCAGCCTGGTAGCGCACCTCGTTCGGGACGAGGGGGTCGGAGGTTCGAATCCTCTCACTCCGACCAGCCTTCCCCATCACAATCTGATGCACGCGTGTCGCAAGTTTTCGGCACGCGGATGCGCGTAAAAATCCTTTTCGCTCGTGCCGGTCTGTGGCAAGGCTCTCGCCGCGGCAACGCGCCGCCTTGAAGAGGATTCGTCATGAAGCCCGTCGCTTCGATTGCCCCCAATACCTTTGGTTTCGAAACAACGGCGCTCGTCAAGCCGACCGGATTTCGCGAATATGATGCGCGCTGGTGGTTTGGCCATCCGGCTTCCGACAAGGCACCGGAGTTGAACCTCATCGGCGTTCAAGCGCTCGGCATGGGCTTGGGAACGCTGATCCGCCGGCTGGGTGCGGGACCGGATATCGTCGTCGGCCACGATTTCCGCAGCTATTCCATGAGCATCAAGATTGCACTGACGCAAGGGCTGATGGCCGCTGGCGCCAATGTGCGCGATATCGGACTTGCGCTGTCGCCGATGGCCTATTTCGCCCAGTTCGCGCTCGATGTGCCGTCGGTTGCGATGGTGACTGCCTCGCACAACGAGAACGGCTGGACCGGCGTCAAGATGGGCTGCCAACGGCCGCTGACCTTCGGTCCTGATGAAATGAGCGCGCTGCGCGACATCGTGCTGAACGGCGATTTCGACCTGATCGGCGGCGGCACCTACCAGTTGATCGAGAACTTCCGCGACCGTTACATCGAGGAACTGGTGGCGGGCCACCAGATCAAGCGCAAGCTCAAGGTGGTTGCTGCCTGCGGCAACGGGACTGCCGGCGCGTTCGCGCCGCAGGTGCTGCGCCAGATCGGCTGCGAGGTCATCGAACTCGACTGCGAACTCGACCACACGTTTCCGCGCTACAACCCGAACCCGGAAGACATGGAAATGCTCCATGCGATCCGCGACGCGGTGCTCGAACATGGCGCCGATGTGGGGCTTGGCTTTGACGGCGATGGCGACCGCTGCGGCGTCGTCGACAATGAAGGCCACGAGATCTTCGCCGACAAGGTGGGCGTGATGCTGGCACGCGACATTTCGGCGCTGCACGAGAACGCTGTGTTTGTCGTCGACGTCAAATCGACCGGCCTGTTCATGACCGACCCGGTCCTGAAGGCGCAGGGCGCGACGACCGACTACTGGAAAACCGGCCATTCCTACATCAAACGCCGTGTTGCCGAACTTGGCGCCATCGCCGGGTTCGAGAAATCCGGGCACTTCTTTTTCAACCCGCCAATCGGGCGCGGCTATGATGACGGACTGATCACGGCGATTGCCACGTGCGAAATGCTGGATCGCAACCCGCAATCCTCGATGGCGGATCTGTATCGTGCGTTACCGCTGACTTACGGATCGCCGACGATGTCGCCGCATTGCGACGACGAGGTGAAGTACAGCGTCATCGACAAGGTGGTGGCGCGCTTCACCGCGATGCATGCCGCCGGTGAACTGATTGCCGGTCATCCGATCGTTGACCTCGTGACAGTCAACGGCGTCCGTGTGGTGGCCGACGATGGCACCTGGGGCCTGGTGCGGGCCTCATCCAACAAGCCGGAAATGGTGGTGGTGGTCGAGAGCCCGGTTTCGGAGGAGCGCAAGATCGCGATGTTCCGCGCTGTCGATGCGGTTCTGCGCGAAAATCCGGAAGTCGGTGCCTATAACCAGTCGATCTGAACCTGGAAGCCAACGTTCGTTCAAGCCGTAGTGGGGGGCAAGATGAGCAATCCGGTCATCGCAGAGGTCTTGAGGGGCAGGCGCGTCGAAAGCATTCATCGCGGTGCGTTCGTTGCCATGGATGCGCAAGGGCGCATCATCGACCAGGGCGGTGACATCGGCGCGCCGGTCTTTGCCCGCTCGTCGCTGAAACTGATGCAGGCGCTGCCGCTGGTCGAGAGCGGCGCGGCGGACGCCTTCGGGTTTCGAAACCACGAATTGGCGCTTGCCTGCGCCTCGCACTCCAGTGAACCCGGCCATGTGGAAACGGCGGCGCACATGCTTGTCGCGGCCGGCCTTGGGGAGGGCGCGCTTGGCTGCGGGCCGCATTGGCCACTGTTTTCCGCTGACACGGTCGCGGCGATGGTCGGCACCGGCCAGCGCCCGACACGGTTGCACAACAACTGTTCGGGAAAGCACGCCGGATTTCTCTGCACCTGCGTCCATCTCGGCGAAGATGTCAGCAGCTATCTCGATGCCGCCCATCCGCTCCAGGCGGACATCCGTGGGACGATCGCTGACCTCACGGGCTATGCGCTGGAAGGCGATGTCTGCGCCATCGACGGCTGTTCGGCACCGACCTTTGCCGCGCCCTTGTCCGGCTTTGCGCAGGCCTTTGCCTGCCTTGCAACGGGCGAGGGGCTTGGCCGTGAGCGTGCGAGGGCTGCACGGCGCCTGATGGACGCCTGCATCGCCGAACCTTGGCATGTCGCCGGCACGGACCGGTTCTGCACCCGCCTGATGCTGGCGGGCGAGGGGCGCATCTATGCCAAGACCGGCGCCGAGGGCGTTTATGTGGCGGCGCTGCCGCGCGAAGGCATCGGCCTCGCGCTCAAGTGTGATGACGGAGCTTCGCGCGCGGTGGAAGTGCGGCTGGCGGCACTGATCGCATCGCTGCTGACCACAGACGACCCGCTCCAGCCGGCGCTCAAGGCACTGTCGCAGGCACCGATCCGCGATTTCAACGGCCGTGAGGTCGGCCGCATTCGCGCTGTGAGTTAGGGCAGCACTCTAGCCGAACCGGTTCGCCAAAAGCGTCACGTGATCGGGCAGGCGGCGCGCTGTCGCAAGATCGCCGTCAAGAACATCGCTCCAGCGGTGAGCGCGGATCGCGCCATCGCGCGCGGCGATGGCATTGCCGGAAATGACCACCGAACCGGCGCCGTCTGCAACAGTCACGCCGATCCCATGGGTGACGTCCCGGATGACATTTCCGGACACCGCCACATCGCGCAGGAACGGCCCCCAGCCGCAATTGATCCCGAAGCGCGTTGCGCCATCGATCAGGTTCCCGGTGACCGTCGTATCAGCTTCGACACCAATCCCCGTGCCGAAGCCGGGCGGATCGGCCGGATACGGCCCGCGCCCGTGGATGTTGCGCACGATATTGCCGGAAACGACGGCGCCGCGCCCGCCCTGATCGAGATTGGTGACGGCGATGCCGCTTGCTGCGCTGTCGATGATGTTGTCGGCAATCACCGCATTCTCGAAGGAGAACTCCGCATAGATCGCGGTCTCCCCCGACCCGATGCACTGGTTGCCGGAGATCAGGATGCGACGCGCCGAATTGGCGCGGATCGCCGAAAACGCCGCATCGCGGATGATGTTGCCGGAAACGGTGACACCATCGGTGCGAAACAGGTTGATCGCATTGCCCCATTGGCCGGTGCCGCCCTCAAGCGCCTTGATGGCTTCGATGCGGTTTCCCGTGATGATCGTGCCATTTTCGCCCTGGCTCCAGCGATGCACGATGATGCCGCCATTGCCGCAGGCATAAACGCTGTTGCCGGTAATCGTGAGGGCCCGGCCTTCGACCGAAAAGATGCCGAAACGCGCCGCGCCGTAGATGCGGCAGTCACGTACCGACCCGCCGCACTGTTCGAGGTGGATGCCGTCTTGACCTGCGCCGCGCACATCGAGTTCGCCGAGACGCACATCGAGAACACCGCGCAGGTCGACAAGGCCATCCGTGGCATCGCCGGTCCAGCGGTTCGCGCCGTCGATCATCAGGCCGGAAAGGGTGATGCGCTCCGCGGTTTCCGCCGACAGGAAATGCCCGTCGCCGCCGTAAACGAGATGCGTCGCACCTGGAATACCGGCAAGGTCGGCGCCATCCGGCAAGCGGATATTGGAAATCACATACGTACCGGGCGGCAGGAACAGCGGTGTGCGGTTGGCCGCGGCCGCATCGACCATGGCCTGGAAGGCGGCGGACTGGTTGTCGAGCGCGCCGGGGCGCACGCCATGATCGAGCGCACTTTGCGTGCCGCGAAGATCCGCCAGCGTCACTGTCGGGACACGCTGCTGTGCCAGCGCGGGACCGCTCAACGTGCCGGATGCGACAGCTGTCGCAAAACCGGCCAGAAAATCACGACGGTTCATCAACGGCCTCCCTGTTCAGGAGGCCGTCGCAGGTTTCATGCCAAAGGGCAGAAGATCACACGATCAGACGAACTGACCGAGGCCCGGAATGGCGGCGATCACGTCGTCGACCGGACCTTCGCCGGCCTGTTCCTTGGCGAAACGGATCGTCTCTTTCGAGATGCCCGAGATTTCGCCCATGCCGATACCCATGCCCATCAGCTTTGTGCCGAGGCCCATGACGCCGGGCATCATGCCGGCAAGCATGCCGCCGGACGGGGCCGCATCGACCAGCGCCTGCGCGCCGGGCATGGCGGCCATCATCTGGGCGATCTGCTCCTGCGGGCCTTCCTTCTGGAGAAAGCCGAGGATCATGCCGACGGCATTGCGAGCCTGATCTGCGTCGATGCCGACATTGGTGGTGATGCGGTTGATGAGTTCTTCCATGAAATCCTCCGGGGGTTATGTCCGTGACGTCGTATGGTGATGCGGTGCTTCCTGCAAGATCAAAGGCAGAAAGGAAACGCGGTGATTGCCATTGTTGCAGGCGCTCATGACATTTATAGCGGGACCGAAATTCATCGTGGCACGGAGACTGTCAGGCAATGGAAGACCTCTTCATCGGAGCAAGCCGCAACAATGAAGACGAGGTGACGGGCCGCGAAAGCCTGATGCTGAAATATGCCAACCGCCATGGCCTGATCACCGGCGCGACCGGCACCGGCAAGACCGTGACACTGCAAATCCTGGCAGAAGCCTTCTCCAACGCGGGTGTTCCGGTGTTCTGCGCCGACATCAAGGGCGACCTCTCGGGCGTTGCCGCAATGGGCGAGCCGAAGGATTTTCTGGCCAAGCGTGCCAGCTTGATCGGGCTCGACCCTTACGAGTTCCAGGAATTTCCGGTGATCTTCTGGGACCTGTTCGGGCAGAAGGGGCACCCGATCCGCGCGACGATTTCCGAGATGGGACCGCTTCTCCTGTCGCGCATGATGGATGCCAGCGACAGCCAGGAAGGCGTCATCAACATCGCCTTCCGTATTGCCGACGAGGAAGGCTTGCTGCTGCTCGACCTCAAGGATCTTCGGTCATTGCTCGCCAACATGGCCGATCGTGCCGACGAACTGTCGCGCCTTTATGGTTCGGTCAACAAGCAGTCGATTGGCACGATCCAGCGCAAGCTGCTGGTGCTGGAAGAGCAGGGCGCCGAGCACTTCTTCGGTGAACCGGCACTGCGCATTGACGATATCATGCGCACGACGCCGGACGGACGCGGCGCCATCAACATCCTGGCCGCCGACAAGCTGATGATGAACCCGCGCCTCTACGCGACGTTCCTGCTCTGGCTGTTGTCGGAGCTGTTCGAGGAACTGCCGGAAATCGGCGACCCGGAAAAGCCGCGCCTCGTGTTCTTTTTCGATGAGGCCCATCTCTTGTTCGATGAAGCCCCGAAGATACTCGTCAACCGTGTCGAGCAGGTGGTGCGCCTGATCCGCTCCAAGGGCGTCGGCGTCTATTTCGTCACGCAGAACCCGCTCGACGTGCCCGATACCGTGCTGGCGCAGCTCGGAAACCGCATCCAGCATGCGCTGCGCGCCTATACCCCGCGCGAGCAGAAGGCTGTGAAAACCGCAGCTGACACGTTCCGCCCGAACCCTGAGTTCGATGCGTTCGAGGCGATCACGCAGCTTGGCGTCGGCGAGGCGCTGGTTTCGACCCTTGGCGACAAGGGTGTGCCCTCGATGGTGCAGCGCACGCTGATCCGCCCGCCGGCATCGCGCCTCGGGCCACTCGAAGATCGCGAGCGCGACGAGTTGATGAAGCTCAGCCCGGTGTCCGGCCAATATGACGAGACCATTGACCGCGAATCAGCCTTCGAGATGCTGAAAAAGCGCGCGGAAGACGAGCTGCGCCGCGAGGATGACCAGCGCGCGCGCGAAGATGAAGACGATCGCAACCGCTCTGCCCGGTCGCAATGGCGGCTGCCGGGTTCGCGGGACGATGATGACGACGACGACGACGATGAACGCGACTATGATCGCGACCGTCGCAGGACAAAAACGCGGCCGCGCTCGACGACGACACGCCAGACCTCGAACCGTCCGCGCACATCCAACCGTCAGTCGGTCGGCGAAGCCGCGATGAAATCCATGGTGCGAACCGTCTCGTCGCAGCTCGGACGGGCGATCGTGCGCGGTATCTTGGGCAGCCTGAAGCGGGGGCTTTGACCCCCGCCTCCTGTCTTGCTCCGCAATTGCCTACGCGAAACCGGTACCCGGTTTCGCTGGAGTTGCTTTTGGCTTATCGCACCAGGATCGGGCTCTTGTTCGGAACGCGGCTGTAGAGATCGATCACGTCCTGGTTCATCAGGCGCACGCAGCCCGACGACACCGACTTGCCGATGGAATTCCACTGCGGTGTGCCGTGCAGACGGTAGAGTGTGTCGACCTGCCCCTGGAAGATGTAAAGCGCGCGCGCGCCAAGCGGATTGTCGAGCCCCGGCTTCTGGCCGCCGTTTTCAGCCGAATACTTTTCAAGTTCCGGAGCGCGGGCAATCATTTCCTCCGGCGGCGTCCAGGTCGGCCATTTGCGCTTCCACTGCATGACGGCGCGTCCCGACCATTCGAACCCGGCCCGGCCGAGGCCGACGCCGTAGCGCACCGCATTGCCGTTGCCGAGCACGAGATAGAGAAAGTGGTTGCCGGTATCGACAACAATCGAGCCGGCCTTTTCGCCTGTCGGGTCGCGCACGACCTGGCGCAGATATTGCGGGTCGATCTGCTGGTAGGGGATCGCCGGGACATCGAACTCTTCGTCCCGCAGGGCGGCATACATCACGTCGAACGGCTCGAACACCGGCTCGGGTCCGAACGGCATGCGCGCCTTGCGGGCGCTGGTGGTCGGCTCCGGCGCTTCCTCGATGGTCGTTGTGCAGCCTGCGGTGGCAGCAAGTGCTGCCGCAGCGCTGAAGGACAGGAAGGCGCGTCGCGATTGGATGGGCATGGGAAATCCGTTTCAAATGTTCAGGGACCGCTAGTGCAGTCTCGAACGCTTGAAAACAGGGGAAAGAGGCCGGTTGCAGGCACAGCGCTGCAAAGCCTTGGAGGTTGCGCCTGATTCGCGATGTCCGTTGCTGCCTTGCAACACAATCTTCGTCAGATGGCAGGCAAATCCGCCAGCGTGCTGATCACCGCCTCCGGGGGATAATTCGGATATTCATCCGGGGCACCGGTGCGATTGACCCAGATCGGGTGAAAGCCGTGCTTGGATGCCCCGGCCACGTCCCAACGGTTGGACGAGATGAATGCAACCTCCCGCGCCGGGCAATCCCAGGCATCGGTCACCATCCGGTAGACCTCGGGCGCGGTCTTGTAGACCTTGATGGCATCGACCGACAGCACTTCGTCGAGAAGTTCGGCAAGCCCTGCAGTGCCGAGCACGGCGTGCAGCATGTCGGGCGAACCGTTTGACAGGACGCAGAGCCGATGGCCGCGCGCCTTCAGCTTCTGCAGCGCAGGGACCGCGTCACTGTAGGCCGAAAGCGTCCAGTAGGATTGCAGCAGATCATCGCGCAGCACCTGATCGCGGTGACCATGCACAGCGAGCACATGGTCGAGCGACTGTTCGGTGATGGTCCAAAAATCCGCATAGCTGCCCATCAGGCTGCGGACCCAGGTGTATTCAAGCTGCTTGGCGCGCCAGTCGGCTGACAACCGCGTCCAGCTGTCGCCGAGGCGTGGCGCGTGGACCCGCATGGCGGAATGGACATCGAGGAGTGTACCGTAGGCGTCGAAAGCATAGCCGGTTGCGGGCATGGGGGAAGATGATCCGTTGATCGGGACGTCATCTGGTCCGGATCGGCATGGCGGGTCAAGTCTTGCGACCTGACCGCCCCCAACGCAACGTGACCGATTGACGGCGGTTGGGGCTTGGCCATAAGCGACACCTGCAACGTGAAGGAGCCTGACATGAGCACTCTGCCGCCCGCCCCAAGCCGCACCTGGACCTATGTCGATGGCGACTGGCACGAGGGCAATGTCGCGATCATGGGCGCGCGCACCCATGCGGTCTGGCTTGGTTCGACAGTGTTCGACGGCGCGCGCTGGTTTGAGGGCGTGTCACCCGACCTCGACCTGCATTGCGAGCGCGTCAACCGGTCGGCAACCGCGCTCGGGCTTGATCCGACAATGCCAGCCGAAACGATGATCGGCCTTGCGCGCGACGGCATCGCAAAGTTCGACGGCAACACGGCGATCTACATCCGCCCGACCTATTGGGCCGAAGCCGGCGGCTACATGGGCGTGCCGGCTGACCCGGATTCCACGCGCTTTTGCCTGACGCTGTTCGAAGCCCCGATGATCGCGTCGAACGGCTTTTCTGTCACCGTCTCGCCATTCCGCCGTCCGACAATCGAGACGATGCCGACCGATGCGAAGGCCGGCTGTCTCTATCCCAACAATGCGCGCGCGCTTCTCGAAGCCAGACGCCGCGGCTTCGACAACTGCCTCGTGCGTGACATGCTCGGAAACATCTGCGAGACGGCAACGTCCAATATCTTCATCGTCAAGGATGGTCAGGTGATGACACCGGCCGCCAACCGCTCGTTCCTGTCGGGGATCACTCGCTCGCGCGTCATCGACCTGCTGCACGGCTACGGATTCAAGACCAAGGAAATGACCCTGACGATCGAAGACTTCATGGAAGCCGACGAGATCTTTTCCACAGGCAATCATTCCAAGGTCGTGCCGGTGATCCGCATCGAGGACCGCGAACTCCAGCCCGGTCCGATTGCCCGGAAAGCGCGTGAACTCTACTGGGATTGGGCACATTCACCGTCGTGATCCTTACTTGCGTGGTTGTCACAACCGGTTTGCAGTCCTAAGTCAGGGGTAGACCGCATCAAGTTTTACCAACGCCTGAAGAGGACCGAGCCATGGCTTTCGAACTCCCGGAACTTCCCTACGACTATGAAGCGCTTGCGCCGTTCATGTCCAAGGAAACACTCGAATTTCACCACGACAAGCACCACAAGGCCTATGTCGACAACGGCAATCGCCTTGCCGCAGAAGCCGGCATGGATGGCCTGTCGCTCGAGGAAGTGGTCAAGCAGTCGTTCGGCAAGAACCCCGGACTGTTCAACAATGCCGGCCAGCACTACAACCACATCCACTTCTGGCACTGGATGAAGAAGGGCGGCGGCGGCACCAGCCTGCCGGGCAAACTCGCAGCGGCCTTCGACAGCGATCTGGGCGGTTATGACAAGTTCCGTGCCGATTTCATCGCCGCCGGCACGACGCAGTTCGGTTCGGGCTGGGCCTGGCTTGCGGTCAAGGATGGCAAGATCGAAGTGATGAAGACCCCGAACGGCGAAAATCCGCTCGTTCATGGCGCGCACCCGATCCTCGGCGTCGATGTCTGGGAGCATTCCTACTACATCGACTATCGCAATGCCCGTCCGAAGTATCTCGAAGCCTTCGTCGACAGCCTGATCAATTGGGATCATGTGCTGGAGATGTATGAGACAGCTACGGCCTGACCTTCGGCCTGCAAACGTCAAGTGAAAAGTCCGGGTCGTACCGGACTTTTCCATCCACTCGACGGTGCCCACTGCAAAGAAAATGTGACGGTTTCAAGTTTTGATGCCTGCATTTTGTTGACAATGTGTTGAACACAAGCGTCTGATCCACTGTGATAGCGTACGTTCAGGTCGATCGCCTGACGTGTCGGCCATGTCCCGGATGGAGAGCTACTCGATGAAGAAATCACTCATTCTCGGTGTCGTGATGGCCATGGCAGCAGGCGGTCTCGCCTTTGCAGCGGCCCACGGCGATGCGATCAATGCGCGCAAGATGGCCATGAAGGAAGTTGGCGGTGCCATGGGCGCGCTTTCCAAGATGGCCAAGGGTGAGATGGCGTTTGATGCCACCGTCGCACTCGCTTCGTTCCAGAAGATGAACGACGTTTCCAAGGTTTATGGCGATTACTTCCCTGCGGGCTCGGAAACCGGTGCCGACAGCGAAGGCAAGCCGACGACAGCTGCTCCAGCCATCTGGACCGACATGGACGGTTTCAAGGCAAAGATCGCCAAGTTCGATACCGATACGGCCGCTGCAATTGCTGCTGCGCCGCAGTCCGTCGAAGCACTTGGACCGCTTCTCGGCAGCGTTGGCGGCAACTGCGCCTCGTGCCACGAGACGTTCCGCGTCAAGAACTGACGCACCGGTCCGGTGATCCGCAAACTCATCACACTTGGAGCTGTCGCCGCCCTTCTGGGCGGCGCAGCTTTCTGGTTTTTGACCGTTCCGCAGACCATAGCGTCCACATTGCCGGTCGGTGATGCCGCGCGCGGACAGACGGTGTTCTGGGCGGGCGGTTGCGGATCCTGCCATGCGGCCGACAAGGCCAAGGGCGACGACAAGTTGCTGCTGGGCGGCGGGCATCGTCTCGAGACGCCGTTCGGGACTTTCGTTTCGCCCAATATTTCGCCCGATCCGGAAGATGGGATCGGCGCCTGGTCCGATGCTGATTTTCTCAACGCGATGAAGGCCGGGGTTTCTCCCGACGGCCGGCACTACTATCCGGCGTTTCCATATGCATCCTACGCGCGGATGACTAATCAGGATGTCGCCGATCTTTGGGCATTTCTGAAAACGCTGCCGCCGGTCGATGGCGTTGCACCCGCCCACGAACTGGGCTTTCCGTTCAACGTGCACCGCGGCATCGGTCTGTGGAAGCTGGCCTTTCTGACCGATGAACCAGCCGTGACGATTGCAGATGCTTCGCCTGAGGTCCTGCGCGGTCAATATCTCGTTGAAGGCCCCGGCCATTGCGGCGAGTGCCACACGCCGCGCAATGCCGCAGGCGCGACCGACTACAGCCGCTGGCTCGCCGGTGGTCCGGCGCCGGAAGGCACGGGGCGCATTCCCGGGTTGCACAACTCCGAACCCGGTCTTGCAGGCTGGTCGGCGACCGACATCGCCTACTATCTGGAAAGCGGCTTCACGCCGGACTTTGATTCGGTCGGCGGGTCGATGGTGTCGGTGCAGGACAACACGTCGCGGCTTTTGGCCGAAGATCGCGCCGCGATTGCCGCTTACCTGAAAGCTTTGCCGACCTCAGCGCAGTGACACGCGCGCAAGCGGGACGCGAGGGGCAAGCAGGCGACCGGCTGCCGCCGCGCCGCGCACCGTCATCCGCATGAGCTTGACGGTCAGCAAAGCCGCACCGATCACCCACCCGGCAATCCAGAACAGGATTTCGCCCATCCGCCACATCAGCTTGGCGATGCGCGGAAACGCCTTGGCGGCATCGGGCGCCATGCGCAGCGCCGCGCGGAACGTTCCGTCGTAGC